>DATIKE010000284.1:0-3086 GCA_035477895.1 Phycisphaerae bacterium
ATACAGACCAATAATACATCATATTCCTATGGAAGTCAAGAAACAAATCTGAAATGTACGTGGCTACATTTGAAATGCAAAACAGGTCCCAACCCATTGCCCTTCAATCACTTACCGTTTTTGAGGCGGGGTAAGTTGCGTTTTCCCGCCTTAGTTCAGCCGATACAATAGTTGACGGCCTGAGAAATGTTATTGACGGTTTCCGGGCCGGGCCTTAGCATGATCCCTGCGGACGACCCGATGGCGAAGGTCAAATCTCGACGCCCGGGCCGGTCCAGGCCGCGTTCCCGTTCAGCGAGGACCCCGCCGTGCCCGAATACCACCAAGCCGAGCAATTACAGGCATTTGCGAATGAAGTCTTCGAGCTTTCCAAGGAGTCCTGGTTGGCCCAGAGCCGCACACAGGGCAAGGCACACCTGGACCTCACCGAAACAGAGTTCCTGGCTCTCGACATTCTGTCCAAGGCCGAGCGGACCTACACAGTTGGAGAGATCCAGCGGCAAATCGGCGTTCTGCCGGCCCAGATGTCACGAATCATCCGCTCGCTTGAGAGCAAGGGCGGCAAGCCGCTGGTTCGCTGTGCGATCAACGCCGAGGACAAACGCAAGATCGATGTCGATTTGACCGCCGTCGGCCAGGAGGCCCATCATGTCTACCGCGAGGCGAAACTGGGCGCCATCCAGAAATCCCTCGAAAGCCTCAGCGAGCATGACCGTGACGAGTTCATGCGAATCCTCCGGCAGATCCGCGAGAATAATCGTAAGTTGTTCTTTCTCAAATAGTTAAGGTCCAGGCGGCGGATTTTCCCGAAAAATTAGTATCAATCTGCAAACTTTTTCGGGGTCACCATTGTCTAAGATATCGAACGGACGCAGGTCGGGCAGGTATGGCCGGCCGGGCCGGGTTGAGGCGCGGTGCCTGAACCGTGCGGCCCCGGGGCAGGGAGCCCGAATCCGATGTGGCGAAGGAGGAAAGCCATGTTGACCTCCAAGACTTCGGTGATGATGGCGGTTCTGGCGGCGGGTGCGTTGGTGGTGGGCGTGAATGCGGGAACGGCTCAAGCTCAGTGCTACCCCGCGTATGGCTACTCGGGATATTACTACTCTCCGCCGGTCTATGTGGCCCCGGCGCCAGTGGTGTACGCACCGCCGCCGATCGTGTACGCACCGGCCCCGGTCTGGGCGGTCCCGGTGTATCGGAGCTACGGGTATGGCGGCTACGGGTATCACAGCTACGGCCGCAGAAGCTATTATCCCTCGTATCGGACGGGCTACTGTGCTCCTCGTCCCTCGCGATCTTTCGGGTTCGGTTTCGGCTGGCGGCACTGAGTCAGCCGACAGAACGGGCCTTTAACGAGCGTTTTCGTAGGCGGTGGAGTCTACGCGGCACCAGGCCGGGCGCGGCGCCCGGCCTGGTTTTTGCGCCCCGGCGGACACCGCTGTGCCCCTCCAACATTCCTGCCATCGTCTCTGTCGGATAACATGGTCAGCCGACCGATCGAGGAGGCCGCCTCATGTCAAAGCAAACTCGGATCAGATTCGCACTCTGCGTCGCGTTCGCAGCGGTGTTACTTATGCCGGCTTTGATACTGGCACAGACCTCCGCTCCGGCCTCGGCGCCCACGACACGCCTCGTGGCCAGCCTGGACGTGAAGGACTTCGGCGCTGAGACGATCCGGATCGGCGACCTGAACGGCGACGGAGCACCAGACCTGCTCCTGGTCCAGAATGTTCGGGCCACCCGCGAGATCACCTGCCTGACCGCCCTGACGGTCGCGGGGCAGGTCCTCTGGCAGGTGGGCACGCCGTCGCTCGACAATGGTACGATCTACAGCGATCTCCCCGTGCAGGTGTACGACTGGGACAACGACGGGCGCAACGAAGTCCTCCACGTTCGACAGGCCAAGTACGTCGAGCCCGCCTGGGACGGCAAGTCGCCTCGGGAGCGGGCCACCCGCTACGAGGGCACGGCCACGATGCTTGTCCTCGAAGGCGCCACCGGTCACCGGAAGGCGTCGTTCCCGCTGCCCGCGCCGGCGGACGATAGTTTCCTCTTCGCCGATCTCACCGGCCAAGGACGACGCGAGGACCTGGTGGTCAAGGATCGCTACTGGAACATGTGGGGCATCTCACACCAGGGAAAGGAACTGTGGCACTGGGCCGGCTCGACCGGACACTTCCCCGCGGTGGCCGACGTGGACGACGACGGCCGGGACGAGGTGTTCGTCGGGTTCGCCCTGATCGACAACGACGGCAAGGTGCTCTTCTCGACGGATCCCAAAGGCGCCCACCAGGACGCCTGCTACATCGTCAAGCCCGCCGACGGCAAATGGCGGCTGCTGTTCGGTAATGGCGGGATTCACTGCCTGCGGCCCGACGGCACGGTGATGTGGGAGCATCCGCTGCGCGAGGCTCAGCACGTGGTGGCCGGCCGCTTCCATCGCGGCTCGGATCTCGAGTTCGCGGTGGTCGACCGCACGCCGCTGCCGACCCACCGGCGCGACGCCGACGCCTGGGCCATCCTGTACCTCTATGATCTTCAGGGCCGGGAGCTCTGGCGCCGCCGGCAGGCTCCGGGCGACTGGGCCATCGCGACGGTTGCCGCCGACTGGTTCGGCCCGGGCTCGCCGCAGGCCATTCTCGTGTACGGCCAGGCTCCCGGCCGGCCCGCCGCCCTGTACGACGGCGACGGCCGCATCATCGAGACCTTCGCCATGCAGTGCACGCCCGATCGCTCGGAAGCCGACTGCAAGGCCCCTTTCTACGCGTATGTCGCCAACGTCTGGGGCGACTGCCGGGACGAGATCATCCTCTCCAGCCCCCGCGGCCTGTGCATCCACGCCAACCCCCGCCCCTTGGCCATCGAAACCCTCTTCAACGAAACGCTGTATCCCGGGATGTGAGACCCCCTCCCGCGTCGGGGTCCGGGACGCCCCCCCCATGCGCACCTTGTGGAACACGGGCATCCGGTGGTACGATATGTCAACCGAGGCCGGTGAGTCCGTGACTCATCTTGATTCACCGGCAGGTTCGGCGAAATCCGGCGGGACTCGAAAACAGGCACCAGTATGAGGAAGTGCCGTTATT
>DATIKE010000285.1:0-10366 GCA_035477895.1 Phycisphaerae bacterium
AGGCAGCCGGCGCGTCCTTCGGCCGTGGCGGCCGCCCAGCGATCGAGCCGGTACTCGTGGTTGCCCTCGACCATCACCAGCCGGGCGCAGGAAGCCTGCATCTGGTCCAGCAGCGTGTTGGCCTGCTTCAGGTCCTTTAGATAGTCCGACTCCGGCGTCCCATAGGTAGGCGGGTGCGTGGAGAACTGCCCGCAATCGAGCAGGTCGCCCAGGCAGACCACCAGGTCCGGCCGGAGCCGCTGGGCCACCCGCCGCACAATCGCGACCGCCTCGAGGTTCTGGTGCGGCACATGCACGTCGCCGAAGGCCAGGAATGTCTTGCTGCCCTTCTTGGCCATCATTCGTCTCCGGCGACCATGGCCGCGGTTCGGGCGTAGCCGGCGATGTCGACCAGGTTATCCCGCTTGTGCTGGTGGGTCTGGCGGGCCAGCTTCACCGCGATCATGCACAGCGGCACATCACCGGGCGCGACCGCCTCGCCGGGGCGCAGCTTGCCGCGGAGGATACCCGTCCACATCAGGGCCGTCCGCGCGAAGTCCTCCCGCGGATGGCCATAGCTGCTCTGGCGGGCGCCGCCGGTAAGCCGCTGGGCCTCGGCCAGGACCGGCTCGTCCGCGGCGGCGATCTGCACCGTCGCCTCGGGCACCTCCGCCATCCGCCGCAGGGTCACCGCGTCCCGGACCTCCAGGCCCATCTCCCGGGCCAGCAGGTACTCGGCCCGGGCGCCGCGGGAGTCCTGCCAGCCCGGCAGCAGCGCGATCGCATCGCACAGCGCCAGCAGGGCGACGTCCACCCGCATGTACACCTCGCGCGGCAGGTCGGTCCGCCCCCCGAAGTTCTCGGCCGGGTTCACCACCCGCCAGCCGACGGCCCGCATGCGCCGGGCGGCGGCATGGAAGGCCGGGAAGTTGTGCCGGTCGATACCGGTCATGGGTCCTGATATGTAGATGCGCTTACTCATAGACTCTTCTCCTTTGTGACGTTTCAGTAATTCGAACATGCAGCCGGCGACGGCCGCGTGCGGCCCGCCGCCGGCACCGGGGAGTCAGGCCAGCGCCTCCTCCGGCAACGGGAAGATCTCGGTCTGGCAAGGGCGCAGGATGGACAGAACCTTGCCGGCCAGGAAGGCCTGCAGGGCCCGTTCAACCTTGCCGTATTGCTCGCGGAGGTTGCTCAGCGTGTCACTGCGGTCGAATCGCGACAGGTAATCCCGCAGCAGGATGATGTTGCCTTCGACCGGGCAGACCGCCATTCCAGTTCGGAGCACCTGGCAGAATCGCTGCAGGCTGTCGGTGTCGACCGAGTACCAGGCGCGGGCCACTACCGCCCGCGTGGTGGAGGAGCCGACGCCCTTGATCCGGTTGGTAGTCAGGTTGCTGACGGCAAAGTCCACAGCCGGCTTGTGCCAAGCCAGCAGGTCCGACGTGCGGCAGAAGGGCAGCTTCCGGTCGGCGCCCAACCCGCGAACCATCGCCCGCAGCGTCGCCAGCTGGTTCTTGTTGACCCCGCCGTCGAATCGGCCACTGAGGCTCATGCGCTCGGAGTCCATGCGGCGCTTGCCGCCGCCGACGTACTCGATGCAGTCGACGGGGGTGTTCACGGTGACATTCATCGGGACCGTGCAGCCCGATAGGGCGATCGCCCAGAGACGGTGCTGGCCGTCCTGGAGGACGCCGTTGACATCGAAGGCGATGCCTTGGGGTGCCTCGCGGCTGTCGGCGCATCTATCAGAATCTGATAGATGCGCTGGTGTTGGCAACTCACCTGCGGCCGCCAGGGCCTGCCGATGGGTTGCCACCATCATGCTTGTCACGCCGATGTGCCTGGCGATCTCGCGGTCGCTCTTGCGGCCTTGGCAATGGAGCAGCGCCGCCTTGACGGCTCGCTCCTTGTCCTCGTTCGTCCGCCGCAGGCCGTGGGACTTGTTGACGGAGAAGCTGTGCCACTGGGCATCCGAGAGGGCGCCAGGGCGGACTTCGCACTCGATACTGGCCAGGCCAAGCGCCTGCACGGCGGCCATCCGATGAAAGCCATCCGCAATCCAGTAGTCTTTGCCGTCATAGAAGACAGTTACTGGCGGGAAGACGGCGCCTTCACGCATCGCCTCCACGTAGTCGTTGACCACCTGGTCGTAGATCGCGGTGCGCGGCTGAGTGCCGCCATCGCAGCGAATTCGCTTCAGTTCCAGTTGCATGCTTTCGTCTCCTCTATAGTGGGCATAGCGCGTCTGCAGAACGGACAGTGGGACAATGGAAACTCCTCGACCCTCACCACGAGCCGGCCGCCGCTGACAGGTTCGTGACGGATGGCAACGATTGCATCGATCAGGCTGTCATCCTCGTAGACCCCCGCGTGCTGGAGCGCATCGAATGTCGATTTTTGAATGTTGTCTAGATCTCTCCTCCGCCTGTCCGGTGGAAAGGCGTCCATCGTCAGGGCGATCCGCCCGCCCATCGGCGGCTTGCGCGGCCCACCGCCGCCGAGCAGGGCGCAGACGTTTGTGCGGAAACCCCTGCCTTCCCGGCTGATCAACGTGCGGTGGCCCACGCGGCGGTAGTAGTGGTTTGCCGACGGTGGGAAGGGCAATTCAATCGTCCGCATGCGGGTCCCCTCAGAGTACTTTGGCCAGTTCGAGTGTCAGCTGCTTGGCAATCTCTCGAACGGCTAACACGGACAGCTGCTCATCACGATCCGTTCGGCATACTCCTCCACGACATCGGTTCGGATCTCCACGCGGATCTGCGTGCCGCCGTCGATCCGGATCGATTCCAATGGGATCTTGTGTCTGTCCATGCGTTGGACCTCCTATGAACACTTGGCAATCAGCCGCAACAGCCATGCCGTTGCCCGACCACTCCTGCGCGAGTTCCATCGCGTCCTGGCTTGCCAAGCACGGTGCGGACATCAGTCCTGCCCGAGCACCTCGAAGCGGGTCACCTGGAACCTGCCATAGGTCGGTCGGAAGTCGGCGATGCCGATGAGCTTGCCGGCGTCGCTAATCAGCCCGTGCAGCATCTGGGGCGAGACGTACTCCGGCAGGTTGATAAGGAAGATGAACGACACCTGCCAGCCAGCCGTCACCGCTTCCACGGCGGAGCGCTGCTGTTGGCTGGCGCCGGCTGCGCAGTGACCGGCGTCGCCGACTTCGGCTCATAGCCACGCACAGCGTTGGTCAGCTCGCCGGTGTCCGCTCGTTTGCGGAGCCCGATGGAGGCCACCACAGGAATGTTGTGCAGTTCCGTCGAGTCGCGCGGCTGCAGAACGCCGGCGGCACGGCACAGACTCGACAGGGAACCGCGCGCGATCTTGACCGTCTGGGGGTTGGGATGATCCAGGCACAGCCGGTCCCAGATCTTGCGGTCCTTGTGCTGGCCTTCCAACACCACGAACTCCAACTCCAGATAGCTGGCATCGCCTCGCTGGGTTGGCTTCATCTGGCTGGCGGTCAGGCAGACCAGGTACTTGCCCGCCGGCAGCGGATCGAAGCTGCCGCCGGGTTCGACTTCGTTCGCGTTGAAGTTGCCTAGATTGGCCATTGTGCTCAAACTCCTCTCTCCGGGTTAGCGAATGTCTATCCATGTGCGACCGCACTTGATCGCACCGATGGTTCCATGGGTTACGCCGAATCTGCGGCCGATTTCGCGTTGGGGGACTCCGCCGGCAAGGAGTCCTCGGATCGCCCGCACCTCGTGCTCGGCAAGAGTGGGAGTGGTTCGAATGCAACTGGTCCGCGGGCGCTTGTTCTGCATGTTGGCTTGCACCGGGAGTCTCGGCCATCTCTGCGGCCGCGATGCCTGCTGAAGTCGGAGAAGGGAAGATGCCTTCCACAGACTGAGGAGGTCTTCGTGGATTCTTCCGGACCGGCTGGGCGTGTGGCGGCCATGGTCAATCGCCCTCGTGATTCGTAGCCATCGCATCCATCAAGGCCTGCCACGACAGCGGCAGTTCCGCCGGCAGGCCGTAGCGGTTCTTTGCGACGCAGGCGGGGCTGCCGACGCAGCGGAGGATCCGGTCGCCGCCGTCCTTTCCGAGGCCGGCGGCGATCGTGCGGGACTTGTTGAATCCCGAGTTCTCGGTTTGCGTGATAACCCGGCGCGTGGCGAAGAGCACCGCGTCGGCCCATTCGCTGATCAGGGCCGTGGCGTGCTTGTGCAGCCGAGGCGAGTAGCGGTCGTAGGCCGGCCGCTCGGGGTCCTCAAACTTTTCTATTTTACTGTGAGCCAGCATGATTGTGCATATGCCACGCCGCGCGCGCAGGGTGTTCAGGTCATCCAGGATGGCACGCCAGTGGGACAGGGCGTGGCTGTAGCCGCGGGCATAGCCGCCATCAACCTTCTCAATGCTGGACACGCCGTACTGCTGGCACAGCGCGTCCCAGATCAGTCGCTCCAGCCAGTCGAGCGAGTCGATCACGACCGACTCGTATGCGTGCGGCTCGTGGATCAGGGCCTGCAGGGCGTTCTTGATGTCCGCCAGCGTCGTCGCCAGCGGGAACGAGGCGCAGTCGATCTGGTCCAGGCCGTCCTCGGTGGGGATGAAGATCGGCTTGGGCGCCTGGGCGGCAGTGGTGCTCTTCCCCACTCCCTCGACTCCGTATATGAGCAGTCGTGGTGGTGAATGGCGTCGGCCGGTACGGATCTGTTCCAGGAGGCTCATCATCGTTCCTTTCCATGGTCTTGAGGTGCCCGTTCACAGGCAGGTGTGGGAGTCGAACCCGCAGCGCCGTCGCGCACGCCGGTCCTGCCAAAGGGACGCCCGGACCCGCAGGACGAGGAGTCCATGCCTGGCGGCACGTTCCTGTCGGGCCCGGGCGGATGGGAGGTCAGGCAGTATCGAGGACGCGCACCTCCTCGTGGCCGGTCGGCCAGCAGTCACTCTGCTGGCAGGCCCTCAGCCGGCGGATCGCCGCCTCGTTCTGCCGGCGGGCGGCCAAGAGGAGGTTGTCACTGAGGCGCCACACGCCGCAGCGGAACGGCTCGCGCTTCTCGACGGCGATGATGTGGACAGATTCGCATTCACCGGCGACGGCCTTGGCCAGCAGGGCCTGATAGAACGCCAGTTGGTGCGGGTAGCTGAAGCGGCGGGCGTCGGCCTCGAACCAGGTCAGGTCCTCGCAGGTCTTGAGATCGACGAGCCCGCGCTGTGGATGGACCCAGTCCAGCCGCGCCTGGCAGGGCAGTCCGCCGTAGCTGGCCCGCACGACGCCCTCGGCCTTGCCGGCCAGCAGCAGGTCGACGGCCGCCTCGTTCATCGCGACGCCGGCGGCCATCTGCTCGATCAGTTCCACCTGCTCCTGGGTCAGCACCGGCTTGCCCTGGACGGCGGCCCACTCGGCGAAGGCCTTGGTCGCCTGGCCGAATGGCCGGCGTGTCGTCGGGTTGATCGGGCCGCCGAAGGCGAACTGCGACTCGTAGATGTCTCGGCCTTCGAGGATGCGGCAGTGGGCCGCGCGGCCCAGCAGGTAGGCCTGCGAGTCGCGGTCGGCGACCAGTCCCAGCTGCTTCTTGCGGTGCAGCCACGGGCACTTCATGAAGTCCATGAGCTGGTGGCTGGTCAGGTACCTGGCAGCGCTGGCGTGGTACTGTTCGGCTGGTTCGGTCTGCAGCAGGTTCAGGTCGATGGTGGTCATGATCTGGTTCCTTGCTGTTGGTCGTCTACCATTGTTCTTTTGCGGGAGCGGGCGGACTGTGGCATCAGTCTCGAAGAATTCCGTCGAGGCCGGCCTCGGCGAACCGCGGACGGAGCCTGCGGATCTGGCGGTACAGGGTGCTGGCGGAGATCCCCAGGTGCCGCGCGGCCTGGTACGGCGGGCGGTGCATCAGGGCCTTGCAGAGCCGTCGCTGCGGGCGGGGCAGTTGGGCCAGGAGTGCCTGGACGTCGTGGCGCAGGTCGACATGGCGCAGGTCCGCTTCGGCCTGCGGGTCCAGCAGGACCGCCTCCATGCGGTGGTCCCAGGCCACCTGCTGAGGCCGGTTGGTGCGGGCCTGGGCGAACTGGCGGACGTGGTGCTTGCAGTGGCGGTTGAGGACCATGCCGACGAACCGTTCGATCGGGCAGCGGGCAGGGTCGAACCGCCGGCTGGCCCGCAGCAGTGCCAGCCAGAGGTCCTGGCGCAGGTCCTGCCGGTCCTGCGGACCGAGCTGGTAGCGGCGTGCCAGGCGGCCGAGTCGGTAGTTGATGCGTCGCTGGGCGGACTCATTGACGAAGGAGGGACGCGCGTCTGTGGTGGCGGGCATGTCGATCTTCCTGTTCGAAGGCCTCGGTCGGCGGCCTCCGGCGGGCCGCTCTACCTGCCGCCACAGTTGCAGCAAATCTGCAACTGCAACAAAGTGCAACTCCGCAAGTGCCGGTCCGGCATCGGCTTAGACCTGAAAAAAATCTTCGTTGCCGTTGCACGAAATGCGCGCAACGGCAACAGCGACATGGCGGATACAAAAAAAGAGGGTCCCGAGTGGGATCCTCTGTTATGGCGTGGCCGGTTCTATCGACTATACCTGGCGATCATCTCCGGATTGCTGGCGATCTCCCAGAGCATGCGGAGCTCGTGTGCGGCGTCGTCGCGAAGACAGCGACTGACCGTATGTCGCGGCAGGCCCGTCCGCTCAGCCAGTTGGGCGGCCGTCAGCGGCTCGACCGCCGGCGGCGGGCACTTCAGGCGGACCGCCGTATCGATCGCGTTCCGGGTGCCCTTGATGTGTTCGACCAGCTCGGTCCGCAGCTGCTCGATGTTGGCCGCGCGGCCGGACCGCTTGGCGGTGGGGGCTACCTTCGCGCGGGCCGGCCGTCGGGCACCAAAGAGCGTCTGCTTGAGTTGCTCCAGGACGGTCGCCAGGGAGCCCGCCTGCATGCGGCAGGTCTTGACCAGCCGCTTCTCGGCGGCCTCCTCGTCCGCCGAGACCTTCGGATAGCACTCATCCAGGTGCATGGCGGTCTTGAGCAGCCGCCGCACCATGCGATCGAGACGGGTGGCCAGGCGAACTTCACCTTGCAGGTGCAGCATCGCCTCGACCAGGTTGATGGCGGCCTGTTCCGGGCCGAGGCCCCAGCTGTTGACCGGCTTGTGGCGGCCGCGGCGGTCCAGCTCCGTCTGCGGCAGCAGCGACGCCCACTCCCGAAGCCCGGCCGCCAGGGCGTCCAGCAGCGGCGGCGACAGAGGCGACGCCTCGTATCGATCGGCCGCCCGATCGTAGCGCAGATGCCACTGGCTTGCTGTGCACGACGTACCCTCCTCCACAGGTGCCGCCACCTCGAAGATCCCCCAGATGCCTCCTCAACGTCGAGGAGTCCCCCTAAACCATGGTGCCTAACAGATCCCTAACGAGGATCGTAGCAGATCGCCCCGGCGAGTGCAAGAAGGATCAACCGACTGCCCGCAAGGCGGTTATGGAGTTCCGGAGTCCGGCCCACATGAGCCGCTGGCGGCCCCAGTTGGGCTCGGCCACCACCGCCCGGACCAGGCGCTCGGGCAGAGGATCGCGGCCGGTCGTGTACGGCGGCAGGAAGAGGATCTGCTCCTGCAGGTCGGGCGCCAGGTGGAGCAGGTTCAGGATCTGGGTGACCCTGGCGCGTGTGACGCGGCCGAGGGCCGCCAGTTCCGCCTGGTCGCGGACGCCGCCGGTCTGCAGCAGGTGTTCAAAGCGGATGGCCAGGGCCATCAGCCGGCTGACCCGCGGCAGCCGGCCGGGCGCCGCGGGGAGAACGGGCGCCCGGACTGCCCGCCGGCCGTTGTGGCGGCGGATGAACTGCAACTTGTGGCGGTGCGTATCAGGCATGGCTGGCGGCCTCCTGGTTGGCGTGGTAGGTGATCGCGATCTCCTCGTTAGCGCCGTCGTACTCGACGGACTGGACGATCAGCTGGACCAGGCGGACCCGCTCGGCCGGGCGCAGCCGGTCCCACATCGGCTCGAAGGACTCGAACGCCCCGGACAGTTCGTCCTCATCGATGCGGCGGTCCTGCAGGTCGGCGAGCCGGCTGTCGATCTGTCGGAGCTGGTCCTCGATGGCCGTTAGATCCTGCTGGCGCAGGGCCAGTTCCTCGGGTCCTGCGGGGTCGGCGACGAGTTCCTGAATGCGGGCGGTGCATCGCCGGCGGCGGACCAGCAAGTCATTGCGCTGCTGCCGGCAGGTCCGCAGCTGCTGGTCGAAGTCCTGCCGTGCCCGCCGGACCACCTCCGCCCGCAAGGACGGGTCGCGGCAGGCCTCGCGGATGCGCTCCAGGACGAACTGTTCCATCGGCCCGGCCGGCAGCGATGGATACGGGCAGGCCGACCAGCCCCGCTTCTGGGCGGTCCCGCAGACGTAGTAGCGGTAGCGGACCGAGCCGCGCGTGGCGAAGTGATGGCTCATGCCGCAGCCGCAGTGCTTGCAGCGGACCAGGCCCTTGAGCAGGGCCTCGTGCTTGTTGCGCTGGCAGCTGCCGCCGCTGTTGCGGTTGCGGGCCAGCTGCGCCTGGACCTGGTCGAAGGTCCGCTCGTCGATGATCGCCTCATGTTCGCCCGCATAGGCCTGGCCCTTGTAGACGATCCGGCCGGCGTAGATCGGGTTGATCAGCATCTGATGGAGCATGGACTTGTCGAGCCGCCGGCCGCCGCGGATCACCCCTCGGCCGTTCGTGTAACGCTTGGTGCGCCAGCCCTGGCCGTCGCACCAGCGGACCGTATCCAGCAGCGAGCCGAGCTGCAGGTACATCTCGAAGATCGCCTGGACCTGCTTGGCCTCGGCCTTGTTGACCAGCAGCCGGCTGCCGGTCAGGTCGCGGTGGCGGTCGTAGCCGAGCACCGGCGGGCCGCCGGTCCACTTGCCGCGGCGGCGGCTGGCGGCGATCTTGTCGCGGGTCCGCTCGGAGATGATCTCCCGTTCGAACTGGGCGAACGACAGCAGGATATTGAGCGTCAGCCGGCCCATGGAGTTGGTGGTATTGAAGTGCTGGGTGACCGAGACCAGGGAGACCTGGTGGCGGTCGAAGAGCTCCATCGTCCGGGCGAAATCCAGCAGCGAGCGGCTGAGCCGGTCGATCTTGTAGACCACGACGCACTGGACGCGTCCGGCCTCGACGTCGGCCAGCAGGCGCTGGAAGGCGGGCCGCTCGGTGGAGCCGCCGGAAAAGCCGGCATCGTCGTAGCGGTCCGCCAGGCAGACCCAGCCGGCGTGGCGCTGGCTGGCGATGTAGTTCTCGGCCGCCTCACGCTGGGCGTCCAGGCTGTTGAAGTCCAGGTCCAGGTTCTCCTCGGTGCTCTTGCGGGTGTAGATCGCGCAGCGCACGTCTGTAGATGGGACCATTATACCACCTCCTTCCGCTGCGCCTCGTGCAGCGACTTCCTAAAGAAGTGATAGCCGTTCCAGTGGGCGCCGGTGATGGCGTAGGCGACGGCGGTGAGGCTCTTGTAGAGATCGCCGTTGTAGATGAACCCATTCGGCTGGACCTCGACGCTGTAGAGCCGGCCCTTGTAGGCGCGGGTCAGGGCCGTCTGGACCATCGGCAGCCGGTCGTCGGGCTTGACCGGTCCGGCCGGCAGGACCTGCCTGGGCAGGTCGGGCGCCGGGTCGGGCTGGCGGGGCGGGATGAAGCGGATATCGGCGTCGTTGGCGATCGCCAGGGCTCGCTTGCGGGCCCGCTCGCTGAGCCCGCCTTCGGCGAGGGCCTGGACCCGCCAGGCGCAGCGGCGAAAGAGCCACTGGCGGTTGCCGCTTCGCGGTCGGTCGCCGAAGAGTTCCTCGTACCGGTCCCGCAGCTGGGCGGCGGTCATCGGGCCGAGCTCGGCCAGCTGCCTGTGTACGGTCTGGTTGCTCATGCCGCCTGTCCTCCGTTGGCCGGCTTGCCGGCCGGCCGGTCACACTGAGCCGCAGAGGCCGGCCCAAAGCAAGGCATGTCGGGCTCTTTTGCTGCGGCGGGCTGCGGCAGGCGGGCCAGGGCGGCGGCCAGGAGGCTGACGATCTCCTGGCGGCGGCCGGCGCCGGTCATGGCGGTCGGCTTGGGAGTGGTCCTGCGGGACATGGGCGGCCTTCCTTCCTGGGCCGAGACAGAGGCCCTTACCTTTGTTCTTTTGCGGAAGCGGGCGGGGTGTGGCAGTGGGCCGGGAGGCCGGATCACGTCGGTGTCCGAAGCACGCGGCAAACTTCGCGAAAAAACGTCGCTACCCCCTTGACAAACCGGGGGGGGGGGGCACAATGCCAAATTGTTGGGCTGCAGGCAAGACGTGCGGCCCGCAATCCGCGGACGGGTCTCACATGATTGCCCTCCGCGCGTCGCACCCCTTGCCGGCCACGCAGGGACGGCCGGCAATACCTTGTCGCGTGTTTCGAATCCGCGGTCCTGCGGGATGGGCCGCAAGACGTGTCTTTGTCAGTCTTGAAGAGTCGTCTGGAC
>DATIKE010000286.1:0-5838 GCA_035477895.1 Phycisphaerae bacterium
CGGGGGCCGGCCAGCACGGCGGCCCCTACGATACAGGAGAATGCGGTATGCGATTTGAGATCACAACCGGCAGTGTTGACGATTTACTAAGCGAAGTCCTACAAGAGAAAGCCAAACAGAAGGCCCCAATGGTCGTGTTCATCGCAAATGTCTGGTACGAGGGGCGTTTTGTGGACCCAGAGACGAAAGAGATCATGGATGGGGACTTGCGTGAGCGAGAAGAATTTGTCTGGTGGGGGAATGAAGACGGCCTGACAGAATGTTGCCTCGTGCGTCTCTACAAGGCTGTCCAGAAACCTGACGGCAAGTGGCGTGGGTGCGATTTCGGCGAACCGGGTGAATGGATAGCGAGGGTAGCGGATCCACCAGAAGGCGAAACGACGGCGGACATATTTTGCACGTGGGCGGACTGTATTGCGGAGGGGTTCCATTACGATGTTGCGTGCCTATATGGGTGGTGTCAGAAAGGCGGTGGCGCATGAACAGGTTTCCGGAGTTTTCGGAGTTTCGGCAGTTTCAGCAGACCGCCGGCGATCGGCGCCGGGCCGTCCTGGACGCACTTCGTCGGGCAGCCCGGAATCCCGGTTCGACCGGACAGCCGACGACGTCGAGAACCCCCAATCTTGCCACCTCTGGTGGCCGAACGGCCCCCAGTCTGACCTGTGGCAGGGTCCTGGGGTGCGATCGTGCCCTGTAGGGCTCAATAGAAATTCCGTGAAAGGAGATGACCATGAAGACCGCGACACGACACCGACAAACACCCGAACAGCGAAAGATCGACCGCGAACTCCAGGACCGCATACGACAGATGGGCCCTGAGGCCCGCGGCATGATGCTTGTCATCGCCCGAGAAGCTGTCCAGCCGGGGACGATGCACCAGATGTTGTTCGGCGCCCGAGCAATCTGACCGCGATGGGCCGGATGTTCCGGCCCTGTCCGTACAACCACGATTCAAGGAGAAGAGCCATGAGAGTTTTCCGACCGACGTACACAATCCCGCGGCCCCAGGGGGCGAAGATCCTGGAGCGCCGCGACGGCAAGTACGCCAAGTTCACGAACAAGCGGGGTGAAGAGATCACCGCCCCACTGACCCGCAGCGGCAAGCGTGTCACCCTGGAAGTCGAGCACTACGTTTGCGAGTTCCGCGACCACCAGAACATCCAGCGGCGGCTGAACGCTTTCACCGACGAGGCGTCAAGCCAGAGGCTTGCCAGAACCGTCGAGGATCTGCTGAACGTCAAGGGCAGCGGCGGTCACATTGACAGCGACCTGCAGCGCCGGCTGGAGGGCCTCCCCCAGGTCGTCCGGACCGCACTGGCCGGGTGGGGCCTGCTCGACGAACGCGCCAGCATGGCGACAAAGCCCCTGCCCGAACTGGTCGAGCTGTACATCGGGAGTATGCGGGCTGCTGAACGCGAACCAAAGTACATCACGAAGACCCGCAGTGACCTGCTCCAGACGTTCAAGACGTGCGGCTTCCGCCTTTTCAGCGACATCAACGCCGACAAGCTGGCCGACTACCTACGGCAGCGCCGGGAGAAGGGCATTTCGTACCGGCGGTCGAACTCGATCCTCATGGCGTGCAAGTGCTTCACGAACTGGGCTGTAGGGTCGGACTTCGTGTCCAAGTCGCCACTTCGCGGGAAGAAGGTCAAGCTGCTGGACGTCGAGAAGGACCGGCGTCTGATCCGTCGGGCCCTGGAAATCGAGGAGCTTCGCCGGCTGTTCGCGGTGACGGCTGCGTCCGAGGTGACCCACCATAACCTGACCGGACCGGAACGAGCGATGATCTACCGGCTTGTCGCCGAAAGCGGCATGCGTCGCGGTGAACTCCGCAAGGTCAAGGTGTCCGCGTTCGACCTGGACAAGCAGGTCATCACCCTGGACGCAAGCATCACCAAAAGCGGCAAGGAGCGAGTCATCCCCTTGACCGCCAAGACGGCCGCGGCGCTGCGACAGTACTTCCAGAGCCAGCACAAGTTGCCCACGGCGAAGGCGTTCACGATCTGCTACAAGACGGCCGAAATGGTCCGCGAGGACTTGCAGGCGGCTGGGATCGCGTATACCGACGACGCTGGCCACGTGTTCGACTTCCACAGCCTTCGCGGGCAGTGCGCGACGCTGCTGATCGAGGCTGGCGTCGAGCCCAAGGTCGTCCAGGAGATCCTTGGCCACAGTGACATCCGGCTGACGCTCCAGACCTATGCCCGCGTGCTCAAGGCCAAGAGCAAGAAGCAGGCGGCGATTGAAGCTGCTGGCGGGCTGATCGACAAGGTGGGATGATGAGCTTGGATTTCTTGCGTTTTTCTTGTGTTTCAGACGACCAAACCCGTACACGGACGAACGCGGACGAACGGTTCTTTGGCTCAAAACCCCATTTTCGAGCCAATAACGCGGGTTCCGGATCGACTCATAATCCCTTGGTCCAAGGTTCGAATCCTTGCGGGCCCAGTCAGTAAACCACGGAGAAACAAGCACTTACGACAATCCCAGAAAGAGTAGTCCTGAGCCTTGGCCGATTTCTTGCGTTTCATTCGCGCCAGACCCAGGAAACCCAGATCAAGCACCGAGGGCCGTACGGAATCCGAGTTCCGGCCGGCCCTTTTTCTTGACTTGGACCCCCCAAAGTCCACCAGATGGAGATACGGTTATGGAAAGGGCAATACGATGGCAACAGAAGCAACGTTGGCACTCGCAATCGACCCCACCGCCGCCGTGGCGGGGCTCCAGCGGTTCGATCGCGCGATGGCGGGAACGACTACGGCAACATCGCGGTTCGTCGAGCGGATGAAGCGCGACTTTTCGATTGTGGCGGCTGCGGCCGGCGGCGCGGTGGTCGGTTTGACCGCCAAGTTCGTGACGATGGCCGGGTCGGTCAACGAGACACGAAGTAAGTTCGACGTGGTGTTCAGGGGGATGGAGCAGGACACCCTCAAGTGGGCAACCGGCTACGGCGACGCGGTCGGGCGGTCTACGCAGGAGATCCAGAAGCATCTGGCTGCTGTTCAGGATCTGTTCGTCCCGTTGGGGTTCGCCCGCGAGGACGCGGCGGAGTTGTCGAAGGGTCTGACCAGATTGGCGATCGACGTGGCGAGCTTCTCCAATGCGGCGGACGCCGACGTGCTGCGGGACTTCACCAGCGCGCTCGTCGGGAACACGGAGGTGGTCCGCAAATACGGCGTCGTCATCTCTGAGAACAGGATGGAGCAGGAAGCGTTTGCCCAGGGGCTGAACAAGACGTACGGCCAACTGAACGACCTGGAGAAGGTCTTGCTGCGCTACAAGATCATCCAAAAGGGCAGCAGCGACGCTGTAGGGGACGCGGTCCGGACAGCGGACTCGTACGCGAACCAGATGAAGCGGCTCAAGGCCAACGCGGACGAACTTGGCGTGGCGTTGGGAGATCGTCTGTTGCCGGCCGCGAACAAGGCCCTGACGGGCCTGAACGCCTGGCTGGAGAGCAACCGGACGGCAATCGACCGATGGGCGAAGGACTTCCAGGAGGGCGTCGGGATCGTGACCGGCGCGATGGACACGCTCTACAAGAAAACACAACAGCAGAGCAGCTTCCGGACGATGTACGAGGGGCTCATGCCGTCGATGCAGAAGTCGGTTCTGGAGGCGTACAAGAGTCAGACGGGCCGTTCGTTCGGGTACGAGACCGTTGTCGCTCAGGGGATCATGGGCGGCGGTTCGGCGACGATATGGCGCGACCCGGCAGACGAAGCGTATGCGCGGCGATTGATCGAATCATACGTCCGGGCCCAGACCAAACGGGCGAAGGCGGAGATGCAACAGCAGAACGACCTGCTCCAGGGGCCCGACGACGCGGAGATCGACGCGAAGGAGCTGCTCGGGGGCGTCGCGGCGGTCGCGGCGGCGAGGCGAGACGTTGCAGCGGAGTACGCGGCGGATCTGCGGTTCGAGCGGGAGCTGTTGCGCCTGACGAACGCTGAGCGTGAGGTGGCGGTGACGCTTGAATCGGCAAAACGGGACGCCTTGCGTGAGGGCAACGAACTCATGCCCGGCCAGGCCGCCGAACTGCGGCGGCTCGTTGGCGAACTCCAGGCGACCCGAAGGATGGCCGCCATTGGCGATGAGATCGGCGAAGGATTCACCCGCGGGTTTTCGCAGGCGACGATGCACGCCCGCAATCTGGGGAACGCCCTGGATTATCTCGGGGATGCGGCGATGGGTGTGGTGGACCGAATCTTGCAGATCACGATTTGGGAACCGATGGCCCAGGGAATCTCTAAGTCGTTCACAAACCTGATGGCGCCGAAGCCGTCCGCGATGGGCGACGCCTTCTCCGAAGGCCGGCTCCAGGCGTTCGGGCTCGGTGGTGTCGTGAGCCGCCCGACGCTGTTCGGGTTTACCGGCGGGATAGGCTTGATGGGAGAAGCTGGATCTGAGGCGATCATGCCCTTGCGCCGAACGTCAAGTGGGCGGCTTGGCGTGGAAGCCACGGGCGGATCCGGCGGTGCTATGACCCTACCGACGCCAATCTTCAACGTAACCGACGCGACGACCGGCAAGACCATGGTTGAGGCAAGCGACGTGAAGTACGATGGCCAACGGTTGCTGGTCGGAATGGTCTTGAAGGACCGTAGGAACAACGGGCCGATATCCCGAGGAAGCCGGAAATAGAGACAACATCCCCTGCATTCAACGGCGCGGCAAGTCACCCCCCTTCCATAACCCCCGCCTGACCAACGACTTGCCGCGCCGCTACTTTTCCAGCGACCAGGCCGACGGCGGAATCTTGTGTTCTGGTCGCGAAATGTCCCCCTGGCCCCACGATTTCGCCACAATTCTCAAAAAAACATTCACACCGAACCCCGTCTCTTAACCGTTGAAATCACAGGGGTTGCAAGTAGTATAACACTGTACTATAGTATCAAGAGCTAGATTATCTTGCTATTTCTTTGTATTGTGTTGCGCGGTGTGGTCTAATCCATGCAGCATACAGCGGAGACTGCTCGTTGCAGGCCGCTGTGAAAGGGAAAGATGTGCTGGGTGCGTCGGAGTGTGTCGGTCGCGTATGACGGCGGGACCGACGAGGCAGCAACCTTTTGTAGTGGAGTTTACAATGAGCAAGAAGAGAGATCACAACGAAACGTCCGAACTGAAAACACACGACCTTCTTACGACTGATGAGGTCATCCAGCGCCTGCGTCTGCGTGAGATGAAGGTGAAGATCCCCCTGCGTACGCTGCTACGCCTCAGACAACAGGGACTCCTTCAGGGTCTTAGGTGCTCAAAATCCTGGCTGTGGCCGCGGGCGGCGGTGGAGAAGTACATCGAGACCGGGCTCCATCAGGGGGCGTACAGTGGCGACTGATGCACCTACCTTACCCCGTCTGGCCGCCAACGCCGGAGAGGCCGCTGGGATGATCGCCGTCGGGAGGACGTTGTTCCTTCAAATGGACAAAAGCGGCGAGCTGGGCCCCCAGTCGCGGAAGCTGGGTGGCCGCCGACTGTGGAGCGTCGAGGAGCTGGCGGCGTGGGTCCGGGCGGGCATGCCGCCGCGGGGGCGGTGGACCCAGATTTGGGACGCGGCACAGGGGGACATATGAGCGACGGAGGGACACGTCCGATCTGGATCGACGCGATGCTGAGCCTACGCGGCGAGGGCTACCGGGTGTGGTCGTACCTCTATTGGCGACAGGGCAGCAATGGGTATGCGTGGCCGAGCCAGGAAGGTATCGCGGAGGATCTGGGTCTGTCCGTCCGATACATCAAGCGTGTTCTTAAGGAGCTGGAGGCCGGCGGGTGGCTGGCGGTGGAATGGCCGTGCGGTCCTGGACGTGGCCAAGCCCACACGAAGAGGTATACCGT
>DATIKE010000287.1:0-3581 GCA_035477895.1 Phycisphaerae bacterium
TGTCCAGCTTCACGCCGGCCGGCACCCCCTCAATCAGTGCGATCAGCGCCCGGCCGTGCGACTCACCCGCGGTTCGATATTCCAACATGCTCATGGTAAGGTCATTTCATCGTCACAGCTTATTGGAAGCGACCACAGCCATTGAGTATGGACCGCAAGCGACCTTTCGATGCTGTTCTGATCATCGCCTTCGGCGGGCCAGAGGCGCCGGAGCACGTTCGGCCATTCCTGGAGAACGTGGTCCGCGGCAAGCCGGTGCCACGGGAGCGGCTTGAACAGGTCGCCCGGAACTACGAACGATTCGGGGGGATTTCTCCGCTCCCGGCCGTCACCCGGAGCCAGGCCACCGGTCTGCGCGAGCGTCTGGGCGCCACCGGAGTCGATCTGCCGGTCTTCGTCGGCATGAGGAACTGGCACCCGTTTCTGGCCGACACCCTGGCCGACATGGCCAGACAGGGTGTTCGCCGGGCGATCGGTTTCATCGCCGCGGCCCACCATTCATACCCCAGTTGCGGCGAATACAAGAAGAACGTCCGCGAGGCCTGCCAGGCCCTGCGCCGGCAAGGTCTTCCAGAGATCGGGATCACCTACGTCGACAGTTGGTACGTCCACCCGGACTTCATCCGGGCTTACGCCGACCACGTCCGCGAGGCCATCAACCGGCTGGAGCCGCCGCTGCGCGAGCGGGCCCGGATCGTTTTTTCCGCCCACAGTATTCCAACGGTGATGGCCGGACAATGCTGCTACCGACAGCATCTGGAGATTACCGCTCGCGGCGTGCTCGAATGCATCGGACGGCGTGACTGGGCCCTGGTCTACCAAAGCCGCAGCGGCCGGCCGCAGGACCCCTGGCTCGAACCAGACATCAATGATTATCTGCGCAGCCAGCGCGCCTGCGGCCTGGAAGCCGCCGTCGTAGTGCCGATCGGTTTCATCATCGACCATATCGAGGTCCTGTACGACCTGGACGTCCGTGCTGCCGAGGTGTGCCGCGAGATCGGCCTGCCGATGGCCCGAGCCCGGACCCTCAACGACGATCCGCTGTTCCTGGATATGATGGCCGACGTCGTCCGTCGAACGTGGGAACGCGGCCGGGAATGCATCCCCCTGCCGATCACCGAGTCGCACTTCAACCGGCACGCCCACCTGACGGAAAAGATGTGATTCGTATTCAAAGCACTTTGCGGGCGGAAGCCTGCGGCACCTTGTATCACACACAAGGGTCGCTGTCACTCCGTTTGCGGTTACTCCGTCGCCGCGGCGATCGCTTCGCCGCGGTTGGGTCGGCCGACGATGCCCCACGCGTGGCGGCCGAACACCAACGTGAGCAGATCGGAGCCGCGGGCGTTCACCAGACGGATCATCATCAGGCCCAGCGCGGCGGCCATCCCGATGATGAAACCGCCCAGGTGAGCCCAGCGAGCGACGTTGTCCTCGGCCCCCAGAGCCGTGAAGAGCACGTCCATGCCGATGTAGAACAACACGACCCAAAAACCACGTACGGCAAAGATTGTGAGATGCAGCTCGAATCTGAAAAGAAGCCCCAGCCGATACCATGCCAGGATGTGCATCCGATGCAGCGGGAAAAACACGAAATACATCCCGGCAAGGCCCATGACGGCTCCACTCGCGCCCAGCATGGGGCGATATATGTCATTCGTGCCCGCAGCCATCTGAAACAGCGCGGCAAAGACAGCCAGCACAGGATAAATGGCCATGGTCAGGATGCTGCCGATCAGGGCGTTCACACGTGAGCCGAACACGAGGAGGAAGATCATGTTGCCGGCCAGGTGCAGCAACCCGCCGTGCAGAAACGCATGGGTGATGAGTTGATAGGGATGATACGTGCCTAATCCCATATCGGCGGGCTTCACCCGGTCCGGGCGGATGCCGCGCGGCAGGAACTCGGTCGGTATCCGGCTCGGGTCGAACTTGCCGCTCCACAACATCAGGTTCTGCCACGAGTCAAAGGCTGGCGAGTCGGAGTACACCAATACAAGGAAACACACGCTCACGAGCACGGTCACCAGGACGATCCCCCGAATGGCGTAGGGCTTGCGCGTGCCGAACGCCTCGGATGCCACCGGGGAAAAGCCCCACCAGATAATCCAACTGATCCACCGCGTGATCGCCTCAGCCCGGGCGTAGGTTTCGTCCAACCCGGTTTCCAGTGAGGTGAGGATCGACTTGCCGGTCTTGAGGTTGATGCCGCAGTTGACGCAGATGACGGCACCGAGCGGCAACCGTTGCCGGCACGATGGGCAAGCCGGCCCAGCCGGCGGGGTCGGCGGAAGCCGCGAACCCGCTCCAGGAACGGACTTGGCCGGGGCAATCTGAGAAACTTTGGCCGCCGGCTCAACATACTCGTCCTTGGCCAGGGCGAGCAGGCCGGTCTCATCGAAGACCGCCAGCGGGCCGTCGACCTCCGCAGTCTTGGCCGTCTTCCTGACCGGAATCACCTTGGGAGCCGGTTTCACCTTGACCACCCGAACGGGTGCCGCCGTCTCGGCTGGCGCGGGCGGCTCTTCCGGCGCTGGTGTCGGGGTGAGGATCGGGGCGGGCGTCAGCGGCGTCAGATACGTGAACACGCAGTCGCCGATCACCACTTCGTCACCGTGACGCAGGTCGCCGGCCGGAACCTTCCTGCCGTTCACCTCGATGCCGTTGGTGCTGCCCTGGTCCTCGATCCGCCAACTCCCCTCCGCGCGGACGAACCGGCAATGCACCCGCGAGACCATCGGATCGCGAAGCGGAAGATCGCGTTCGCGGCTCTTGCCCACGACGATCGGCCCGTCGCCGGCCAGGAAGAACTGCCTGCCGACGTGATGCGGGCCGGCAGTGCAAACCAGGCACACCGCCGGCTCATTCGCCTCGGGGTCCAGATGTGTCGCGATCAGCCGAATGGAACGGTGACACGCCGGACAGTCGCCGGCCTTGCCCGCCTGGGTCGCGGGCACCTTGAAAAAGTGGCCACATTGACAGCCGATGAAAACCATCCGCGGGCCTCGGCTTACTGCCACATGGTGCAAGCGTAGACTACCCACCGGGGGCGCGGGTGACAAGAAGATCACACGCCGAGGACTTCGCGGGCCGCCGCGACGACGGGTCCGTGGAGTCGGCTGTTGGTCGCGACGACGCCCTTGTTGTTCCGCAGCGTTCGGCCGACGGAGAAATCCAACGGCCGGCCGCACACGTCGGTAACCTGTCCGCCGGCCTCGGTAATCACCATCCAGCCCGCCGCATGGTCCCAGATTTTCTCCTCGTAGTCCGCCCGGGTGGGCAACCGGAGATAAATGGAGGCTTCACCCCGGGCAACCGCGGCGTACTTGCACTGGCTGTCCATCCGCACCGGGCGACCCTTCACACCCAGCCGCTCCGCGATCGCCGCCGCATGGTCGTGCGACGAGTGACCCGACTCGACCGACTCGCAGATCGACGCCCTGCTCAGATCAGTCTCCCGGGATACCGTCACTGGTCTTTCCACCGGGTCGGCCAGCCCGCGCATCAACACCCCCTCCCCCCGGACAGCCACAAACAGGCAGCCGCGCGGACCGTCGGGCTGACCGGGATCGATCGGCAGG
>DATIKE010000288.1:0-7623 GCA_035477895.1 Phycisphaerae bacterium
GTGGTCCTGGCGGCCGAGAAGACCGAACCCGGCGCGGCTTCGCAGTCGGAGTCGGCGGCATCGGCGCCGGCCAGCGGGCCGGCGGTGAACACCAGCCGGATCGTGGTCATGGGCAACGGGCTGTCGCTGCGGGACGACTACCTGCAGCAGCGGGTGATCCGGTTCGGGGGCAAGGGCGGCACCCGGCTGGCGACAGACCCGCCGCCGACCGAGAACATGGACCTGCTGATTAACGCGCTGTACTGGCTGACCGACCATCCGGAACTGATTGCGGCCGGGCCGGCCGAGGTGCCCGTCGTGGCCTTCATCAACGACCGCAGCCCGCTGTGGGCGATCACGATGGCATGGTCGCTGGTGGCCCTGGTCGCCGGTGTGGTCATGTGGGTGATTCGCAGGAAGTAAGCAGCGTGGCATAAGGACGGTCTCATGAATACGAGAACGACAGCATTATTGGCCTTGGTGTGCGTGGCGGTCTTTGCGTACCTCTTGTTCGTGGTCAAGCCCTTCGGGCCGCCGGTCGTGACGGAAAAGCCCCAGAAGGCGGACAAGACGCTGCTGGACCCCAAACCGGAAGGCACCGACCGTGTCGAGGTCAGCCGCCGCGACGGCAAGTCGTTCGTGTTCGTCCGTGACGGCAAGGAGGACTGGAAGCTCGATGCTCCGATCCAGGCCCCGGCCAGCAAGTTCGAGGTCGACGCCCTGGTGGAGGCGGTCACCGGAATGAAGGTCGGCGAGCAGTTCGACAAGGGCGACAAGCGCCGGCCCAGCGAGGTCGTCAGCGGCCTGGACAAGCCCCTCGGCGTCATGAAACTGCTCAAGGAAGGCAAGCTCCAGGCGGAGGTGAAGATCGGCTCGCGGGTGCCCACCGGAAAGGGCAACTACGTCCAGTTGGCCGGCGGTGACACAATCCATATTTCAGACGCCGACCTGTCGCAGCATTTCACGGGCAAGCGGATCGAGGACTATCGCGACAAGCGCGTGCTCAAGTTCGAGTTTGCCGACATCCAGCGGGTCAAGGTCGAGGGGATGCAGAATTACGAGCTGGTCAAGGCCGACGGGGATCAGTGGATGATAGAATCCCCGGTGCGAACGCCGGCGGACAAGGGGAAGGCCGACGGCATGGTCCGGCCGTTGACCAACCTGCGGGCGGATGAGTTCCTGGACGACGAGCCGGCCTCGACGAAGCTGTACGGGCTGGACAGCCCGCGGCTCAGGATAACGGTCGAGACCCGGCGCACGATACCTGCCAAGGCCCAGCCCGGTGATCCCGACACCCAGCCGGCCGACACCCAGCCCACGGTCGAGACGAAGACCTACGTGCTGTCTGTCGGCGGCTCGGCCGACCTGCAGGCCAAGGAAGGGTCCTTCTACGCACAAGTCAACGACTCGCCGTCGGTATTCACGCTGCGGCAGGACACCCTCAAGAGCATCAGCCCCACACTGACCGACATTCGCGACAAGGCGATCGTCCGCATCGAGGCCGACCGGGTCCGCAAGGTCGAGGCGACCACGCCGGAAGGGGCGATGACGCTGATCGGCGGCGAGCAGGGGCAGTGGCGGTTCTCGGACGGCACCGAGGCCGACGATGCGCTGGTGAACGACCTGGTCAAGGCCATCGGTGACCTGAAGGCCACCGATTTCGTGGATCCCGGCAAGGAACTGCTGGTCCTGGACTGGGAGAAGCCGCGGGCCAGGTATGTGCTGACTCAGGAGGGGCAGCTCAACCCCGTCACCGTGCTCGTGGGGCCGGCCAGCGCGAGCGGCAAGATGGTGTACGTGCGCAACCCGGCCCAGGAGGGCGTGGCCGCAGTGCCCGAGGCGAGCGTCGCCGGCCTGCTTCAGCCGCCGGTGTCTTACCGAGACCGAAGCGTCCTGAGCTTCAACAAGGAGGACGTTGTCGAGCTTCGGACCTATCGCACGGACATGCCGTTTCCGCCGGAGCGTGTGGTTAAGGCGGATGGCAAGTGGTTGATGATCGAGCCGGTCCAGGGACCTGCGGATGAGGATTCGGTTCGCAACCTGATTCAGGATCTGGCCTCGCTGCCGGCCAAGCAGGTGGTTTCAATCGGCGACAAGGCCAAGTTTGGGCTGGACAAGCCGACCGTGATTGTGTCGGTGACGCTGAAGGCGCCCGGGGCGGCCCCCGCGCCGACCGAGACGCCCGCCGCCGGCCCGCCCGCGACGACGCCCGCGTCTCTGCCGGCCTCCGGGCCTGAGCGAGATGTGGCGATTCTCAAACAGCTCATCGAGTACCAGGAAACCAACCCCGAGGAGAATCCCAAGGCCACCGAGATGCTCAAGGACATGCTTGCCCAGAAGCTGGCGAGCATGCCCGCGGACGCCGCGGCCATCCCGCCCGCGCCGAAGGGCAAGGTGTACGAGTTGCACATGACCTACCGGGACAACAAGGTTTATGGATGCCTGGCCGACGGCGACGTGGTCTACGAACTGGACGAGAAGGTGTACGACGACGCCCGGGTCGAGCTGTACCAGCAGCAGGTGCTGAAGTTCGATCCGGCCGACGTAATCCAGCTCGCCTTCCGCAGCAAGGGGATCGGAATCACGGTGAGCAAGGCCGGCGACCAGTGGAAGTACCTGGAGGACCCGATGGTGCAGGTCGACGCCCTTAAGGTGACCGACGTGCTGAATGCGTTCAAGGATCTGAAGACGTACCGCTACGCGGACTTCAACGCGACCGACCTGGGCAAGTACGGCCTGGCGGGGGACGACGTGGATCGCGTGTCGTTCAGCATGAAGGACGGCAGCAGGATCGAGGTCCTGGTCTCGCAGATGTCGCCGCCGACCGACCAGGTGAAGACCAGCCGGTACGCGATGATCGCCGGAGACACCAAGGTCTTCCAGTTGCACCCCGACCAGGCGGGCAAGTTCCGCCAGCGGGTCGAGGACTTCCAGAAGAAGTGAGGCCGGCCGGCGCCACGCGGAGGATCCCCCTCCCATGCCGGAGGAACCGCAACACTGTCAGCGAACCGTTCTGTTTTCCGGCCGGGTGCAGGGCGTGGGGTTCCGGTACACGACCGAGCGAATCGCCCGGGGGTTCCAGGTGACCGGGCACGTCCGGAACCTGCCCGACGGACGGGTCGAAGTCGTGGCCGAGGGTGCCTCCCGGGAGGTGGTCCGTTTTCTGCAGGCGATCGAGCAGGAAATGGCGGGCTATATCCGGGATCGCCAAGTTTCCGAGAGCCCGGCCACCATGGGTTTCCGGTCATTTTCGATCCGATTCTGAGGCTTGCCCGGTGGTCGCAGGCATGGTAACATAACGTGTTCCGTCGCCCTGGGGTCGGCGGGCACTGCGGTCAGCGAGGCAAGAGGTCGACGAGATGCCGAAAAACAAGACGCACAAGGGGTTGGCTAAACGGGTCAAAGTCACGGGGCGCAAGAAGGCGCTCCGCCGAAAGTCCTACGTCGGGCACCTGTTGAGCGGACGCAGTGCCCGGCGCCGTCGAAGACTGCATAAGAGCGTCTCGCTGCCGCCGGCTTTGACCAAGAAGGTGCTGGAGCGACTCGGGGAGTGACGGCCGACCGGATCGGTGGATACTAAGGAATCATCAGCCGGCCCGCGGCTCGAAACGGGGTTCAGCCCCGGCCGGGCTCGAGGGACGAGAGACGAGGAGAGATATTCATGCCACGCGCGACGAGTGGAGCCGCCCGTGCTCGCCGTAAACGCCGGATACGATCCGACGCCAAGGGATATTGGGGCTCGCGAAGCAAACTGACGCGGGTCATGAAGCAGGCGATCGTCCGGGCGGGGCAGTACGCCATCCGCGACCGTCGGGCCCGCAAGCGGGACTTCCGCGGCCTGTGGATCACCCGGATCACCGCGGCCTGCCGGGCCCGCGACATCAGCTACTCACGGTTCATGGACGGACTGCGCAAACTGTCAATCGGGCTAAACCGCAAGATGCTGAGCGAACTGGCCATTGCCGACGAGGCGGCCTTCGACAAGCTCGTGGACATGGTCAAGGGCCGAGCAGTCGCCGCTGCCTGATGAGTCACCTCTAATCAGAGCCCCGACCGGAAGGGGTTACAGGGAAGGTCAACCCGTCGCTGCCGCGCGGCCTTCGAGCGAAAAAGGGGTCAGAAGCCATTTGACAGCGGATCTTGGCGGTGGTAGAGTACGGTCATGGCCGGAAGACCCCGGACAGCGTTGGGCGAATTGGCGTATCACGTGATGAACCGGGTGGCGGGTCGGCAGGAACTGTTCGAGGACGCAGACGATTACGCGGCCTTCGAGTGGGTGTTGGCCGAGGTTCGGGAGGCTCGGGAGCGTGGGGGCGTGCGGGTATACGCTCAGGCCCGTCGGGCGACCGAAGAAGGCGAAAGAGGCGGTATAAAAGGCTTCTGACCCCTTTTCCGTCTTGGCGAGAAGAATCACCCGGCCGGGTGTTGTTCAGTGCAGCGTCCGGCCAGTTCGTTGTAGACCTGCTCCAGCCGATCGATCATGGACGCGGCGTCGAATCGCCGCAGGCACAGTTCGCGCCCGGCTTGGCCCATCACCTGACGGCGGGCCGGGTCCGTCGCCAGTTCCACCATCGCGTCAGCCAACGCCCGCACGTCGTTCAGCGGCACGAGTAATCCTGTCCGGCCGGGGATCACCACCTCCGGGGCGCCGTCGATATCGAAGCTGATCACGGGCTTTCGCATCAGCAGGGCCTGAGCGGCCGCCCGCGGCAGGCCCTCCCATTGCGACGCGTGTACCAGGATATCCATGCCGGCCAGGGCGGCGGGTATCTGGCCGGGCGGGATCAGGCCGGCCATATGGACGCGCCCGTGCAGGCTGAGGCATTCGAGCCGGGCCTCGTACTCGGGCCGCTGGGCGCCGTCGCCGACCCAGAGGAAGCGAAGTCGCCCATTGCGCCGGGCGGCCTCGACCATCGCAGGGATGAGCTGTTCGTAGCCCTTGTTGCGGAACAGCCGGGCAATCGTGCCGACCACGATCTGTTCATCGTCGAAGCCCCAGTCGCGGCGCACGGTGCGGCGGTCGTGCCTGGCGGGGTCGAACCAGTCGGTGCGCATGCCGGAGTAGATCGTGGTGAACCCGGTGCGGGGTTTGAGTCCGGCGGCCTCGGCCTGGCGGGTCATGGCGTCTGCCACGCTGATGATGCGGTCGGTGAATCGGGCGCAGTGCACTTCGAGCCCGCGGTATAGTGCCCGGACGGGCCAGGGCTGCGTGCGGTTGAAGCTCATGCCGTGGATGGTGTGGACGATGATCGGGACGGATGCGTCGCGGGCCGCCAGCCGGGCGAGGACGCCCGCCTTGCTGCTGTGGGTGTGGACGATGTCGGGACGGATTTCACGGAAGAGCGCCATCAGTTCGCGGCGGGCCTTCCAGTCGCGAAGCGGGTGAACGGATCGCCGCAGGGACCGGACGATTCGCAGGTCGTAGCCGCCGGCGCGGGCCTCGTCGATCAGGCTGCCTTCGGGGCCGGTTTCCGGGCCGGTCGCCAGGGTCACCGTGTGGCCCCGCTCGGCCAGCCCCGCGCAGCTCAGGGCGGTGTTCTCCTGGGCCCCGCCGATGATCATCCGCGTGATAACGTGGCAGATCCTCATGAAGCAGGTTCCGGGTTGCTCTCCGGTGTCTCGCTTTCGGCCGAGGGATCGTCGGTCTCGGCCGGCTGCTCATCCGGTAGTACGTCGCCTTCGACGGTATCGGCCGACAGACGGGTCAGGTCGTACTTGATCCATTCCAGGCGGAGCCCGCGGGCGGGGGCGGTTGGGCCTGCCTGCCTGCGGTCGCGGCTCGCGAGGATCTCGGGCATCCGTTCGACCGGCCAATGGCCCCGGCCGATCTCCAGCAGCGTGCCGACCATGTTGCGGACCTGGTTGTAGAGGAAGCCGGTGCCTTCGAAGTCGATTCGGATCTCGCGGAAGCGGCGGTGGACCTCGGCCCGCAGGATCGTGCGGACGGTGGACAGCCGCTGATGGCCGGTAGTGGCGAAGGCAGCGAAATCATGCTCGCCGACGAGGTGTCGCGACGCCGCCCGCATGAAGTCGACATCCAAAGGGTTCCAGAAGTGGTAGACATACCGCTGCCGGAGTTCCTCGACCGGGCGGTCGGCGTCGTTGTGGACCGTATACCGGTAGAGTTTGGAAATCGGGTCTCGGCTGGCGCGGAAGGACAGCGGCACGTCGCGGACGTGGACCAGCGCGATGTCCTTGGGCAGTCGCCCGCCGATCGCCCGCTTGAGGTTGTGGCAGGGGATGTCGGTGCTGGTCCGGAAGCCGGCGACCTGCCCGCGGGCGTGGACCCCGGCGTCGGTCCGGGACGCGCCGACCAGGTTGATCTGGTGCCGGACCACGCGGCGAAGCGCCTGCTCGACGAGGTCCTGCACGGTGCGCTGGCCGGGCTGCTTCTGCCAGCCGTGGAAATCGGTTCCGTCGTAGGCCAACAGCAGGCGAACGTTACGCTCCATGAGCGGGATTCTAGTTGGCGGGGGAACACCCATCAACGGACGTTATCAGAATCCAAGTTCCGGGGTGGTGCGGAGGGAGAAATGACGAATGCCCAATGGCAAAGGACGAATGATGGTCTGCTGTAACGTCAGGTCATGGTTCTTTTCGCCGGAGGGCGATGCCGGTGCCGGCGACGAGCAGGACGACCCCGAGGGCCAGAATGGACAGGGCGATGCTGTCGCCGAGAGAGAGTCGTGCTGTGTTCTCCGGTACTTCCCAGCCATATGCCTGGCGGACGATCATCACCAGCATGGTGGCGGTTCCGATGGCCGCGGCAGCTGCGATGGCCGGGCTACGCAGAAGCGAAGAGAAGAACCATGCGATGCCAAACGTGCCGACCATGACCAGAAACACCAGGGCCATCGACCGGATGAAATTGCTGGCGGCCGTTAGATTAGGCTCCGCCAGAGGCAGCAGCAGGGCGAGGACCGCGTAATTCACGAGGAAGAGGGCGAGGCATGCGCCCAAACTGACCGCGAGCTTGCTGGCGATAGCCGGTCGGCGGGGGATCGGCAGTCCCGCGGCGAACTCGGCGGAACGATCCGCCCGTTCGCCGGCCATTGCATTTCCGCCAAGAAAAGCCGCCAGAAGGCAGCTCAGCAGCAGACTGAAGCTGCTGGCTTTGGCAATAGCATCGATCAGTCGGCCCGCGGGCGCGGGATTCGATTCACATGTCAGCTTAAAGGACACGACCATGGCATAAGGCGCGAACGCCACGATGGCCACCGCCAGCAGCACCCGGCTGTTCTGCCGGAACTCTTTCCAGATCAGGTTTCGCATGATCGCACCTTCCCTATGGTTCCGTGCGTCTCAGGTACCACCCGATGCCGGTGGTGAATGCGCCCAAGGCCAGAAGCGGAGCGGCCACGAACAGCAGGACAGGTAGCGAATGGTCAATCAGCTCAGGCCGATACCCGCGCATCGACTGGGTGAACAGGATCATGGCGGTGATGGTGCCCAGGCTGCCGGCGGCGGCGATGGCCGGGCTTTTCAGCCGCGATGAGTACAGCCAGCCGAAGGCGTACGACGTAATCACTCCGACCAGCGGGATGGTCAACAACAGCAGCTGATCCGGATCGCGCACATGATCATGGTCATCACTGAGAATGGACGGATCAATTAGGACGATCGCTGCGGCGTTGACGAGCCACA
>DATIKE010000289.1:0-3294 GCA_035477895.1 Phycisphaerae bacterium
GTGGAGTGCATCGCGAAGGGGAAGGCGCACAAGAAATACGAGTTCGGTTGTAAAGTTCCCGTTGTAACGACGTCGCGGGGGAACTGGGTGGTCGGCATCGATGCGCTGCACGGGAATCCGTTCGACGGACACACGCTGAAACGTTCGATCGGTCAGGTGGAACGGCTTACGGGATGGATGGTGACGGACGTGTTCTGCGACCGGGGGTACAAGGGAGCGCAGCATTCGTTGCCGGAAAAAGCGGTTCACATGACGGCTCGGAAGAACAAGGCGATCCGCAGGTGGCTGAAACGAAGGGCGGCGATCGAGCCGATCATCGGCCATCTGAAATCGGACAACCGGATGGATCGGAATCACCTCAAAGGGAAAGATGGCGATCGCACCAACGCGATCCTGGCCGGATGCGGGTTCAACTTGAGGAAGCTCCTCAGGAGCTTCTTCACGTTCATCTTCGGTTGGCTCTTTATCCATCGCTTCGATGAAGATGCTGGCCATCCCTGCTGCTTGTCGATTTTCAGAACCTTTCACCCCCTCTGAGCTGATTTTTTCATAATCATTCACCCCCCTCGGGATCAAGTTTTTCAAATCATTCACCCCCCCCTGCGTGACCGGATGGTATGACCCTCCATTGGCCTGCCTTTCTTGGGGCAAGGCCCGGAGGGACCATGGCATACCGCGAGGTCACAATGATCGAAGTGAAAGAAGTCTTGAGGCAGTGGCTGTCCGGCCATTCCCGGAAAGCGATGGCGAAGTGGGTCGGGCTGGATCGCAACACGATCCGCCGCTACCTCCTCGTGGCACAGCAGTGCGGACTTCACGCCGCCGACGGCGTCGATGCGCTTACCGACGAGAAGTTCTCGGAGATTCTCGCCGCCCTCGGAGCAGGTCCGGGGCGTCCTCACGGGGAAGGATGGGCGATCTGCGAGAAGCACCGGGAGAAGATCGCCGGCTTCATCAAGGATCGCATCCGGTTGACCAAGGGGCGCAAGCTTCTTCTTCGGCAAGGGATCGACGTCAGTTACCCGACCCTGCACCGGTTCGCCATCTCGGAACTGGGGTTCGGCAAACGCAGGCTCACCATCCCGGTCGCCGATTGCGGCCCCGGCGAGGAACTTCAGCTCGATACCGGTCGGATGGGATTGTTGGAGCCCGGCGAAGACGGTAAGCGTCGCCACTTCAAAGCGTTCATCTTCACCTCCGTCCTCACCCGCCATCGCTTCGTATACCCGGTCTTCACGGAGCAAACCGTCGATGCCATCGAGGCGTGTGAGGTCGCCTGGGAATATTTTGGCGGAATATTCCGAGTCATCATCCCGGACAACACCAAGGCGATCGTGAACATCCCCGACCCGCTCGACCCGGGTATCAACATCACCTTCCAGGAGTACTCCCAGCATCGGGGCTTCTTCATCGACCCCGCCCGGATCCGCGCCCCGCAGGACAAGGGCCGTGTCGAGCGGGCTGTGCAGTCCACCCGCGACGACTGCTTCGCCGGCGAGAAGCTTAAAACCCTGGAGGAGGCGCGCCGCCGTGCCCGGGAGTGGTGTCTCGCCGAATACGGCATGCACCGGCACACGCGGACGCAGCGGATGCCGCTGGAGCACTTCACCGCCGAGGAGAAGGGGTGTCTCCTGCCCACGCCGCAGGAGTCGTACGAGGTGCCGTTGCGAGCGACCCCGAAGGTGCACCGCGATCAGCACGCGATGGTAGCCAAGGCGATCTACTCGTTCCCCCGCATCTTCGTCGGCAAGACGCTCGAAGCGGTCGCCACCCGCACGACGGTGTGCTTCTACGAGAACCGGGTCCTGGTCAAGGTCCACCCCCGCAAACCCCCGGGTGGGCGCTCTACGGACCCGGCCGACTTCCCCGCGGAGCAGGCCGCCCTCGCCATGCGCGACATCGACTTCCTCCGACGTCGGGCGGCGCAGCACGGCGAGGCCGTCGGCGACTACGCCGACGCCATCCTGGAAGGACCGCTCCCATGGACTCGCATGCGCCGCGTCTACGCCCTCCTCGGGCTGTGCCGCCGGTTCGGTGCGGTGCGCGTCGAGGAGGCGTGCAAGGAAGCATTGGGCTTCGGCCTGGTCGACGTGAAGCGACTGGCGCGGGCGCTGAAGAACGGCCCTGCGCCGCCAGCCTCCGTCCGAACCGGTCGCGTGATCCCTCTGGCCCGCTACCTGCGGCCTCCCTCGCAATACGCTTTGCCCATGGCCCCACGGGGACATGAACCACACGACAAAGGAGACAATGCATGACTCAGGAGATCATCTCGCAAGACGTAAAGACCGTGCTTCGCCGGCTCAAACTGGGCCGCATGCTCGACACGTTGCCCGAGCGGTTCACGCTGGCTCGAAAGCAACAGATGACCCACCAGGACTTCCTGCTGCTCGTCCTATCCGACGAGGCCTCCCGCCGCGACGGGCAGGCCGCCACGATCCGCGCACAGAGGGCGCGGCTGGATCCCGTCATGTGCCTGGAACGCTGGGACGAGTCCGCAAAAGTCCACTACGACAAAACCCTGCTCAACGAACTGGCTTCCTTGCGCTTCATCGAGGCGTGCGCCCACGTCACCATCGTCGGCCCGGTCGGCGTCGGTAAAACCTTCCTCGCGCATGCGCTCGGTCACATCGCCTGCCGACGCGGATACTCGGTCTTCTCCCTGCGGGCCGACCAGATGCTCAAAACCTTGAAGCACGCCCGCTTCGACAACTCCTACGAGGCCGAACTGCGCAAACTCGTCGCCGTGGATCTGCTCATCCTGGACGACTTCTGTCTCGATGCGATGGATACCACCGAGAGCCGCGACACCTACGAACTGCTGACCGAGCGGCATCGCGCCGGGTCCATGATCGTCACGTCCAACCGCGGGCCCGACGAGTGGTTGCCCACCTTCGCCGACCCGGTCCGCGCCCAGAGCGCCATCGACCGCTTCACGAACAACTCCTACGACCTTGTAGTCGAGGGCGAATCGTATCGACCGAGGATGAAGCCAAAACGCACCTCCGAAACCGAACCGGAACCCTCGTCGGTACGATCCGGATCGCGCCGACGTGGTGGACAGAAACGAAGATGACGTGATAAGAACCCCGTAAGAAGATCCCCCGGGATCGCTTCTCTCATCCGGTCACGCAGGCCGGGGTACAGGGGGGTGAATGATTCTGAAAATGGGGGGGTGAATCAATCTGAAAACCGACATCATCCGCTTCGTCCGATCCGCGCCATGGTCGACAAGGCTCTTTATGACCTTCATTCCGAATTTTCCGCGATGTACTCCCACACCGGCCGGCCATCGAT
>DATIKE010000290.1:0-5240 GCA_035477895.1 Phycisphaerae bacterium
GTCGTCGTGCGGCGGCACGACCTGCACGCCGTCGCTCCAATACACCTTGAAACCGTTCCACTCGGCCGGGTTATGGCTGGCGGTCACCACGCCTCCGGCCGTGCAGCCCAACTGTCGAACCGCGAACGACAGCTCCGGCGTCGGCCGCAGAGCCTCGAACACGTACGCCGTGATCCCGTTTCCGGCCAGCACCTGCGCGACCCGCCGGGCGAACGCGTCGCTCATACGCCGGCTGTCGTAGGCCAGGGCGACGCCGCCCTTCCTGGCCGCCTCGCCCTGCCGGGCGATGTAGTTGGCCAGCCCCTGGGCCGCCGCCCCCACCGTGTACAGGTTCATCCGGTTGGTGCCCGACCCGATGAGGCCGCGCATTCCCCCCGTGCCGAACTCGAGGTCCTGGTAGAACCGGTCGACCAGCTCCTTCTCATTGCCCGCCGCCTGCAGGTCGCGGATTTCCTGCTTGTCCGCCTCGGCGATCGCCGGGTCGTTCAGCCAGGCCTCCATCGCCGCCATGATCGCACCATCCATGATCTTCATCCTCCCATGTAGCCGAAAGCCGCCGTTGAGGTACCCGGCGAGGTCTGGTTTGAACGTTATAGTGCAACCATCCGCCCAGGAAAAGGGCTGCGCGAAGTCTTGCTCTCTCATGGTCGCGTAGATTGGGGGTGTGGTTATGCCGCCTTATATGGTCATGACTCTTTTAGCTTCTTTGTGCCTTGGTGTCTTGATGGTTCAATTACCCTTTGTTCACCCGCCGATGCCGGGTTCCTTGCGGAAGAACGCGATCGTCTGCCGCACGCCCTCCTCCAGCGCCACCTTCGGATCGTAGCCCAACAGCGTGCGGGCCTTGGTCAGGTCCGGCCGGCGGCGGGCCGGATCGTCCGGCGGAAGCGGCCTGTGCTCGATCTTCAGCGGCCGGCCCAGGAGCTTCTCGATCGCCTTGACCAGCTCCAGCATCGACACCTCGCGATCGTTTCCGAGATTGATCGGCCCGATCTGGTCGCTGTCCATCAGCCGCATCAGCCCGTCCACCAGGTCGCTCACGTAACAGAAGCTCCGCGTCTGCTCGCCGTTGCCGTAGACCGTGATCGGCTCGTCGCGCAACGCCTGGCAGATGAAATTGCTCATCACCCGCCCGTCGTTGACCGCCATGTTTGGTCCGTAGGTGTTGAAAATCCTCGCGATCCGGATCGCCAGCCTGTGCTGGCGGTGATAGTCCATCATCAACGCCTCGGCCACCCGCTTGCCCTCGTCGTAGCAGCTACGCACCCCGATCGGGTTGACGTGGCCCCAGTAGTCCTCCGGTTGCGGATGCACCTGCGGGTCGCCGTAGACCTCCGACGTGCTCGCCTGCAGAATGCGGGCCTTCACCCGCTTGGCCAGCCCGAGCATGTGATACGTCCCCAGCACGTTCGTCTTGATCGTCTTGACCGGGTTGTACTGGTAGTGCACCGGGCTGGCCGGGCACGCCAGATGGAAGATCCGGCCGACTTCCAGCGCGATCGGCTCGATCACGTCGTGCCGCACGAACTCGAACCGCCCGCTTAACAGCAACTCGCGGTACCGGTCGCCGAAATTCTCCACCCGGCCGGTGAAGTAATTGTCCAGGCAGACGACGCGATACCCCTCGTCGAACAGCCGCAGACAAAGGTGCGACCCGATGAAACCCGCCCCGCCCGTCACCAGCACTGTTTCCTTCGTCATGATTCAACCTTCCAGGCTCGAACGCTTCGGTTACGGCCATCCCCGATCCATGGCCGCGTGCGGCTTCACAGGAACCCGTCGCGGCTGCATCATTCCACCGGCCAACGAACTCCTTGCGAGCCGTTCCATGAGTACTTATCGGCCTGCGGAGGGGCCTCGCCGCTGTATATGGCCGCAATAGTGCTTCTTATCGGACTTCGCCCGTGAGAGAGGGAACGCCATCACCGCCCGGGTTGTGTTTGACGGGGCGGATATCGTAGATTTCGAGTACCCAAAGGATTGGCCGGTCCCGCGCGCGGAGCCCGGGCCGACGCCACCCGCGGGGACCGGGGGACACCGGCGGTGCGACTGCTGAAAACCGTCTTCCACATCCACACCGACTACTCCGACGACAGCGATAACACCGTCGAACACCTGCTCGACGCCGCTGAACGGTTCGGCGTGCGCGTCCTTGCGGTCACCGACCACGATACCATCGACGGCGCCCGGGCGATGGCCGCCATCGCCCCGCCGCACATGAAAGTGATCATCGGCGAGGAGGTTTCGACGACCGACGGGCACCTGATCGGCCTGTTCCTGCGCGAGACGATCGAGCCCGGCCTGCCCGCTCGAAAAACCGCCGAGCAGATCCGCCGCCAGGGCGGCCTGGTCGTCGTCCCCCACCCGTTCAATACGATCTTCGGTTGCAGCCTGCGCGAGGCCGCTCATGACATCCTCGATCTTGTCGATATCGTCGAGGTCTGCAACGCCCAGAACCTGCTGCCGTTCCCGAATCGTCGGGCTGATGAACTCGCCCGGCGCCATCACCTGCCCGCACTCGTCGGAGCCGATACCCATCACCGCGACAGCCTGTGTCCCTGCTACCAACTCCTGCCGCCGTTCCATTCTCCCGCCTCGTTCCTCGATGCCGTGGAGCGAGCGGCGTTGGTGCCGGGCCGGCATCCGCCGGGCTACTTTGTCCGTTCGGCTCTGATCGTCATCCGCGAGAGACTGGGCCTGCCTTCACCCGCCGGTTACGGAACGAATTGCCGCCTGTCCCGCCGCCGCATGCTTCAACCGGCCACCGTGCCTGTTCGTCGGTAAGGAATCCGCCCGGCACCTGATGGGATACCGCTGCGGCCCTGAACCAAGTCTGCCCGGCCACCCCCATGATACTCGGATTCGGTGGCTGAGCCCCCGGGAAACTGCCGGTCAACAAAACCCAACGAAGATGACAGCGTTCAATCATCGCACAGAATGGGGTATTTGCCCCGCGCCTTGGGCTCGTGCGATTCAGGGCAACGCATTATCCCAATAACGAGGGGAGATTGGGACTATCAGCTATTCGATCGGGATGGCATACCCCCGCCCGCGGCCTTTCGCCGGAACCCAATCGACATGGGTACGCCCTCACGGGCTGTCCCTGTCGCACCACCGTGCGTACGGGTCCGTACACGGCGGTTCGATTGGGTTGATCCGTCAACGGACGGAGAGCAGGGGCGGGCCGAGAGCCGCGAAGAAGGCATCGGGTAAGGCGAACGACAAGGCCGGGCTGCGGCTGATCCGCCACGGGCCGTGGGGGCTTCCGGCGGTTTGGGCCGCCGGGTCCTTGCCCACGCCGAGGCGCCGTAGTTCCGCGAACCGTCGCTTGCCGCGTTTCCACTGCTTCCATTGGACGCAGCGGAGCCGCCGCCGAACCCGCGAGTCCGGTTTCTTGAGCACCGAGGGCGTCTGGCAGAAGCTCATGTACCCTCGCCGGTCTCGCAGGTATTCGGCCAATTGATTGACCATCACCGGCAGGCTGATCCCTCGGGTCCGACGGGTCGGTTCCCGAAGATGGTCAGGGGAACCGGTATGCGCCAGCCATCTTAAGCCCCCCCGGGATGCTGACAAGGGGGTTACGAACACGCGAAGGCCGGATAATCACCCGGCTGGTTGTCCGATGCTTGAGGCTTGTTCCGCTCATCTCACCAGGCTCCGCTCGCCGACCGATGGAACGTGTGTGGAGCATGAACTCTGGCCAGCTCGTGGTGTCGCCGAGCACGCATACTGCCCGCGACTGTTCTATTATATGACCGTCGAGGGCGTCTTCGTGCCCAGCGCGGACACGGAACAGGGCGCGGGCGTCCACCGGCGCGTGGACCGTCCGAGCGCCGGCCGCAAGCCGGTCGAGAAGCTCGAAGAGGGTGAGACCGATCCCGATAGTCCTCGCTCTGTGCGGAGCCTGGCGCTCACCAGCCAACGCCTCGGCCTGACGGCGACACTTGACTTGGCCGAAATCGAGGGGATGAAAGCCGTGCCCGTCGAATATCGCAAGGGCATGCCAAATCGTTCGAGCCAGGTCGTTGAGCCAACCGACGAAATGCTGCAGGAGCCGCAGTTGCTGCCGGCCCCGAAGGCGTGGCCCACTGATCGTGTCCAGGTCGGTTTGCAAGTCCTGTTGCTGGAAGAAGCGGGCTACACCGTACCCGAGGCGTTCATCTACTACGCGGCCGAACGGCTTCGCTTGCGCGTCCAGGTTGATGACGCCCTGCGACACGACGCGCTGGCGGAACTGGAGGCTGCCAAGCGAGCCGCCGGGGGTCCTCGCCCGCCGCCGCTGGTGAACGACCCGCGCTGCCCGCGCTGCTCGCTTCAACCGATCTGCCTGCCTGACGAGATCAACCAGCAGCGTCTCGCGGCTGTGGCCGCGGAAGGCCGGCCGGTCGACGAGCAATTCACGCCCCGCAAGCTCTGGCCGCCGCGGGACGACGGCATCCACGTCGTGCTCCAGCGTGAGGGTGTCCGAGTCGGCGTACGCGGGCAGTCCGTACGGGTCACCGACAAGGATGGCGAGGTGGTTCGAGAATTTCCGCTGGCAAACATCGAGTCGCTGGCGGTGCTGGGGGGCGTGCAGGTTTCAACGCAGGCGCTCGCTGTGTTCGCAGAGCAGGAGGTGCCCGTGGCGTTCCTCACCGCAGCCGGACGGCTGACGGCCATGATGGACCCGCTGGGGCCGACTGCCGCCGCGGTCCGCGCCGCCCAGGTCCGCGTCCTGGATCAGCCTGAAAAGGCCTTAGAACTCGCCCGTGCCGCCACGGTCGCGAAGATTGCCAACCAGCGCACACTGCTTATGCGGAACCACGCGGACCTTCCCCCTCGCACAGCCAGCGACCTTCAGGAGTGCATCAGCGCCGCGGAACATGCTGCCGGCATGGACGAGCTGCGCGGCCACGAAGGTAATGCGGCAGCGATCTACTTCGCCCACTTCTCCGGAATGTTCAAAGCTGCCGAGGGCGAATTGCCGGAGGTCGCCGCCCGATTCGACGCCAATGGGCGCCAGCGCCGACCGCCGCCCGACCCGATCAACTCGGTGCTGTCGTTCGGGTACTCGATGCTGACAAACGAATGTACGGCGGCATGCCGACTGGCCAGCCTTGACGCAACTTACCCCGCCTCAAAAACGGTAAGTGATTGAAGGGCAATGGGTTGGGACCTGTTTTGCATTTCAAATGTAGCCACGTACATTTCAGATTTGTTTCTTGACTTCCATAGGAATATGATGTATTATTGGTCTGTAT
>DATIKE010000291.1:0-2803 GCA_035477895.1 Phycisphaerae bacterium
GCATCCCACGCAGGGTCGGTTACAATGCTTGGCTTGGACCGCCGGCCCCGTCCGGTTGGCCGGGAAGCCCCGGAGGCCGGATTTCTGCCGGGGTAACAGGACGAATGCGGAACACCGAGGTGCTGTGATGTCGCGAACGTGCCACTTTTACCCAGGCAAGAAGACCCGCTCGGGCCGTCAGTACGCCCGCCGCGGCAAGGCGAAGTACCTGGGCGGCGTCGGCCGGAAAGTCACCGGAAAAACCAAACGTAAATTCAAACCCAACATCCAGAAAGTCCGGGCGGTCGTGGACGGGAGAGTCACCCGCATCCAGGTCAGCACCAAGGCGATCCGCAACGGGCTGGTGACCAAACCCCCCAAGCGCGACTGGAAGCCCGAGGCGAAGGAAAGCGGGTGACGTCCGGACAATTCTGAGGCCTCTACCAGGCGCGGCGGCCGAACTGGTCTGCTCTTCTCCGTTCGTTCAGCAGATTGTCCGAGGCCGCGTCACTCACGCCGTCCAGGTCGCGCGGGAGCCGAAGGCGCGAACCTCGCACTCCGGCACACACCGGGCCAGGATGCGCTTGATCGTCTCGAGATGATGGGATTGACGTCAGTCATTCCGGGCTTCCAGGGCCTCCAGCAATGTTGCGGCGTCGCGGGCGAAGTCGTGCGCCGCCGCGTAGACGCTTTCGGCGATTTCGGGATCGTAGGTATGCGCCGTTTGGTTTCCGGCCTCATGGTGCCGCATCCATCGATCCACGTCCACTAATCAAGCGGCTTTCCGCGGCCAGGCGGAAGAGCTCCCGCCGCGTCACGCCGTCCGCGGTTGTGGGGCTGATGTTCATCTCCAACCAGCGCTTGATGAACTTTCAGCAAAGCTCGTAGGTGAACTCGAAATGCTGGATGACGCCGGACTTGATGGCGTTCTGGGCGACCTCGTCCAGTCCGCGCATGAACTCCGCGTCGTCACTCTTCGCCAAAACGCCGTTCAGCGCGGAAACGGCTTTCCTCAGGCTATCCAGCTCAAGCGGCATGTTTCATCTCCTGTTGGGGGCGTTCAGCCTTGATCATACCCCAACTCCTTCAAGTCGGACCAGATGACCTTCTCCAGCCTGGCCGACTCCTTGAAATGCTCGCCCAGGGTAGAGACCAGCCGGCTCATCTTCTCCGAAAACGGTTCGCCATCGTCCTCCACGTCTTCCGCCCCGACGTATCTTCCTGGCGTCAGTACATGCCCATGCTGCCTGATCTCATCGACATTCACGCCCTTGCAGAATCCCGCCACATCCTCGTAGCCCTTCTTGTCCTTTGATCGCCACTTGTGATACTTGCCCGCCACCCGCTCGATCTCTTCCACGGACAACTCACGGTGGGCGCGGTCGATCAGGACCTGCCGCAGAAGCGGCTCCAGACCGTCGGCGAAGCGGAGGAAACCCAGGTCCGTGGCATGACAGCCGTCGACGGTGGCCTCGCCGTCGTTGCCGTAGAGGCCCGTACCGGGCATGTAATGCAGACCGGCGACGCCCCGAGCCGTGAGGCGATCGTATATCCGCCGCAGCAGCCGGTTCTGGGCGAAACAACTGGTGGCGGGGTCGGCCACGAATCGCTGAGCGGGGTAGGTCACGCTCTCGACGAGGATGATGGGGGTCGTCGGGCGGTGGCGGCGCAGTGCGAGGATGAAAGGCTCGACGCGCTCGGCGATCATGTCCATCTTCATGTTCGGCAGGCAATCCAGCACGTAGCCGGCGGCGTCGATCTCACCGAGCAGGTCGGCCAACTCGGGATCCATTCGCCCGTTGCCGGAGAAGCCCAGGTTGATCGTCGCGCGGTTCAGCCGCCGGCCGAGAATCGCCGGGTAGGCCATCCCGGGCCGGGATGCGCAGCCGCCCTGGGTAATGGAGGTGCCATAGAACACAACCGGCTTATCCCGTCGCGGAACCAGCCGGGCGATTCCGTACCCGGGCGGCACGCCGATCTGGAGCGACTCCACCCCGTTGTAGAGCGGCAGGTACAGCAGAAACTCGTGGGTGGTCGCGGGCATATGCGCGACCAGGGTCGCCTCGTTGGTCCGGGCGGAGGGTCGGCCGGCCCCGATCCACTTCCAGCTCGGGCCGCGGCGCGGATCGACCTGGATATTCGGCCAGCCGAGGTCCTCACGGACGTAGAGGTCCAGGCCGCTCATCCCGGTGGCCGGCATGTGGGCCATCGAGAGGTTGTTGGAGGTCAGAGTCCAGCGGGCGGCGATCGCGGGGGCGTCGGCGATGAAGTGAATGCACAGGCCGGCCGAGTTCCGGCTCAGATTCCAGACCGGCTCGCGCACCAGGTTCTTGGCTCTGGCCGGCAGGCGGTCGAACGGGCGCTCGGTGTCCAGCCAGCCTTTGCCCTCGATGGTCAGCTCGGCCGCCTCGTGCCAGACCCATTTTCCATCCTCGGAGGGCCGGGTGGTCACCGGGGCGTTATCCACCGTCGGGATACCATCACGGCCCGCTGGAATTACGGGCCTGGTGGCACAACCGATCAGGGCCAGGACACCGCAGACCAACGGAATGAGCGGCAGCCGGGTGCACCGGGGTTTCGCATGCCCACACACGGTTCGGCCTCCATTTGAACTGCTCACACCATGCGGGTCCGAAGCCTGGTTCGGCAGCCATGCACGGGGGCGTCAATGCCCGTGCATCGTAGCCCTCGGGGACGCGCGGGACAACCAGCCCTGATGAATAGGGGATTCTTCGCACCTCGGGGGCTGGCTGAGGGGCTCGAAGGCCGATGAGGGAGAGGAGAATCGGGGGGAGAGGGCATCCCGACCGAAATTGAAAGTTTT
>DATIKE010000292.1:0-5651 GCA_035477895.1 Phycisphaerae bacterium
ATCATTCTCAACGCCGCCGAGTGCGAGCCGCTGCTCCACAAGGACAAAGAGATGCTCCGGGCCTACCCCGACGAGATCATCGCCGGGCTGGAGGCCGGGCGGAAGCTGGTCGGCGCGAAGGAAGCCGTCATCGGCATCAAATACAAGTACTACGATGTGATTGAGCTGCTCAGCAGGAAGCTGCCGGCCAACATGCGGGTCGCCGAACTGTCCGACAGCTATCCCAGCGGCGACGAGTTTATCCTGGTTTACGACGTGACCGGCAAGATCATCCCGCCCGGCAAGATCCCCCTGGCGGTCAACGTCGTGGTGATAAACGTCGAGACGGCCTACAACGTCGCCAAGGCCCGGCCGGTGACCACGAAGTTCCTCACCGTGGCCGGCGCGGTCGCCAATCCGGTGACTATCGAGGTGCCCGTCGGAACGACCTACGGCGAGGCGATTGGGCTGGCAGGCGGGGCGACCGTAAGTGACCCGGCGGTGCTGGTGGGCGGCGTCATGATGGGCAAGCTGGCCGCCAACCTGGACGAGGCGATCACCAAGACCACTGGCGGACTGATCGTGCTGCCGCGCGACCACAAGCTGGTCGAGCGGTACAGCCTGGACTTCTCGGCCATCTCACGGATCGGGGCCGGCGCCTGCGACCAGTGCTCGTTCTGTACGGAAATGTGCCCGCGTTATCTGCTGGGCCACCCGATCGAGCCGCACAAGGCGATGCGATCCCTGGTCTACAGCCAGACCGGCGAGTCGAGCACGATCGGGACGATGTTCTGCTGCGAGTGCAACCTGTGCACGATGATCGCCTGCCCGGAGGACCTCGACCCGAAGAACGTCTGCGTGCAGAACAAGCGCAGGCTGAACGCCGAGGGCCGCAAGTGGGAGGTGGCCGCGATCGAGAGCCGGCCGGGGATGCACCTGGACAACCGACGGATACCGCTGCAGCGGCTGATCCGCAAGCTCGGCCTGTTCAACTTCGAGAACAAGGGCCCGCTGATCGGCGATTCCTGCCGGCCGAAACGCGTTAAGCTGCCTTTGCGGCAGCACATCGGCGCTCCGGCTGAACCGATAGTCGCCGATGGCCGGCAGGTCAAGGTCGGGGACGTGATCGCCCGGCCGCCGGAGGGCAAACTCGGCGCGGTGATTCACGCGAGCATCGCCGGCCGGGCCGGCATCGGCAAGGATGCGATCGTGATCGAGGCATAGTCATTGACAGGGTTTCGGACTGACGAGCCGGCAGGCAAAGGACGCATAGACTCCCATGGCCAACAAAACCATGCGTGAAGCAATCGGCATGATCGAACTGACCAGCGTCGGCATCGGCTACGTGGTGCAGGACGCCATGCTCAAGGCCGCCGATGTCGCACTGGTGCTCGGGCGGACGATCTGCTCGGGCAAATTCATCAACGTGGTGACCGGCAGCGTGGCCGACGTGCGGGCGAGCGTGGCCGCCGGGCTCGATGAGGCCCCCGACGGCGTCATCGACCACATCGTCATCCCCAACGTCCACGAGTCGGTCTTCCCGGCCCTGGGGCAATCGGTGCAGATCAACACGCATACCAGGCCAGGTGCCATCGGGATCATCGAGACCTACTCGGCGGCCAGTTCCCTCGAAGCCGCCGACGCCGCCGCCAAGAGCGCCGCCGTCACCCTCTTCCGCATCCATCTGGCCATGGCCCTGGGCGGCAAGGGCTTCGTGATGATGTCCGGCACCGTGGCCGACTGCCGCAGCGGGGTCGACACCGGGGCGGCCCTGGTCCGCGAGAAGGGGCTGCTGGTCTCGGCCGTCGTCATCCCCGGCCCCAGCCCCGAGCTGTATACCGAATACATCTGAAACACCGATCTGTCATGGCGTGGGCGAAGCTCGACGGTGAAATGCCATAGTCAGTCATGGCCGGCGGCCTGAGTAGCTGGCATCGGCTGCCTGCAGGATCTCATCGCGACGCTTAACCAGGAATTCAGGGTCACTCATGGCTGCCGCGTTCATGATGATGGTCAGGGGGGATTTCTCGTTATCGACCGAGATCACGCTGGCGTCGTGGTAGAGAATGTTCACCCTGCGATTCCTGTGGTTGGTGCGGGTGGATGAGCCGTCCAGTTCGTTGATGAAGTTCGTGTCCAGGGCCAGCGCCACGGCACGCCGGCCGACGCCGTTACATCCCAGGTTGTCGATCCGACCCCGGCCGTCGGTTTCGTCGAGCTGCCGATACATATACGAGCAGAAGCCGGGTTCGGGACGCCGGCCGCGAACCTTGGCCAGTTCCTCGATCGGGTCGTGGCTGTCGTCGGCCGGGCAGTACAGCAGATCGGGAAAGGCCAGGCTCCGATTCATTAACAGGCCCAGGGCCATGTGGTTCATCGACGGTGCCTGCGGGCCGGTCCAGATCTGGTTGGTGGCCTTGCTGCCGTCGTTGTCCTCCAAATAGGGGGGAATTCCCCCGACTTTTGGACCGAAAGGAATCAGGCCGGCCGGGTGGGCGTAGTTCGAGACGGCGATGCCGATCTGGTGCAGATTGCTTTTGCAGGTGACCAGCTTGGCCTGATCGCGGGCCCGGCTCAGCGACGGCACCAGCAGGGAAACCAGCAGAACCACGATCGACACGACGACCAGGACTTCGATCAGCGTGAAAGCGCGGTCTTGCCGCAACCTTTGCGGCGTCCGCGAGATGAGGGTACGAGCATGCATGGTCCTGTCCCGGTTCTTGCCGGGTCTGAGTCACTTGGCTCCGACCGGCTGGGCGTGGACGTTGTCGAGCATGCGTCGCAGGGCGATGCGGGCGTCACGCCGGGTGTCCTTGTCGACAGAGATCCGGTTCACCACCCGACCGGCGGCCAGCTCGTCCAGGCACCAGGTCAGGTGCTTCGGGTCGATGCGGTACATGGTCGAGCACAGGCACTGCACACCCGACAGCGACCGAACAGACTTCCTGCCCGCGAATCGCTTGGTGAGGCGGTTGACCAGGTTGATCTCCGTGCCGACCGCCCAACTCGTGCCGTCGGGGGCCTCGGTGATTGTCTTGACGATGTACTCGGTGCTGCCGGCCAGGTCGGCCTTCTGGACCACCGGCCAGTCGCACTCGGGATGCACGATGATCCTGCACTGAGGGTCGGCCGCCCGGACCGCGTCGCACTGTTCGGGCGTGAACATCAGATGCACGCTGCAATAACCCTTCCAGAGCAGGAACTTCGCGTCGCGGATCAGTCGCGTCGTCAGGCCGCCGTCCACCGCCTGCGGGTCGTACAGCACCATCGAGCTCAGCGGGTGGCCCATCGCGTAGGCCGTGTTCCGCCCGAGATGCTGGTCCGGTAGGAAGAGGATCTTGTCGCCCTGCGCGAGTGCCCATTCGAGCACCCGCCGGGCGTTCGAGCTGGTGCAGCAGGCCCCGCCGTGCCGCCCGACGAACGCCTTGATATCCGCCGAGCTGTTCACATACGTGATCGGGACGATCGTCGCTTCGGTCGCCGCGGAGAGCTGACGCCAGGCCTCCTCGACGTCGACCAGTTCAGCCATGTCGGCCATGCTGCACCCGGCGGTCAGATCGGGCAGGATGACCGTCACCCGGTCGTCGGCCAGGATGTCGGCCGACTCGGCCATGAAATGCACGCCGCAGAACACGACGTATTCGGCGTTTTCCTGCTCGGCCGCCAGCTGGCTGAGCTTGAGGCTGTCGCCGGTGAAATCAGCGAACTGGATCACGTCGTCTTGCTGGTAGTGGTGGCCGAGGATCACCAGCCGATCGCCGAACGCCTCCTTGTGCGCGCGGATCCGTCGGGACATATTCTCCAGAGACATGTCCGCGTACTGAGGCGGCAAAGGCGGTTGGTACAACACGGCCATGGTGACAACTCCACCCCCAAGTGTGCATCCAAAAACCCGCGTGGCACGGGCGTCTGCCTGTGCGTGTACGCACGCAGACAGGTCTCACCCGTGTGATTTCAGGATGTCAGAACGCACGCCAGGAGTGCAAACAACAACCGTGGAGGACGGCTTCCCAGCCCCTCCGTGTGGGACGGGCTTCCAGCCCGTCATTTGACCGGCAACATGCAGGTCCCACAAGTGGGCTGCCCCGCCCATCCGCACGGACATGCCAATCCCCGAATAAGTATAGTCCTTTCGCCGAACGCCGCCAAACCCTTGGGGCGCCGTTTGCACACGGTCGGAACGTCCGGTAGTCTGCCATCTCGGGAGGCACGAGGTGATATCATGAGGAAGACGCTTCTTGTCCTGCCGTCAAGACCGATCGCGACGGTGATGATGGCGTACGGCAACACGTTGACCAAGGAGTGAACATGAATGGTGCGAAGCCGCTGGTCGTGATGGTGTGGCTGCTGTCGGTGTATGCCGTCGTCGTCGGACAGACCACCCGGCCGGCCGACAAGGTCATCGGCATGTACGTCCACCAGCATTGGCCCTACAACCACCCCTATGCGGCCAGGACGTGGACGATCGAAGACTGGCACGGTTATGCCGATGGCTTGAAGCGGCTTGGCTATAACACGGTTCTCATCTGGCCCGTGCTGGAGACCATGCCCGACCCGCTCACGCCCAGCGATAAATCGAACATCGACAAGATCGCCGGGGTGATCGATCTCCTCCACAACGAGCTGGGCATGCGCGTGTATCTGGCGCTCTGCCCGAACGTCGGGTGCAGGAACGAAGATGCTGCCGAATATACCTTTGAGAAGCGGCATTTCTTTTTCTGTGACACGCGGATCGATCCAGGCGATCCCGCGGCACTCAAGCGGTTGATCGACTGGCGCGAGAAGCTGTTTCGCCCGTTGTCGGCAGCCGATGGCGCGGTCATTATCGACAGCGATCCGGGCGGCTACCCCGGCTCGACCAACGCCGAGTTCGTCAACCTGCTGGCCGAGCATCGCAAGATGCTGGACCGGCTTCGGCCGGGGATTGAGCTGTGGTACTGGATGCATGTCGGTTGGGAGGGGTACTGCCGCTTCTATCAGACCGGCCGGTTCTCGTGGGGTACGGCCGAGGAGCAGTTGGACGTTCTCCAACGACTCAAATCGCTCAATCCAGAACCCTGGGGCATCGCAAATGGTCTCCAATATGCCGAGAAACTGGGCCTCGCCGATCGGGTCATCAGCTTCAACTACGGCCGGATCGAGGGAGAGCCGTCGTTCCCAATGACCAACTTTGGAGGGGATTTCGCCTACAAGGGCGGACAGGCTGCAACCGCCCGGGGGGTCATGGGCAACGCCCAGACGCACTGTCTGCAACTTCCGAATACCTTCGCCTTTGCCCGCGGTGCTATGGGGCAGTCTCTGACCGACGCCGACTACGTGCGTTTTGCGAACGACCTTCTCGTGGGGCAAGGGGAGACTATCGTTGAATCCTGGCAGGCGTTGGCTGGCAAAGATACCGGGCGGATGCAGCGACTGGCCGACGCAATGGAATCGCTGCCCGACGCCGCGTTGAAGCCCGGCCCACTGAAGGGGTTGTTGTTTGGCCATCCCCGCCGCTTCATCACCGATCTTGTCGTGCAATTACGCCTTCGAGCTGTCCTGGTTCAGCCTGAAATGGAGAACCAGCCTTCCTGAGTTACACCTGTCCGGGAGAACGTCTCCCGGCATCGAATCTTGTTTCCTGTCCCCTAGCTCGCGGCTTCGCCGCGAGGGATTTAGCGCGTGAGTGCCAA
>DATIKE010000293.1:0-2361 GCA_035477895.1 Phycisphaerae bacterium
CGGGAAGTGTAGTGCCAAGGCCGAAACCTCAAAACCCAACCCATTGTGAGACCAGGAAATATGATTTGCTGCTGTCGAAGATGGGTCTGACTGGCTGAGAAGCAGGCTGGACCACCACTCGATGAACTCGCGGGTCACGGCCTGTTACGTCTTGACGTTGTCGAGCAACAGGACGGCCAGCGGCCCAAAGATGAAGATCGGGAGCCAGGCCGGGAAGGCGGGGTTCACGCCGATCGCGCCGACCATCTGCTGGCCCATGAAGCTGATCAGGAACGCGACCGCGCAGGTTCCCAGGGCCTTGGCCCCCTGGTTGAGGACGCTGCCGGGCAGGCGGTGCATGAAGAAGGACATGCCCAGCAGCATGAGGATCATGTTCCCGATAGGCATGGTGAAGCGTGCGTGCTTGACCTGGGCGATCTGGGTCGATTTCACATCGCCGCGTCTGGCCAGCAGGTTAAGCTGGCGGGTGCTCAGGAAGGCGACCCATTGGGTGGTCTGCCGCAGTTGCAGTTCCTCGGGTGTCAGCGTGCAGGGATAGAAGTCCAGGGGCTCGGGCTTCATCGGCTGATGGGCGTAGAGGCCGGCGATGTCCTCCTCGGCGGCGCTGAACCGGATACCGCGGGCGAGGCCCCAGCCTTTTTGCCGGGGGTCCCAGTAGGCCTTGTCGGCCGTCACCACGTGGGTCAGCCGCCCGCGCGAGGCGGGATCGGTCGAAAGCTCGAGCACCATGAGGTTGCGGATGGTCTGCTGCTTGGGCGAGAACTGCCCGGCGCTGACCAGCCGGCTCTCGCCGTCGCGGACGAACCAGACGGAGTAGACCCTGGCGCCCTGCACGTCGTCGCGCTGCCGGGCCAGCTTGGGAGCCACGCCGGGAAGGACCACCTCGTGATCGAGGATCACCAGGGCGTTCATGGCCAGCCCGGCCACGACGATCGGGACCGCCAGGCGGTAGAGGCTCGTGCCGGAGGTGAGGACCGCGACGATCTCGTTGTTCCGCTGCATGCGGGCCAGGGTGGCGCAGGCGGCGAACGCCGTGATCACCCCCGAAAGCTGGGCGAAGTACAGCGGGAGATTATAGAAATAGAAGTTCCCGATGTCGTACATGATCGACAGCGTGCCTTTTCCGCTTTCCGTGAACTCGTCCAGGTTGACGAACAGGTCCAGGATCACGTACAGACTGATCAGGACGAACAACGACAGGAAGTAGTTGATCAGGAAGCTGCCCAGGATGTAGCGGTCCAGCGTTTTCATTCGGTACGACTCATCGCTTCAGGAACCGCGCCAGAACCACGACGTCGACGACGATCAGCAGGGCGATGCCCGCCCAGATCACGGTGATGCCGATGACGTGGGTCCCGGTGTTCTCGGTCAACTGCCGGCCCATGATGTTCATGACGACAACGAGCATGCCGGGCACGAAGCTGATCACGAACGCGGTGAGCAACTGCCCGCCGCGGAAGATGATCCCCAGTCCGGCCGCCAGCACCAGCAGCACAAGCGTACTGGAACTGAAGGCCAGGCGTGAGTGAATGATGCCCGCGATTTCCAGCGCGCTCTTGACGATCGTCTTGCGGTCGGATTCGCGGGCGTCGTCGACCCGGGTGCCGAGGTTGAGCGTCGGCAGAGGCTCTTCCAGCGAGGCCGGGTTGCTGACGTCCCCCAGCAGGGTTTGCTGGTCCACGGCCGGCGGCAGGTCTGGCAGATCGGCCGGCAGCATGACGCGGTCCAGCTCCCACCGACTACGGGCGGTCACCGAGGCCGCCGGCGCCGCGGCGTCGGACATGTTCACGTTGTTTCGCAGGCTCAGCACGACCGCGCTGTCGCCTGCACCGAATGCCCCGCGATCCATCGCGAGCCTGCACTCGCCGGCCGTGTACGTCCGCCGCCGGCGCTCCGGGCCGATCTCCTTCACCGTCACGTTGAACAGCGTCGGGCGCAGGCTCCGCGAATCCACCCCCACCCTCTCGGCGCGGATCTCGTAGGAGACGCGGCTGTCAGCCAGGGTCACGGAGCGATTGGGGCCGGTGAGCTGCCGGGTGATCCACTGGTAGAACTGGGCCTCGCGCACCAGCCAGTGCAGTTTCCTCAGGTTTTCATCGATGGACGGCAGTTCCAGGGGATGGCGGTGATATTTGAGCAGCAGCGGGAGGGTCATGAACTTGGTTTCGAGCTTGCTTTTTTCCGGGATCTGCGGCGGGTTGACCGCCTGCTCCTTGAATTCGGCGAACTGGTAGCGGGTCATGTCCAGGGCCCGGACGTTGTAGAGGGCGGCCTTGACCGATGGCGGGCCGCCTTCCGGATTGCGGGTGAAATCCACGCGGGCGGTCTCGGCCGTGCCGCAGTACGTCAGCTTCTCGCCCT
>DATIKE010000294.1:0-2596 GCA_035477895.1 Phycisphaerae bacterium
TGTGCAGGGTGTGGAAGTCGTCTTCCCCCGGCCGCCTCACCGTGAAGTAATGAGCATCCCATGCCAGCAGTTGACTCGTCCCCTCCTGAACCGCGTGGATCATGTTTTCGACATCGGCGGAAGCGGCCAGGCGCGTGGCCATTCGTCCCAGAATCTCGTTTTGTATCTCCGCCTGCTTTCGGGCGGTGATCTCGACCATCACACCCTGAAAATGGAGCGGCCGCCCCGCTTCATCCCGGACGATTTCGGCCTCGTCGTGGAACCACACGACTCGGTCGTCGCGGGTGAGCATTCGGTACTCGATGACGACTCGCTCTCCCGACGCACGGCACCTTGCCACCTCGGCCAGCGCGCGTTCGCGGTCTTCGGGATGAAGCCACTGCCGCCAGAAGTTCGGGTCATTCTGGTGCTCGGTTGAGGGGTATCCGAGCAATCGGCCTATATGCGGGCTGGCGTAGGTGGTGGTCACAGGCTCATCGAGCGTGGCTGTGTAGGCCACGGCGGGAATCTGCTCGACGAGCGTTCGGTATCTGGCTTCGGACTCGCGCAGTTTCAGCTCCGCCTGTTTGCGGTCGGTGATATCCAGCAGAATGCCGACGGCCCCGACGACCTTGCCCGATTGTCCATTCCGCAGAGGAATCGCGCAGTCGCTGATCCACTTTGTCCGGCCGTCCGGTGTGTGGATGCGAAGATCGGCGCGGTAACGTGGGATTTCACCGCGGGAGAACGCCGCAAAGTAAGCGAGTCGCTCAACCGGCTCGGCGCGGTCGGTAAGGATATGTTCCTGGGTCAACTCCTGGAGGCGCTCGAGTGTGAATTCCTCCGGCCGGATGCCGAGCAGGGCTTGTACTCCGGGCCCGACGAAGACGTACTTGTCCGTGATGAGGTCACGCTGGTACGGCACGCCGTCCGCGTTCTCGATGGCCATGCGGTAGATCGTCTCCGCGTGGGCCTGGAAGTGGAGCAAATCGTCACTTGGGCTGGTCTTGTTCTTCCCTTGCTGACCCATTCTGGCACCTGAGATGACCTGACCTTATCCACTATACGGATTTCCGGGCGACCGACAATAGCCCGGCGTTTCAACGCCGGGGAAAAAGTACGCCCGATCCATTTTCCACAGTCCCGTAGGGACGATTGGCCTTACTGAATGCCATCTTCACGTGAGGCATCAATCGTCCCTGCGGGACTAGATCTATTCTCTAATCGTTCTTTTCCCACCGTTGAAACGGTGGGCTATTATCATCGCGTCCCTGCGGGACGACAAAACATCCTGTTTGTCCTCCGGACCCAAACCTCTCGTCTGTCCTGTATGCCCGGTCCGTAACCGTTCACGGGTCAAAGCCCGATGAAATCAGCCCTCTTTTCGATGGCCGGGCGCCCGAAAGCCTCAAAAACAGGCACCAGGACCAAGAAGTGCCCTCGTTTCCGGAGGTTTTCGGCGACGACCCCCGCGAACGGTTACCCCAATCCTCGTGTCTGTCCTCCATGACCTTTCGTTGGGGCCGGTCCAGCCTGTACAATCACCTCAAATCGACCGGAGCGTGAACTATTCCATGACACCACGGGCCAAAGTCTGGTTGTCGGCTCTTCTGCGTTACGGCGTGTGCGCGGCTGCGCTGGGCTGGCTGGCGTACGACACGGACTGGAGTCGGCTCAGGATCATTCTGGCTAAAACCAACTGGCTGATCGCCCTGGCCGGGCTGGCGGCCTTCGGGCCGGCACCGGTCGGGCTGGCGATCCGGCTCAAGGTGTTGCTGGCCGTTCAAAACGTACACCTCAGTCTGTGGCAGGCGATCCGGGTCACCTTTGCCGGGAACTTTGTCATCAACGCCCTGCCCGTGGGCACCTCCGGTGGAGATACCGTCAAGGCCTTCTACATCGCCCGTGACACACCGCAGAAGCACGAGGCCGTCACCACGGTTCTTTTCGATCGAGTTCTGGGCGTGCTGGGTCTTCTGCTGCTTTCCGGCGTGATCGTCCTGTGCGACTGGCATAACCCGGCCTATCGGCTCTACGGGCGCCCGATTGCGGTGGCCATCGTTGTGTTGTCCGGGGGGCTGGCGTTCGGCCTGTCCCGCAGGCTGCGGCGACTGGTGCAGTTCGAACGGATTCTGGCTCTGCTGCCGATGTCGGCACACTTGCAGCGGATTGACAGAGCGGTGCTGATGTTCCGGCACTATCCAGGCCGCTTGGCCGCGAGTATGGGACTCAGTTTTGTGCTGCAGGTGGTTTCGATCTTTTCCATGTTCCTGGTCGGCTGGGCCCTGGGGCTGGTAGGGGACCAGCCCTGGCGGGCGTTTCCGGTTTACCTGGCTTACACGCCGATCGCGTTTCTCGCCGGCGTGCTGCCGATCGGGGTGATGGAGGTCACCTTCCGTGAGCTCTTTGCCGACGCCGCCGGCCTGGGGCCGCCCGAGGCCGCCGTCTCGCTGTCCTTCCTGTGTCGGATCATCCAGCTTATCTGGGCCCTGCCGGGCATGTTGGTCGTGCTGAGGAGTCGACCGCAGCCCGGAAACGACCTGCTCGCGGCCGATTCCAGATCCTGACCCGCTGGTTTTGCACGTCGGCATACGATATCTTGTCTCGCCGGTTTAAG
>DATIKE010000295.1:0-3654 GCA_035477895.1 Phycisphaerae bacterium
CATAAAAGGACAGCGCCGGCTGAGGCGCTTCATGGGACTGCAGAATCCTCCCCAAAAGCCAGCTCGCCCGGGCATACAGCGGGTCGCCCGGCACCACCCGGTCCCGCAACACCCGCAGCAGGGGCTCGGCCTCCTCCGATCGCCCCAGGTGGTAGGCCACCAGCGCCTGAAGGAACTCGCGCTGATTCCGCCAATTCTCCCCGACCGGCCGCCGCGACTGCGACGCCAGCAGCGCGTCTGCCTCCTGATACTTCTGCTCCTCGCCCAGCAGGACGACCTTCTGCTCCAGCGCCCAGTACCGCATCTCGTCGGGTACGTCGTCGCCGGCCAGGAAGGGATCCAGCTCCGCCTGCAATTGGTCCCCGGCGATCCGCCCGGATTCCCGATCGATCTGCACGATCCGTTTGCGGACCGCCCAGGGGTCGGCCACTCCGCCGGCCAGCGCCCGCCGATAGGCCTCGACGGCTTCGGCGCCGCGGTTCAGCCATTCACACGCCCGGGCCCGCATCATCTGCCGGTCGACCGAGTCGGCCACGCCCGCGGCCGAGGCCCAGTCCAGGTTGCTCAGGATCGATCGAGCGTTGCCCGCGCCGTGAACCGCGTTCCCCAACTCGTGGAGGTAGATCACCTCCGCCATCAGGGCCTGCAGCCTGCCACGCTCCAGGACCGACAATTTCAGCTCCGGGTTCGACAGCACCGACTCGATGTGGCGGCTCGCCTGACTGTACAGCTTCGCGTCCTTCAACGTGGCCGACCGTGTGAACAATTCCTCGAATGTGGGAGGCTTGGGCGCGGGACGAAGACGCCAGACGCCCGCCATCAGCAGACCCAGCGAAACAAGCAACAGCGGGATCTGCCAGCGGCCGGTGAGTTGACGGCTCAGCGAAATGTGCTGCGGTACGTCGCTCATCCTGAGCTTCCGCGAATTCGACAGGTCATCCTGACCCACGCACGACAGCCCGACCGTTGTGACGGTCTTCGGGCCTTTGAGTCTGATCTGTCGGCAGTTCGTCGCTTTTGGGATGAGTCCGAATGGCCGTTCTTGCGCGTCCTGGATCCACCCCCGACCGAGCACCGGAAACGCCCACCTCGCCCCCGCATCGCCCATCAACCAGCCTACCCGCGCTTTCAATACTGGCAACACAAACCGCACCGCGCTGCTGCCATAACCACTCCTGTCATTGCCCAGTGTCCGATAACAAACGCCTCACACCCGTCGGCCACGCCTAACCCTCGATCCCGTCGAAGCCTCCGGCTGCACCGGCCAACCCATGCCGCCTATCCGCGATCCGCGCGGAAAAACTTGCCCTGCCTTTTTCGTAACCGCCGTCTTTGTCATGAACCACCTGCCCAATGGGGCAACCACGCTTTGCCTTGACACCCCGCCGGGTTTGCCGGACGATCATGCGGCCGCCGGGTTCGTGGATGTTTCGGCACCATGAGATCGTGGTGTCGTGATGGGGTCCTGCCATTAACATGGGACACAATCCGTCATGCCTGACAGGAAAAAGGACCCGTTCGGTTCGATCGGTGTGATGACCACCGCGGGTGGAGCGGTCCAGATTCATCGGCTCGCCCGGCTGGCGGAGACCGGCATCGCCGATGTCGCCCGTCTGCCCTTTTCCATCCGCGTCCTGCTCGAGAGCCTGCTCCGCAATCTCGACGGTTTCGCCGTCACCGCCGATGACGTCACCCGCCTGGCCCAGTGGGTCCCCAAGGCCCCGGCCGAGGTCGAGCTGCCCTTCAAGCCCGGCCGGGTGATCCTCCAGGACTTCACCGGAGTGCCCACTGTCGTCGACCTGGCCGCCTTGCGGTCCGCCATGCGACGGCTCGGCGGCGACCCCCGCAGGATTAATCCCCAAGTCCCCTGCGATCTGGTCATCGACCATTCGGTCCAGGTCGACGCCTACGCATCGCCGCTGGCCCTGAGCATCAACAAAGATAAGGAATTCGCCCGGAACACCGAGCGTTACGCGTTCCTCAAGTGGGGCCAGCAGGCCCTGGCCGGCTTCCGCGTCGTACCGCCGGCCACCGGCATCATTCACCAAGTGAACCTCGAGTACCTCGCCCCCCTGGTGCTGACCCGAAAGGATGGAGAACCCCTGCCCGTCGCTTTTCCGGACAGCCTGGTGGGCACGGACAGCCACACGACGATGATCAACGGTCTGGGCGTCGTCGGCTGGGGCGTCGGGGGCATCGAGGCCGAGGCGGTCATGCTCGGCCAGCCCATCTACATGCTCACCCCGCAGGTCGTCGGCTTCAAACTCATCGGCCGGCTGGCCGAAGGCGCCACCGCCACCGACCTCGTGCTGACCGTCACCCGGATACTCCGGGCCAAGGGCGTCGTCGGGAAGTTCGTCGAGTTCTTCGGCCCCGGGGTGACCGAGATGTCCCTGCCCGACCGGGCCACCGTGGCCAACATGGCCCCGGAATACGGTGCCACCATGGGATTCTTCCCGGTCGACAAGGAGACTCTGAACTATCTGCGGCTGACCGGCCGACCCGACAGCCTCGTCGACCTCGTCGAGCGTTACTACAAGGAGCAGGGCCTGTTCCGCACCTCGGCCACGCCGGAGCTGCTGTACAGCGACGTCGTCGAGCTGGACCTGTCCACCGTCGAGCCGAGCCTGGCCGGGCCGAAGCGCCCCCAGGATCTCGTGCCCCTGCGGCGGCTCAAGATCGCCTTCCGGGAAAGCCTCAAGGCCCCGTCGGCCGAACGCGGCTTCGGCCTGACGCCCGAGAAGCTCAAGCGCAGGGCGCCGCTCCGCGTTCACGAAGAGGAAACCGAAATCACCCACGGCGCTGTCGTCATTGCCGCGATCACCAGTTGCACCAACACCTCGAACCCCTCGGTGATGCTCGCCGCCGGCCTGCTGGCCAAAAAAGCCGTCGAACGCGGCCTGCGGGTCAAGCCTTACGTCAAGACCAGCCTCGCCCCCGGCTCGCGCGTGGTCACCGACTATCTCGACAAGGCCGGGCTCACTCCGTACCTCGAAAAGCTGGGTTTCCACACCGTCGGTTACGGGTGCATGACCTGCATCGGAAACAGCGGCCCGTTGCCCGGGCCGGTCGCGACCGCCATCGCCGAGCACGACCTCGTCGCCTGCGCGATCCTCAGCGGCAATCGCAACTTCGAGGGGCGGATCAATCCACATGTCAAGGCCAACTACCTCGCCAGCCCCCCGCTCGTCGTCGCCTATGCCATCGCCGGCACCATGGACGTCGAGCTGTCGACCGAGCCGATCGGCCTCGACTCCGAGGGCCGTCAGGTTCACATCCGCGACATCTGGCCGACCCAGCAGGAGATCAACAAGGCCGTCGCCACATGCGTCACGCCCGAGCAGTTCAGAAACCGTTACGCCGCCGTCTTCGCCGGCGAGGACAAGTGGCAGACCATCCCCGCGCCGGCCGGCGAACTCTACGACTTCCAGCCCGACTCCACCTACATCCAGGAGCCGCCCTTCTTCGTCGACCTGCAGGCCGAGCCCGGCCCGGCGCAACCGATCAGCGCCGCCCGCTGCCTGGCGGTGCTCGGCGACTCGGTCACCACCGACCACATCTCGCCCGCCGGAGCGATCAAGCCCGACAGCCCGGCTGGCCTGTACCTCCAGAGCCTGGGTATCAAGCCCGCCGACTTCAACAGCTACGGCGCCC
>DATIKE010000296.1:0-3634 GCA_035477895.1 Phycisphaerae bacterium
GGCCAGGGAGCTGAAGCGGCTGGCGGATTCGATCGAGGTGGGCGTGAACGCCGGGCTGCTGGTGCACGGCGGGCACGGATTGACCTACAACAACGTCGGGCCGGTGGCGGCGATGGAGGGATTCCACGAGTTCAACATCGGGCACTCGATCGTCTCGCGGGCGGTGTTCGTCGGCCTGCGCGAGGCGGTCCGTGAGATGAAGGCCCTCGTATCCCATAAGAAGTAACGCAAGGATCGAGTCCGGGGATACGCGGGCGCAAGCGCGATCCCTCGGATGAATATGGCCGAAGGCCCGCGTATGCCCGGGCCCGGGCGAAAGAAAGAACGGAGACTAAACGTGTTCCAAGGAAGCATGGTCGCATTGGTGACGCCGTTCAAGGACGGCGAGGTGGACTACAAGACGCTGGACGCGCTGGTGGATTTCCACATCGAGGCAGGCAGCGACGCGCTGGTGCCCTGCGGGACGACCGGCGAGAGCCCGACGCTCAGCCACGAGGAGAACAACCAGGTCATCGCCGCGGTGGTAAAAAGGGCCAGGGGCCGCGCCCCGGTGATCGGCGGCACAGGGTCCAACTGCACCGACGAGGCGATCGAGATGACCCGGGCCGCGAAGCAGAACGGCGCCGACGGGTCGCTGCAGGTGGCCCCCTACTACAATCGGCCGACGCAGGAAGGGCTGGTCCAGCACTTTTCAGCGATCGCCAAGGCGGTGGACTTCCCGCACATCCTGTACAACATCCCGGGGCGGTGCGGCGTCGAGATTTCCATCGACACGATGGTCCGGCTGCGCCAGGAGTGCAGGAACATCGTGGCGGTCAAGCATGCGACCGGCTCGATGGACGGGGCAAGCGAACTGGTCAGCCGGACGGACCTCGCGGTGATCAGCGGCGACGACTCGATGACCCTGCCGATCATGTCGGTCGGCGGCGTCGGCGTGATCAGCGTGCTGGCCAACATCGTGCCCAGGGACGTCAAGGCGATGTGCGATGCGGCCCTGAAGGGCGACTGGGAGGCCGCGCGCCAGTTGCATCGGAAGATGTTCAAGCTGGCCAAGGGTTTGCTCACGCTCGAAGTCAACCCGATCCCGATCAAGGCGGCCATGGGCATGCTCAAGCTGATCCCGTCGGACGAGATGCGCCTGCCGATGACCAGGATGGCGGCGGCCAACCGCGAGAAACTGGCCGCGGCGCTGAAGGAATACGGGGTGTAGGAAACGACGAAACGTCGAAACATCAAGAACCAGGCGGGGTTCCGCATGGGGCGCAATCCATACATCCAGACTCTGATTCCGATCCTCCCAGCCCTGATGCTCCCCCTTGGTTCCCTGATTTCCCTGCTGGTGATAATCCGTATCAGCCGGCACAACAAGGGCATATTCGCGCCGGCCAAGCAAAGACGCGCGCAAGCTGTTCTTTTTGTCGTATGGCTGCTGCTTACAGCGCTGCTTGTCAGCCCATGGCTACTCGGAAAAACGGAATCGCCCTGGGAGCATCTCAGCGTCTATGTCGCCATTACCCTGCTCTTCGGTTATGCGGTATTCAGGCCGGTGACCGACTACGACGATCGCCAGAACTGGGTATGCAATCCACGGTACTGCGGCCGGTGCGAGTACGACCTGACCGGAAACGTGAGCGGAAAATGCCCGGAGTGCGGCACGCCGATCCCTCCCTCGGCGGACAACATCCAGAAACCCTGGTTGGGTGCGTGGTGGCTGCAATGGCGGATCGACCATCTGGACAACTGGCGACGATCGTTGGCCTTGATGGTGTTTTATACCATCACCTTCGCGGTTCTCACCATCCTGATCGCGATCGAAGGGTCCCCGTTCGCGGTGATAGCCGTGGTCCCCGGACTCATCAGTGTCAGCATGACTATCAACTGCATCCGGATTCTGAAGTATCGGCGGATAATGCTTCCTGAAACCCATTTGTGGGACCGGCATCTGCCTGTGCTTGTACGCACGCGGACAGGTCCTGCCGGTCAATGACGGGCTGCCTGCCTGCCGCAGGCAGGGAAGCCCGTCCCACACAGTCCCAGGATGCTTTTTGATCCAAACCGTGGCCGCGTTCTTTTCGGCGAATGGAGAGCAATATGACCTCGCGCGAACGAGTTCTGAAGGCCATCAACCACGAGATTCCCGACCGCGTGCCGATCGACCTCGGCGGATTCCAGACAGGTATCCATCGCGGCGCATACAAGGCGTTGATCGAGCGTCTTGGAATCCAGGACGACATCACGATCCTCGACCCGGTGCAGCAACTCGCCAAACCGTGCGAGGCGGTGCTGGAGCGGTTTCGCGTCGACACGCGGTACCTCTGCGCGCATGGGCCGGAGAGTTTCAAAGGCGGCATCACGCAAACACGCCGCGACGGGCGGCTGTGGCACGACCTGACCGACGAGTTCGGCGTCGTCTGGTCCATGCCCGACGACCAGCAGCTCTACATGGACATCTCGCATCACCCGCTGGCCGAGGCGACCATCAAGGGCCTGACGGACTACCCGTTCCCGCGAGGCAATGACCCGACGCGGTTCACCGGTGTGCGCGAACAGGCGATGCGGCTGCGTCGCGAGACGCCTTACGCGATCTGCACGGGGATCGGCGGCGTGGTCTACGAATACTGTTGGTACATGCGCGGCCTGGAGCGCTGGCTGACCGACCTGATCGAGGACCCGGCGTTCTGCGAGGCACTGCTGGACCGGACGCTCAGGTACTGGACGGACTTCTACAGCGGTTTCCTCAGGGAGATCGGCGACCTGGTGGATGTGGTGATGATCGGCGACGACCTGGCCGGCCAGCGCGGGCCGATGTTCAACCCGGAGATCTACCGACGGCTCGTCAAGCCCCGCCAGAAAGCACTCGTCCGGCATATCAAGACGCTGACGCGGGCCAAGGTGTGGTATCACACGTGCGGGGCCTGCACCGCGTATATCCCCGAGCTGATCGACAACGGCGTCGACATCCTGAACCCGGTGCAGATCGGCCTGCCGGGGATGGAACCCGCGGAATTGAAGACCCGGTTCGGCCGACATGTGGTGTTCTGGGGCGGGGGGATCGACGCCCAGCACGTGCTGCCCGTCGCCACGCCGGCCGAGGTCCGCGAACACGTCCGCCGTAACCTCGAAGTGTTCAAGCCCGGCGGCGGATACGTCTTCAACAACGTGCACAACATCCAAAGCGGCGTTCCGCCGGCCAACATTGTCGCCTTGTTCGAGGCGGCGCATGAGTTCGGGGCATACGCCTGATTACCACTTCGTATCCGAAAGTGTAACCGTTCACGGGGGTCGCCCGCAAAAACCTTAGGAAATAATGGCACTTCCTCACACTGGTGCCCGTTTTCCAGGCTTTCTGTGGTCCGGTCGCCGGCAAAAGGGCTGATCCCATTGGGTTTTGCCCCGTGAACGGTTACCCGAAAGTGGCCTTCGGCCGGAACCCAAACATACGCACATCGCGCGCCTGTTGCACGAGGCCTGTTGCACGAGGCCTGTTGCACGGAGCCGTTGCACGGAGCCGTAGCACGGAGCCTGTTGCACGGAGCCGTTGCACGGAGCCGTAGCACGGAGCCTGTTGCACGGAGCCGTTGCACGGAAGCGTTGCACGGAAGCGTTCGGAGTCCCGTAGGGACGACCGACAATA
>DATIKE010000297.1:0-10372 GCA_035477895.1 Phycisphaerae bacterium
CAAAGGTGATCGTGTCGCCGGCGACGCTGTTGGGCGCCTCGGCGAACTGCCCGGCGAGACCGAAGAGGCAGGTGTCGCCAAGGTCGATCAGCACGTTCGTGCCGGCGGCCGATGTGCAGTGCAGCGTGTAGGTCCCGGCGCCCAAGCCGACCATGCTGATCTGCCCTTCGAAGACGACCTTCTCGCCAAGAGCGGTGCACGAAGCGGCGCTGGCGACGAGGCCGACACCGCCGGCGTTGCTCACCGGATCGAACGAGGAGTAGCCGGCGCCCATGCCGATCAGCCTGCCGTTGCAGTTGACGGCAGCGGCCGGCAGGCCGGTGGCCGACGGATAGTGAGCATAGTTAACAAAGGGACCACCCAGGTTGAGGGGGTCAAAGACCCGACCGCCGATGTCCGGCGGGCGGGCATTGGCGATGTTGTAGGAGATGGCGAAGGCCGCGTTGTGCTCGGGATCGGGGTTGGTCCCGCCCGCACCCCGCGCGCCGTCGGCATCGCCGTCATTGATGGTGCTGTACCAGCCGGCCCCCGAGGGGTTGTTGGCCGGAGACGCGTGGCCAAGGGCCACGGTCGCACCGGCGTTGTTCTTCAGCTCGAGATCGAAGACGGCATTGGCGACGCCGCCGGGAACGAAGCCGCCCCCGAGGCCGCCCGAGTGGGCGCCGCTGACCTTGACCAGTACCGCCCAGTTGATCCTGGTGGAGGTGAAGGTCTGCCCGTCATTGCCGCCGTTGACCGCCTGGCCGTAGTCGACCGCCTGACCGGCCTCCCACTGGACGTCGCGGTTGTTGCCTCCCAGCTCGAGTTTGTACTCGACAAGGCTGGCCGCCATCGCCTGGCACGCCACGATGAGCGCCAGGGCTGCGGCGATTCTGACTGAGGTGTTCATTCCGATTTCCTCCTCTGTGAAAAGATGTTGGTTTCCCTCGTCATTCCTTTTTCTGTACCTGCGACCCACCAAACCTGACATAACCAAACCTGACTTGGGATGGTGCCCGCGGCTGCCGCTCCGTAAAGGGCGCTTGCCGCCGCACCAGCTCGAAACGATCGGGACCCTCCTGATTGAACCCAGTATACCTGCTCCACACGGGCAGGTCAATATGCTTTCGCGGCCATCGGCCGAGATTTCCGAGATTTCGCAGCCTTGCCCTTCCGGCAATCGTCGATCTGATACGGACTTGGCACGGCCAGACGGGATACTGCTTCTGTTCCTGCCCTCCGACAGACAGCGACTCACTCACTCCATTATTACCGATCGCTCAGACCACTGCAAGCGAAAAACGGGCAATTGTCGAACATTTTTGCCCCCCGGCGTCCCCCTCGCACGCGCCCGCCCGACCCGAGGCCGGGGCCGGCACAACGAACCCGCGTGGATGCCGTAACCCGCTTGAAAACAAGGGCTTAAAGCGGTTCACGTCAGTTCGGAGGCGGGCAAAGACCGCCCTACGATCGAGCATCCCGACGGCAGGAACCGCGGCCCCTCACGCCGGTGCGGTCCTCACGTAGGGCGGGCTCGGCCCGCCTGGTCTCGCGGAAATCGGAAGGCGGGCAAAGACCGCCCTACGGCCTGGCCTCGGAGAGTTCGGAGGCGGGCAAAGCCCGCCCTACGGTTGGAGAAGTAAGATGCCCGAGGACGGCGGGCCGCGTCGCGCCGGTGACCCGGGGAAGGTCGGCGGGCACGCCGTCGACGCGGGCCGCCGCGAGCATGGCGAAACTCAAGGCCTCCTTGGCCTGGGCGGGGATGCCGAAAGAGTCGATCGGCCGGATGGTGACATTGCGCAGGCACTCCGCGAGAAAGCCCGTCAATACAGGGTTTTTCGCGCCTCCGCCGCAAAGGATCATCTCGACCGAAGGCCCGGCCGCCGGCCTGCCGCGCAACGCTCGACCCGTTCCGGCGAGTTGGTTCGATTCCGATCGCAGCCAGGCGGACGGAGCGGCGGCCTCGAGGCCGAGCCACCGCCGGCAGGCGTTCGCGACGCAGCAGGCGGTGAACGCGGTGGCGGTCGCGATCCAGTCGTCGGGCGAGCGGCCGGCCCGCTTCAGGCGAGGCAGCTCGGCGGCGATGAAAGGCCGGCCGAACTCCTCCCGGCCGGTGGATCTGGGCGGCCTGCGGCTCAAAAAGGGGTGCTGTAACCAGGACTTGAGGACGGGTTCGAGTATTCTGCCCCGGGCGGCCCGCCGGCCGTCACGGTCCATGTGCTCGCGCCCCCCGCCGGCCAGGGCGGCCATGGCGTCGATGATCATGTTTCCGGGTCCGGTATCGAAGGCCACGACGTCCCGGGAACGGGCCCCGGCCGGCAGCCAGGTCAGGTTGGCGATCCCCCCGATGTTCAGGAGCAATCGGTGGATGCGCGGGTGGCGGAAGAGGACCCAGTCGGTCCAGGGGACGAGGGGTGCCCCCTGTCCGCCGGCGGCGACGTCGGACTGGCGGAAGTCGGCCACGACCGGCCGGCCGGTCAGTGCGGCGACGCGGGCCGGGTCGCCGAGCTGGAGGGTGACGGTCCGGCCGGGCCGGCGGTCGGGCAGGTGGCAGACGGTCTGACCGGCCGATCCGATCAGGGTGGGCCGGCGGGTGCGGGGCAGTTTGCGGATGGCGGCTTGGGCGGCGCGAGCGAAGGCTTCGCCAAGGTCGGCATGGAGGCGGGCGATTTCCTGGGTCGTGGTTTCCGCCGGCGCCATGGCCGCCGCCAGCCGACGGCGAAGAGACGGAGCGAAGGCCTGGTGATGGTGCAGGACCATTTCGACCCGCATGTTTTCACCCCGGCCGGCGATGCGAACGCAAGCGGCGTCGATGCCGTCGCCGCTGGTGCCGGACATGAGGCCGAGAACGTGACGGTCGCGGTCGGCGTGTTTATCTGACAGTCGTTGGCGAGACGGCGCTTTGGCTTTCATAGGTTGCAGCCGGTAATGACGACAGGACCGCACGGTACCGCAGGGGAGGGATGGACGCAAAGACGAGGATGGAGCGTCCGGCATTGAGCGGTTGAAGTCGTTGTCCTATAGTACCCGCCCTGTCGGCCCGGGGCGGTCGGCGGGCGGGGGCACGGACAGCCGGCTTGCGAGGATATCGTTCGATGACCGAAGTGAAAGCGACGAACATCACCTGGCACAACGGGCACGTGGGGCGGGACGATCGGCAGACGCTGCTGAACCAGAAAGGCGCGACCGTGTGGTTCACGGGGCTGAGCGCGTGCGGCAAGAGCACGATCGCCTTCACCGTCGAGCACGCCCTGGTCGAGCGCGGGCACCTGGCATATGTGCTGGACGGGGACAACATCCGCCACGGGCTGAACAAGAACCTGGGCTTTTCGGCCGCGGACCGGGAGGAGAACATCCGGCGGATCGGCGAGGTCACCAAACTGTTCGCCGACGCGGGCCTGGTTTCACTGACCAGCTTCATCAGCCCCTACCGCAAGGACCGCGACCAGGCACGGAAGATCCACGCCGAGGCCGGGCTGGCGTTCGTCGAGGTGTTCGTAGACGTGCCGATCGACGAATGCGAGAAGCGCGACCCCAAGGGCCTCTACAAGAAGGCCCGCGAGGCGATGGCGGCGGGCAAGGGCATGGGGTTCACCGGCGTGGACGACCCCTACGAGGAGCCGCTCAAGCCCGAGATCCGCATCGAGAACCACAAGTGCACGGTGCAGGAGGCGGCGGCCCAGGTCCTCGCGTACCTGGAAGAGAAGGGAATCCTCCCCAAGTTGAGTCGATAGGGCATCCGAATCGGCTCGGGACAGGGGGCAGCGAGCGGGGGGTCGCTCGTGCGGGAATCCCTGCCTGCCGCAGGCAGGCCTTCTCGCACGCATTCCTTCACGCACGCTCGCTGACAGGGCGCACACCCGGCAGGTCACGGCGTCCATTTCCGTTTCTGTGCCGGCAGCCACCGGTCGAGCAGGTCGCGGCAGTTGACGACCTTCTCGACGAGATCGAGCGGTACGTAGTTGTACTGGTTGGAGGCCTCGAAGCCGATCCGCGAATCGCGGCACTGGATGACGTACAACCGCCTGGCCAGATCCAGTTCGGCCTGGAGCAGGCGTTCGAGTTCATCGAGCAGGGGTCGGGCGGCCTCGGTGGTGGCGGCCTTGGTCAGTGCATCGCGGGCCATGACGAAGCGCGACTGGTTGGCCACGCTCTGAAAATGGATGGCCGAGGCGTCGGCCACGTCGATCTCGCGGCCAAGGGCCGTACCTTCCGCAGAAGCGTATCCACGCACGGAAATCCGCTTGTGCAATTCCCTGAGCGGCCGGATGCCCGCCTCGAAGCCGGAGGCCACTTTCTGAAGCTGGTCGATGAACACCGGCGGTGGGTAGACGGAGCACCAGCCGGGCAGGTGGTCGTAGGGGAAGCCGACCATGGTGGAGTTGTAGCCCGTCGGCTCCGACCAGAGCAAATTAGAGGGTCCCGCCTGAAGCGGAGCGTTGTAAAGGGTGCTCCCATGATACGGGAACTCGCTGAAGGCATCGCTGAACCGCTCCCAGGCTTTGACGACGGCCGGCGCGTTCCGCGGGCCGAACCATCGGGTCGCGACGGTGTTCAAAGCCTCGTCGACGGTCGGCCGGTCGGGCCGATCGGTCTTTCGGCCGATCTCGGCGACCACGTCGAGATTGGGCGAAGGGCATCCGCCGAGCGTCCAGCCGAGCATGAGGCCGGTGACGCCGGCATCGCGGACGTTGGCCGCGTGCCGGGCGACGCCGGCGACGGCGGGGATGTATGGAACGGCGGACAGTTCCCAGGTGTTTCCGGCCTGTATCTTGGCGATGGTCGCCAGGCCCTTGCGGCGGGCGAGGTCCCAGCGGTGCCGGGCCCTCTGGCCGGGGCCGATCACCGAGATGGAGTATTCGCCGACGGCGGTCTTCACGCCGCCGCGTTCGATGGGGATGGACCACTCGCTGACGGACATGAAGCTGACGCCGGGCGGCAACCGTTCGATGGTCGCGTCGGCCGCGTCATCCATCCAGCCCCAGTCCCAGATGATGAGCTTCTGCCGGCCGCCGGCGCGATCGATCGCCTCCTTGTAGAGGTCATGCAACTCGGCCAGCACGTCCGCCTGGCCGCGGGGACCGCAGCGCGGGCAGCCCTGCCCGGTGTGATGGGCCCAGCAGTTGGTGAGGTTCTCCGAGGCGGTGATGGTGAAGATGCCGGCCAGGTCGGGGACGGCCCGGCAGATCGACTCGATCGCGTCGGCCAGATACTTGCGGACGGCCGGCGAACTGGTGCACAGGGCGGCGTGGTCGCCCTCGACGAGACCCTTGAGATCGGGATGATCGTTGAAGAACGCCAGCGGCATGGCCCGCGGCTCGTTGAGATAGATGTACATTCCCATGCCGTGCCGGCGGAGCCTGGCCACGAGCCGGCGGAGGTTCTCCAGGCGTTTCTCGTAATCCTGGCTGGCTTTCGGATCCCAGGGGAACGGGGCCAGCTTGTACAACACCGCCTGCAACCACACCCCATCCACGCCGGAGGTCGCCAGCCGCTCCAGGTAGCCGTCCGGGTAGGGATCGTCACGCATGTCCAGGAACGGATCGCCGTACACGGCGAAGTAGGAATAGCAGAACCGCGGGGAGAAGCGGGACTCGCCAGCCGGCGTGGTCGCGGGTTTCTGATCGGCGGGCAATGGAGCGGACAGCTCCTGGAGAAAATCGAACAGGTTGGCGGACGGGAGACCGATCCCGGACGGGTACTCCCGGCGGACCACGTCGGCGATCTGCCGCAGGCGCTGGAGAGCCCGTTCGTCGGGCTCGCGCCAGGCGATCGGCTCGCACCTGGGCTTGAGGGCGCCGAGCTTGTGGAAAAGGAAATCATCCTCACGCAACGTGAAGGCCATTTGCTCCGCGGTCCAGTCGAGCAGCTTGAGAAGCTGATCGTACGGCAGAAGGTGCCAGTTGCGACGGATGATGGTGATGTAGGAGCGGCGCCACTGCGAATCGCCGATCGGCCGGGGATCGGGCAAACCCATTTCCTTGCCGATTCGAATCATATTCTCGGGCTTGGCCCCCACGACTTCAGCCATCCGCTCGATGGGGACAAGCGACCAGTTCCGCCAGACAAAGGTGCTGAGACGGTCGGGGAAATGTGGGAAACTCACAGGGTCGGGGGCATTGCCGGCCGGCAACGGGCTTCCGGCAGCCGAGAACAAAAACAGCATGGCAGCAAGAGTAAAAGACATGGACATGCTCCTGACGATCGCGCCGGGCAGGTGAACAACTCGCAACGGCCCCGCAATTGTGGGCGATCGGGTGTTTGCCCGCAACAGCCCCGGGCCTGTGACAAAGACGGCGAAGGAAGACGCAATTGGGTGTTCACCCGCGAGCGGTTGCACGGACGACCGGAAAGCACCGGGCCCGGTGGGGTCTCCACCGGGCCCGAATGATGAACTGACTCAACTGCGCCTCGACCCATCATGGCGGGTTGAGGGGCGGGAGCACCCTGTTCAGGTTCGAACGCACGGCGATCAGGTCAAACGAGTTGATCACGCCGCCGGACGGCTGAACATCCTGACGCACCAGGGCCTGGGTCACCGGCTGGTTCAGTCTGGCCCGCACGTTGATCATGTCGAACGAGTTCACCCTGCAATCGCCGGTGGCGTCGCCCTTGAGGACACCGAAGCAGAACGTGTCGGTGCAGATGTTGCCCCAGGCGTCCATGATGCCGGGGAACCGCACGCGAACGCGGGTGACATCAGCCACGCCGGTGAACAGGATCGTCAACTCGGTGTTGTTGATGGTCACGGAGTTGATGACGATCGAGCTGCCGGCCGTGTCGACGATTGTGACGTCCGACGGATCGAGCCCGCCGACACCGAAGATCAACTCGTCGAACCAGACGCGCAACTCGCGCGGGCCGCCCGCGCGGTCCTCAACGGCCACATTGCAGGTGCCGGACGGGGTCAGCACGTTGATAGTCAACGGGCCCACGAGTCCGTGGGTCCGGCGCGAGACGGCCGACACCACCACCGGCGGTTTGAGATCCGGCGGACCCTGGCTTGCCTCCCACGCGGTGATCGCATCCACGTCACCCTGCAACGGCTGGGTCAGGAACGGGAACGAGAACCCCGTGCAGTAGGAGGCGTAGATCATGTTGGGGTTCAGGCCGCCGGACTCGTCGACACCCACCGTCACCGGGTCATCGTCATCCACGCTGAAGAGGATGCCAAGGTACTGCCCGGGCATGGGGCCGGCCGGACCATGCAGCCAGACAAACTCGAAGGCGTCGATGTCGGTGTCCGGAGACAGGCCGAGATGGATGACCTTGTTGACGACCAACTGCGGCGGGATCACACCACCCGTCGCTCGATAGATATGGCCGGGATCGAGCCCAAAGTTGGCCTCTTGATCGGCCGTGAAATACCAGAGCGGGCAGGCCGCTTCAGACCGGACCGCATCGAGCGAATCACAGTCGTCGTCCTTCGGATTACCCCAATCCGGATTGGGAGCCAGGCTCTGATGCAGGCCGATCTCGTCCAGGAACGGATACTGCCGGATCACCGGCAGCGGCGGCGGAGCCTGAATCACGGTATCGACGCCGACCACCTCGTCGCGCCCGGCCGTGGTTCCGTAGATCACGCCCGCCGGTGAAAACGCGATCACCGGCACGTCGATCAGCGGCGAGATCCAGCCGGGGGCCATGTCATCGTCGAACGAAACCAGCAGGAACCGCGCCTCGTGGATACACGCGGACGGAAACCGCGGGATCGGCTGGGGCATCGTGCCGCCCGGCTCGATGAACTGCTCGATCGGCTGGTCGGTCTGATCGTGCCCGTCGAGGTCGAAGTACAGTGGGTAGAACTGCTGCCACGGGTTGGGCGGGGAGGTCACCTGGCCGACCGGCACCCGGCTCGGCGGCAGTATCCCGGGCACCGGAATTGGATCCAGGCCGAAGATCCGCAGCCCGTCGTCCTTGAAACCGTTGACTCCTGGCGGCGGGTTGGGTGGACCGATCCACGTGTACACGTCGCCCGGATCGAAGGCTTCGTTGCCGTTCGTCTGCGGGTCGCTCAGCTCGGTGTCCGAGCCGATGTCCAGAGAGAACTCGATGAGCATCAACGGCTGTGCCATGGCCACCTGTCCGACAGCCGCCACCGCCAAGAAGCACAAAACGACTTTTAGTTTTATCATCATCCTTCCTCCCTGCCGGATTCCCGCCCGGTCCGGCACCCGGGGGGGGCACACCCCTGCCAGAGACACTGATTTCGTTCGGAAAACGCCCTGTTCATGTCTAACGACGCGAATCGGGCCGCACGCGCAGCCCGAACCGTACCCCCCGGACACACGTTTCCCCGTCGCCAGGCCGACAGACCTGACCACCTCCAACCGATCGAACGATGTATGCAAAATCAGGGAGCCTGCGGCGACCCCGCGGACATGGACTATGAACGTTCGTGGACGGAGTGACAGCAGCCAAGACCTGCCCTCCTTCCCCCTTGGGTGGTTCCGAATTTAACTCCCGGTACCGACCCCAGGAGACCGTCCGAATTGCGAAGTCACTGAAATACCGGGGGCACCCATGGGCGTATGACTTGTATGCGCCCCCATATAGGAAGTGTACCTCGAACAAGACAGCTTTCAAGTCCGTATATGAAATTCTTTTGTGGAATTGGTGTTTTTATGTCCATCGGCGGGCACAAGGCAGATGTGGAGTGCGCGATGTCATCAAAAAAAGACTGGTGTTAGTGGCACTTTATCAGAACGTGCCTCGCAGGGCAGTCCACATCGCGCGACGGGTGATTGAATACATATCTGTACTGCGTGCCGACGTTTCCGCCACCTCTGTGTTCACCCCACAGGCGTAGACTGAGTGCCGAAGTCTACCGGCGGCTTTCTCAGCCGCCCAGGCCGCCGCCGCTGCCGAGGGTCTTGACGAGCTGGAGGACGGCCGGCCCGACAAGAACGACGAAGATGGAGGGGAATATGAAGAGGATCAGCGGGAGCATGAGCTTGACGGTGGTTTTCTGTGCCCGCTCCTCGGCCTTGAGGCGTCGCTTGATGCGGAGCATGTCGGCCTGGGTGCGGAGTGTTTGCGCGACGCTGGTTCCGAAACGTTCGGCCTGGGTGATAACGGCCACGAGGGAGTTCATCTCCGCAATCCCCGCGCGGCGGGCCATGTGTTCGAGGGCCTCGCTGCGCGGCACGCCCATCTGGTTTTCGAGGGTGGTAATCTGGAGTTCCTCGCTCAATTCGGGGTGAACGTGACGCATTTCCTCACTGACTCTCTGAAGGCCCGCATCCAGGGCCAGGCCCGATTCGACGCAGACCACGAGGAGGTCGAGGGAATCGGGCAAACCGTTTCGTATCTTCTCGGCTCGTTGAGACCGGGCCAGCCAGAGCCAGCCGTTGGGGAGCATGAATCCGATGCCGGCGGCGGTGGCCACCAGGCCGAATAGCTGGCGGACATCGTATCCGCCGCTCCAGGCGATGATGAGGGTCAGAACGGCCAACAGGCCTCCCAAGACGGTCTTGCTGGCGAGGAAGACACGCACGGCGGACTCGCTGCGGTATCCGGCCTGTGCGAGCTTGCCCCGCAATGTGGACATTTCCTCGTCGCTGCGCGGCATGAGGGGCTTCATGGCGAGAGGGGTGACCTTATCTAGAACCTGGGTGGCGGCGGACTTGCGTCGCTCGACCGCCAGGAGTTCGGGGTTTTCGCCTTTCCTGCCGGTCATTCGGCGGAGCATCTGCTCCTCTTCCCTGCGGCGATCGGGCAGGAAGCTGTAGACGATCAGCATCACGCTGATGATGACGAGGATGAGTAGTATGATCAACTGAGTCATGGCATCACACCTTGATATTGACGATCTTCTTGATCATGGCCATGCCCATGAGATCCATGGCCGCCGCGACGGCGAGCATCATTCGGCCATGAGGTGTCTCGATGAGCACCCGGGCATAATCGGGGTTGACCATGAAGCAGGCGAAGAACACGACGACGGGCAGGGCAAGGAGCACCCAGCCTGACAACCGGCCCTCGGCGGTCAGGGCCTGGACGGTACCCAGCAACTGAATGCGGTCGCGGATGACCTTTCCGATTTTGTCGAGGACCTCGGCGAGGTCGCCGCCGGTCTGCCGCTGGATCAGCACCGCGGTGACGAAGAATCGGACGTCCATCTGGTCGACGCGTTGGGCCATGTTGAGCAAGGCTTCCTCGATCTTGATGCCGAGGTTCTGCTCCTGGAAGACGCGGGCGAATTCCTTTCCGACCGGCCTGGGCATCTGCTGGCTGATGAGCTGGATGGCCCCGGAGAGAGCATGCCCGGCGCGCAGAGCCTGCCCCATGAGATCGAAGACGTCGGGCAACTGCTCGACGAGAGCCCGGATGCGTTTTTTTCGTCTGCGCAGGAGCCAGAGCAGCGGGAGGACAAAGGTACCGGCACTCGATG
>DATIKE010000298.1:0-3197 GCA_035477895.1 Phycisphaerae bacterium
CCACCGATTCGACCCCGGAACCCTGGACACCGTCCGCACCATGATCGACCGGCGCCTGCAGCAAAAGTGGCAGGAGCGTTTCGGGATGCTGACGCCCCGGCAGCGCGAGCAACTGACCTGGCAAAAGCTCAACTTCGGGCAATCAGAGGGCATCGATCCGTTCGTTACCTCAGAATTACTCTGGGAGGTGGGTTGGGAGATGCTTGCCGGCCGGCGGGCCGACCTGCTCGCCTGCTGCGTTACCCAGGGGGTCGGCCTGTTCGTGTTTCCGTTGAACCTTCTCATTGATCCGCCGGCTGGTTCGCGGTCCGCGCCGCTGTCGCTGCTGGGCGACGGCCGAACGCGGGTTTCGTGGGCCGTGGCCGCCGCAGTCGGCTGCGCCTACGCCGCCCTGGCCCTGACCGCGTTGTGCCGGCTGCTGTTCGCCGCGTGCGGCCGTCGCGGACCCGCACGCCTCTTTGCCTTCTGGCCGCTGCTGGTGCTCTTCCTCCCGGTACTGCCTTTCGAAGACCCGCGGTTTCGCCTTACTCTCGTCCCCATGCTCTGGTTGCTCGCCGTCGGGAGATCGAACAACCCTTCGCACGGTTCGATTCCCTGATCCGGGCACCGCACCATTGTCCCGCTTGCCTCTTCGCGATCCCCGCTTGACTTGAGACGCAAGACGTGCCATCTTTTCCCCTCGTTGCGTGGAGATAAACCAATGCGTGCAGACCTGTTCCGAATGCTCGTGCTCCCGGCGCTGTTTTCGCTGGTGTTCCTGACCGGCTGCATTCGTCCGGGCGACCCGCTGGCCCGTCGTGGCGACGAAATCGTCGTGTGCGGGCAGCTTTTCCACATCGGCACGCCGGTTGTGCTCTGGCTTGACCCGAACGGCTACGATGCCTACCGCTGCCGCCGCCACTTCGAACCGGCCGAGACCATGCCCTCGGCCCCGGTGGCCCCGGGCAACCCGAGCCGTTTCAGCAACCGCTACTCCATGCCCGACGATCTCAAGGAGCGGGTGGCCCGGCAGGGCTGGACGCTGGAGAACCTCCGCGAGCAGGTCGACCTGTTCGTCTTCCATTACGACGCCTGCGGTACGTCCGCGCAGTGCTTCAAGGTCCTCCAGGACATCCGCGGCCTGTCGGTGCAGTTTATGTGCGACCTGGATGGTACGATTTACCAGACATTAGATCTTAAGGAGCGGGCCTGGCACGCCGGCGACGTCAACTGCCGCTGCGTCGGCATCGAGATCGCCAACATCGGCGCGTATCCCGACATGGACACGCTCGATAAATGGTACGCACTGGACGTCGGCGGCTGGCCCTATTGCATTTTCCCGGCGGACTTTGACATGGCCCGGTTCCGCACGCCGGGTTTCGTCGGCCGGCCGGCCCGCAAGGGCGTGTTCAAGGGGCACGTCAACGGCCGGGATCTCATGCAGTACGACTACACCAGCCAGCAGTACGCCGCCCTGATCAAGCTCGCCGCCGCCATGCACCGCCTCTTCCCGAGGATCAGGCTCGACGTGCCGCGCAACCCCGACGGCTCGGTCAACCCGGACCTTCTGCCCCCGGACGAGCTCAAGGCCTACTCCGGCTTCCTCGGCCATCAGCACACGATCAAGGTCAAGGTCGACCCCGGCCCGGCCTTTGACTGGGACCGCGTCATCAACGGCGCCCGCCGCGAACTGGGAATATGGTGATCACGCCGTGGCCCGTGCAACGCCTGCGGTCTCACATATGATGCGACGAGGATTCCTGCCCCGCAAGCAGTGTGTCGCGATCCGCCGCGGCGGGGACGCCGAGCACCTCATGGGCCCAGCGGGCGGGGACCTTCATCCCAAGCTCGTTGACCGCCACGCTGAGCAGCCGGGCCAGGTCCTGACGTTCCTGTGCATCGGTGAACTGCCGGCGGAAGAACGGCGTCGGCGCCCGCGGACCGAAGTGCATTCGGACGATCGGCCCGAGCACGTCGCCGCGGATGGTCCGGCTCTCCTTCACCATGTCGTCCAGACGGACCTCCTTTCGAACCTGGTTCTGGATCTCGACGGTGGTTCCGGAGACGTTGCGTGTCGGCTCGACGGTCAGCGTCTCGCCCAGCCAGGCTTTGGACAGCTCGCGGTTGAAGAAGTCGCACATGTTCTCATAGGGCGGCGGCGCCTTGCCCTGGCCGGCCTCCAGCAATTGGAGCTCGACGGCTTTACTGAAGATCGCGGCCGCGTCGGTGCCCAGCGTCTGAAGCATGTGCAACAGCTCGCGCTTCTCCTCCGGCGTGGCCGACGGCTCGTAGCGGGCGATCCGCAGGGGCATGCCGAACAATTCCGCGAACACCATCCAGTCCTTCATCGCGAAATGCTTGCCGAGGTAGGCCAGGGCGCTGACACGGAGCAGGCCGCCCCGCATGGGGTGCCCGCTGACCGCGTGGGGTGTGTGCACGATGAACTTGTCGGGCGGCAGCTCGATGCCCCGCGTCGGCTCGTCGGCGGTCAGAACCCGCGGGCGGCACGACTCGTCAAAGGTGATTCGTTCGCAGGGAACAGGCACGATGTCTACCAGCCGCAGTTCACCTCCTATAAGATCCCATACATTCTCCGCTAGGGTGATGTTCCGCCCGATGGCCAGGGCCAGGTGCTGCAGCGCCGCGTCGAACCGCTCGATCCCGGCCAGGACTTCGCGGGCATAGGCCGCGGCTTCGTCGGCTGCGGCACGGTCGACGCCTTCACGCTCGTCGGCCGCTGAGACGATCCGCCAGGGCAGGCCGGTGACGGCCAGCCGGCGGGTGTTGGCGACGGCGTGGAGGTGGGCATCTTTCTCCTCCATCTGTTCGAACAAGGCCATGGCCTGCTCGACGGCGCCCTCGTCCGCGGACCGCAGGATGGCGGCCAGTTGCGAGGGCGTCAGGCCGTCGGCCGGGCAGGGTCTCCATCGGTCGAACTCCATCGGCTGCACGACCTGCCCCGGCCGTGGCCGACGCGCCCCCTCGCTCCTCTTCCATACCGCGTTCGCAACCCACTTGACCAGACTCATCGCCTCACCTGCCCCCTCTGTTCCTTTGTGTTCTATTTTGGCCCTCTGACTGTCTCTCGATGGGAGGGAATGAAGCCCTCGCCTTCAGGCGAAACCTTCAGGTACACTTCTCCGAATGGAGAACTACCGCACGGCCTCGCATACGCGTTTTGACATCAAGTACCACTTTGTATGGACGACGAAGTATCG
>DATIKE010000299.1:0-5054 GCA_035477895.1 Phycisphaerae bacterium
GGGCCTTTAGCGCGGAGACCTTCTTCATCAACTTACCGGCGGCGTCGGCCGGAACCGGGAAACGTGTCCCCTTCTCCGGTGCGACTATCACGAATTCGACGTTGTAGCCCACGAAAGTTACCTCGGTTCTCCCGCCGCTTGAGGCCTTGCAGGATCGCCAGTCCTTTACGCGTCGTTCATGGCATCGGCCAGCGCATCGATCTCCGACCGGGTGCGTTTCTCGGTCACGGCGACGAGCAGGCAGTCCGCCAGGTCTGGATACCACGGCCCGAGCGGCACACCGGCCAGGATGCCCCTGGCCCGGCAGTGCGTCACCACGCGATCCACGCCCTTGCTCGTCCGTATCACGAATTCCTTGAAGAAAGGCCCCTGGAACCGCAGATCGAATCCGTCAATTGACGCGATCCGCTCAGCCGCGTAACGGGCCTTGTCCAGGCACAGCGAAGCAACCTTGGCGACCCCCTGGCGACCCATCGTGCTGAGATAAATGGCCGCTCGCAGAGCCAACAAGCCTTGGTTCGTGCAGATGTTGCTGGTCGCCCGCTCGCGCCGGATGTGCTGCTCGCGGGTCTGCAGGGTCAGGCAGAAGGCCCGTCGACCACCTCGGTCGATGGTCGCGCCGACGAGCCTGCCGGGCATTTTCCGCATGAACTCCTGCCTGCAGGCCATGAAACCGAGTGTCGGGCCGCCGAACGACATCGGAATACCCAGCGGTTGGCCGTCGCCCACGACGATGTCCGCTCCGAGCCGCCCCGGCGGTTTCAACAGGCCGCAACCGATCGGATCGACATACGCAATCACGACCGCGCCGCACTCGTGGGCGATTGAGCTGAGCCGATCCAGGCGTTCGGCACAACCGAAGTAATTCGGTGTCTGGATCACCACGGCGGAGGTTTCGTCGTTTACCGCTCGGCGCAGATCGTCCGGGTTCGTCATCCCGCCGGCCGTCTCGACCACCGTCAGCTCGATCGGCAACTCGTGGAGGTAGGTGGTCAGCACACCGCGCACGTCCGGGTGCACGGCCGAGGAGATCGCGACGCGCCTGCGTCCGTTGATCGCACGGGCCATAAGTACGGCCTCGGCGGCTGCGGTCGCGCCCTCGTACATCGAGGCGTTCGATACGTCCATGCCCGTTAATTGGCAGATGAGCGTCTGGTATTCGTAGAAGGCCTGGAGGGCGCCTTGCGACGCTTCGGCCTGGTAGGGGGTGTAGGCGGTGACGAACTCGCTCTGGCCGGCCAGAGCGTCCACCACCGTGGGGATAAAGTGATCGTACATCCCGGCACCCAGAAAACAGACCAGTTCCTCGCAGGTTCTGTTCGCGCCGGCCAGCCGGTTGAGTTCGGACAGCAGTTCCAGCTCGTTGAGCGGCCCCGGCAGGCACAGCGGACGCTCCAGCCGGGCCGCGGGCGGTATATCCCGAAACAAGTCATCCACCCGCTCGACGCCGATCGTGTCGAGCATGTGCCGGACGTTGTTCTCAGTCAGTTGGGTGTAATTCATTCTCCAAGTCCGACTGCTGACCTAACACTCGTACCCCACAACCCGCCCCTTTAGCCCGCCGTGAACACACGGCGGGTCTAGGGGTCTTTCTCTTCGCGTTCACCCTGCGTTCAGCATCGCCTGGTAGGCGGCCGAATCCATGCATCCGGTCAGGCCGCCGAGGTCGCCCGCCTCGATCTTGGCGATCCAGCCCTGGTCGAACGAATCCGAGTTGATCAGGCCCGGCTCGCTCGACAGCGCCTCGTTGATCTCGACGATCGTGCCGGTCACGAACGAGTATACGTCGCTGGTCGCCTTGACCGACTCGACCTGGCAGAACGGCTGCCCGGCGGTCACCGCGCTGCCGACCTTCGGCAGATCGACGAACGTGATGTCCGTCAACTCATCCGCCGCGAACTTCGTGATTCCCACGGTCACCACGTCGCCCTGCACGAGAAACCACTCGTGCGACTTGCTGTACTTGCGATCGTTCGGGTTGGCGCCCACGTGCCTGTCTCTCCTTCGTGAATGAATCTTAGCTTTCCACCTGTTCGCCGGCCGCTCGCGGCTTCGCAGGCGCATCCAGGCCTACCGTTTGCAGAACGGTAATGAAACAACCACCGCCGGGTTCGGCTTGCCCCCCAGATCGACGTTCAGTATGTGCCCCGGCTCCGCGACGGCCGCGTCCACGTAGGCCATGGCGATGCTCCTGCCCAGCGTGGGCGAAAGCGTCCCGCTGGTCACTTCGCCAACGGCCCGCCCACCATCCGACACGGTCGTCCCTGGCCGGGCAATCCGTCGCCCCTCCAGTTCGAGGCCCATCAGCTTTCGTGCAGGCCCCTTGGCCGCCACCTCGCGGAGCTTACTCGCCCCGATGAAATCCTTCTTCAGGTCAACGCACCATGCGAGACCAGCCGAGATGCTGTCCGTGCTCTCGGTGAGTTCGTGGCCGTGCAGCGGCATACCCGCCTCCAGCCGCAGCGTGTCCCGGGCACCCAGGCCGGCCGGACGAATGGCCAACCCGGCATCCATCGTGTCCGTGACCATCGGCAGCAGCAGGGGGGCGACGTTGCCCGGCAGGATCATCTCCACGCCGTCCTCGCCCGTGTAGCCGCTGCGGAAAATCGTATACGGAATGCCCATGAAGTCGCCACTCTTGAAACGGTAGCGCTTGAGATCGTCGAGCGGAATGGGCAGCTTGACCGCCAGGATCTGCATGACCTTCGGCCCCTGCAGGGCGACCATCATCGTCTGTTCGGTCGTGTCGGTGAGCTGCGCGTCCTTGCCGGCCGCGTGCTGCCGCAGCCAATCCACGATACGTTCCCGGTTGGACGCGTTGCAGACCACCAGCCAGCGGTCGCTGTACCGCGAGACAATCACATCGTCCAGGATGCCGCCGTCCTCGTTGCATATGTGGCTGTAACGGGATTGCCCGACCGCCGCGTCGCCGAGTTGCCGCGTGCAGACGTGTTGCAGGAGGGCCTCGGCATCGGTGCCCCGCAGTTCAAGCCGGCCCATGTGCGACACGTCGAAGATCGAGGCCGCGGTTCGCGTATGGTTGTGCTCCTCGACGATCCCTGTGTACAGGATGGGCATCTCCCAGCCGGCGAACTCCACCATTTTTGCCCCGGCCTGGATGTGGAAGTCGTACAAAGGCGTGCGTTTCACGTCGTCAGATTCCTTTCGCCAGGCTGATGGGCCTGAAAAAGGCTATAGAACCCGGCCGTCCGAGGCTTCGCAGGATCCGCCGCGCCTGTTTTCACCCACGGAGAAAAAACCGCTCCGAGGCAGCGCCGCCCCCAACGGTATATCTGACTTAAGGGCTTGTCAAACCACTTGTTATCGTCGGCGGGCGGACCGCCCGGGCCCGCGACCGGCATAACGCACGGGGCGGTCCGCGTCAGACCGCTTCACAGCTTTCTCGCGCCGCCCCTTGTCCTGCTTCGGTCGGCCCCGGCCTTTCAGTGCGTCCTCCGGCAAGGCCAGATCGAGTTCCCGCGCCGGCACGTCCACCGCCGCGATGTGCACCGGTAGTGCGTCGCCGATCGCGATTCGGATGCCGCGCTGCCGCCCGGTCACGCAGCCCCCGGCCGCGTCGACGTCCCACCAGTCAGCCGGCAAATCGCGGAAGCGAATCAGGCCGTCGATCAGGTATCGCCGCAACTGCACGAAGATCCCCAGGTTCGACACACCCGTCACCAGGCCTTCTTCGACATCACCCAGCCGGCTCTCCAGCAGGCGCAAAATCTTGATCTTCTTCAGCTCGCGCTCCGCCGCCTCGGCCTCGCGCTCCGTATAGCTGCAGCGCCGGCCGATCTCCTCCAGGTCCGAGCGGCTGGGCACCGTTTCCCGGCCGTGCCGACCTCCGAGTTTGCCGCGGACGTGGAGATCGAGCAGCCGATGCACCGTCAGGTCCGGGTATCGCCGGATCGGCGAGGTGAAATGGGCGTAGTGCCTGCCGGCCAGCGCGAAGTGGCCGATCATCTTCGGCGAGTACTCCGCCTGGGCCATCGACCGAAGCACCGCCAGGTTCACCGCGAACGACTCCGGCTTGCCCTTGACCGAGTCCAGGAGGCGAATCATCGTCTCGCGGTCCATCTTCTTGGGGATTGGTTTTCCCAGCACCCGCAGGAACTGCCGCAGCTTGTTTTCGGCGTCGGCAGGGGGCTCAGGGTGGATTCGGCGAAGGTGGGGGACGTCCAGCCGGGTAAAAAGCTCGGCCACCACCTCGTTCGCCTCGACCATGAACATTTCGATGATGGTGTGCGAGAAGCTGGTGTCGGTCGGCGCCACATCGACGACCTGATCCTCGTCGTTCAGGACCAGCTCGATTTCCGCCAGATCCAGGACGATCATGCCGGCCGCCAGCCTCCGTTTCCGGATAACCCGGGCCAGCCGGTCCATCCGTTGCAGCAGGGCGATCACCTCCCGATCGAAGCCGGCTGTCCGCCCATCGAGGATCGCCGTCGCCTCGCCGTATGTCAGCCGCTTGGATGACCGGATGACCGTATTGGCGAAACGTGAACCTGCCCGGTGACCTTGGGCGTCATACTGGATAAACGCGCTCTTGGTCAGCCGGGGTCGGTCTTCCTGGAGGCTGCACAAACCGTTGCTCAACACCTCGGGCAGCATCGGGATCACGTGACGGGGAAAGTAGATGCTGTTGCCGCGCAGGGTGGCTTCCTCGTCCAGCGGACCGCCGGCCTCGACAAACCGCGACACGTCGGCGATGTGGACGCCAAGCTCGAACCGTCCCCGGCCAAGAGGGCGGATCGAGATCGCGTCGTCGTAGTCCCGGGCGTCGTCCGGATCGATCGTGACCACGACTTCGCCGCGGAGATCCTCCCGCCCAGTCAGCTCCACCTCTGCATCGTACGTGTCCACCGCCGCGCGAGCCGCGTCGAGCACCTCCTGGTTGAAAACATCCCGGAAGTGGTACTGCCGGATCACGCTCAGGGTGTCGATCCCGGGGTCGCCGCGCCGGCCGAGGACCTCGACGATCACACCGCGGGCCGGTTGACCTCGCGACGGATACTCGGCGAGTTCGACCACAACCTGGTCACCCGCCCGGG
>DATIKE010000300.1:0-11811 GCA_035477895.1 Phycisphaerae bacterium
TGCCCTTGATGCCGATGACCGCCTCGTTCGCACCTATCAGTTCCTTGGCCGCCTGCAGCCCGGCGATGATTTCGCCCGGGTAGGCCCGCAGCATCTCCTTGTCCTTGTGGAGCAGCGGCTCGCACTCGGCGGCGTTGAGAATGATCGTTCCGGCCTTGGCGTTGAGCTTGACGTGCGTGGGAAATCCGGCCCCGCCGGCCCCGACCACGCCGCACGACTGAATCTGCTGTACGGTCACCTCGGGCATAATCACCTACCCGGTCCCACGGAAAACACAACGGCCCGTACCCTGGAGCACGGCATCCCTGCCGCACTCTGACCGCGCGGGCCTGCCTCCGATTCTATTCGACCACCCATCCGGTCGCCAAGCCCTCCATTGGCCCCCGTGAACATACGGGGGGCGACTTTCGTCCCCGGGTTGACACAAGATGTCACGGATAGACCTTGCCCATCATCCGCGGGAAGGCGATCGTCTCGCGAATGTGTTTCAGCCCGCACAACCAGGCGACGGTTCGCTCGACGCCGAGTCCGAACCCGCCGTGGGGCACGCTGCCGTACCTCCGTAGATCCAGGTACCACTCGTAAGGCTCGGTCGGCATGTTATCCTCGGCCATCCGGTCCAGCAGCACCCGCAGATCCTCTTCGCGCTGCGAGCCGCCGATGATTTCGCCGTAGCCGTCCGGAGCCAGCAGGTCGAAGTTCCGCACCACGCGCGGGTCCTGCTCGTCGCGCTTCATGTAGAAAGCCTTGCAGCCTCGCGGGTAATGCGACACAAACACCGGCCGATCGTGCAGCCGGGAAATAATCGTCTCGTCACTGCCGCCGAGGTCCTTGCCCCACTCGAAATTCTCGGCCAGCTCCATGTGGTGCGGGATATTCCTGACCTGCTCAGCCAGTTCAGCCAGTTCCTCGCGATGCTCGATGACCTCGGCCGCCAACCGGTCCTGCCGATGCTTCTTTACGCCGGGGCCGGCCAACTCCTTCTCCTTGCCCTGGATCATCTGCTCCAGCTCGACCAACCGGGCCCGGCCCGCGGCCAGATCCTTATCCAGAAGCGCCCTGGCCTTCGGGCCGCGAAGGATATCAGCCGCCTCGCTGTAGGTGATCCGGTAAAACGGTTTTACGATCCGTTCCAGTCGGCTGACGTCCTGCCCGAGGAACTCCAGGTCCGCGCGGTGATCCCGGAGCACCCGCTGGACGATCGACACCACGAAATCCTCGGCCACGTCGAGCACGTCCTCGAGCCGGGCCCAGGCAATTTCCGGCTCGACCATCCAGAATTCGGTGAGATGCCGGCGGGTCTTGGATTTTTCCGCACGGAAGGTCGGCCCGAAGCAGTAGACCTTGCCGTAGGCCAGAGCCGCTGCCTCCAGGTAGAGTTGACCGGTCTGGGCCAGGTACATCGGCTCGCCGAAGTAGTCGACCTCGAACAACGTCTGGGCGCCCTCACCGGCCGAGGGAGCGAAGATCGGCGTATCGATCAGCATGAAGCCGTTGTCGTTAAAGAACCGGCGGATGGCGTCGATCACCGTGTGCCGGACGCGCATGATGGCCGTCGGCCGGCGGGACCGGAACCAGAGGTGCCGATTCTTGAACAGGAACTCGTGGCCATGCGACTTGGGCGTGATCGGGTAGTCGCTGGTCGGGTGGACGACCTCCAGGCCGCTGACGTGCAACTCGTATCCGCCCGGCGCACGCTCTTCCGCCCGCACCGTGCCGGTCGCCCGCAGGCTCGACTCCTGCCCGAGGCGCGACGCCCGCTCGAACACCTCGGCCGGCACCGCGTCCTTGCCGACGACGCACTGGCACAGCCCCGTGCCGTCCCGGACGACCATAAACGTGACCTTGCTGCTGACCCGGCTGTTGTACAGCCAGCCGGACAGCGTGACTTCCTGGCCATCGTGTCCGCTCAGTTCCCCGATCAACGCCCGCTGGTTCATTCTCCGCACCTCGCGCTGCCACGCTCAGGTTAAACCAAAACCACAGCCAGAATAATACTTGACCCTCCCGGTTCCTCAAAACGCGAGGGGATGAAGCGGCCTGCGGATCGCGATATAGCCGGAAGGCGGTGCGATCATCTGCCAGTCAGAAGTGCACGAAGACGTTCGACCTGGCTCTGGAGCTCTGCCTTGAGTGAGTCATTGCCTTCAAAACCCGCCTGATCGGCCGCGAGATTGAGGACTTTCACCGCGTGTTCGATCAGCCCCGATGCGCCCAGTTCGCCGGCGTGCTCATTCAGGTAGATGAATCCTTCCGTCCCCTGCGCCGAGTCCCCGCCCCCACCAAGCAGATGGAGCACTTCCCGGCGAACCCCCTCCGGTTTCAAGCCGAGGTTGAGCAGCACCGTGGCCGCCACACCATCCTGCTCGCGAATCAGAGCCAGGAGCAGGTGCTCGGTGCCGACGTAATGGTGGTTCAAACCGCGTGCCTCTTCAATCGCATATTCGATGACCTTCTTGGCCTGCGGCGATTGCGGCAGCTTGCCCACGCCCACGTCCTGCTGCCCGTGCCTGACCAGCTTATCCACTTCGGCGCGAATATGGTTCAGGTTCACGCCCAGGTTGTTCAGGACGTTCGCGCCGACTCCCGTGCCCTCCCTGATCAGCCCGAGCAGGATGTGCTCGGTGCCGATGTATTCGTGGCGGAACCGCTGGGCTTCCTGATTGGCAAAGGCCATGGCCTTGCGGGCCCGATCGGTGAATCGCTCCAACATGCTTTAACCTCCGGCCCGTGTCGCGTTCCGCCATTCCGTTTCGGCGTTTCGGCGTTTTCTTCACCCCTTCTCCGTCACGGACGTCCCGACCGGCTCGCCCATCAGCACGCGTTTGAGGTTTCCGGCCTTGTGCAGATTGAACACCACGATCGGGATGCGGCAGCGCTGGCATATCTCGATCGCGCTGAGGTCCATGACCGCCAGGCGGTCGTTGATGACCTGGTCGTAGGTCAACTTGTCGTAGCGTTTCGCCTTCGGGTCCTTCTTCGGGTCGGCGGTGTAGACGCCGTCGACCTGGGTGGCTTTGAGGACGGCCTGGGCGCTGATCTCGGCCGCCCCGAGGGCCGCGGCGGTATCCGTGGTTACGAAAGGCCGACCGGTGCCGCCGGCCAGGACCGCCACGCGGCCTTTTTCCAGATGATGCAGGCACCGCAGGCGATAAAACGTCTCACAGACCGAGTTGACCGGCAGGGCCGACAGCACGCGGGCCTGGATCCCGATGGCTTCGAGCGCTTCCCGCAGGGCCAACGCGTTCATGACCGTGGCCAGCATGCCCATGTAGTGGGCGGTGGCCTCCGGGAAGTCGCCGTTGCGCGCGAACGCGTTGCCGCGCAGGATGTTCCCGCCGCCGACGACGATTGCCAGCTCGACGCCGAGCGCGTGCACTTCGCGGATCTCCGCCGTCAGAGCCTGCAAGGCATCGCGCGAGATACCGAACCCCTCCGAGCCCGCCAGCCCCTCGCCGCTCAGTTTCAGGAGAACACGCTTGTAGACGGGCTTTGCCTGTGCCATGGTAATCGACTCCCTTCGGGCCGAATGGTGAACCGGCGCACCCGCCCTGACGAACGGGCGCGCCGGATGACGCGCGAATGCAGGATAGAATCGCAGGTGGCACGGGTCAACTTGTTGACCCGCGCGCCGGCGCCAGGGCTCAACCGCCGACGGTCACCCGGACGAACTTCTTGATCTCGACACCGGCGGCCTTGGCCACCTGGGCGACCGTCTTCTTGTCGTCCTTGACGAACGCCTGCTCGAGCAGGACGGTCTCGGCGAAATACTTGTCCATCTTGCCCTTGAGAATCCGGTCGAGCATGTTCTCCGGTTTGCCGGACGCCTTGATCTGCTCGCGGGCGATGTCCTCTTCCTTGACGACGACGTCGGGCGGCATCTCCTCGCGCCGGACCGCCTCGGGCCGCATCGCCGCGATGTGCATGCAGATATCGTTGACCAGCTCGGCGTTTTCATCCGCCTTGCCGTCCGCGACCAGCAGCACGCCGAGCTTGCCCGTGTGGTGCACGTAAGTCGCGACCTTGCCCGTCTCGCGGACGATCCGCCCGATCTTGAGATTCTCGCGGATCCGGTTGAGCACGTCGTGGATCAAGCCCTCGATCGTGACGCCGGGATCATCCACGAACTTCTCGCCCATGATCTTCCGGGAATCGGTGCAGCCGGTGATCGCCGCGTGCTTGGCGATCTTGGCCGCCAGGGTCCGGAACTCGGGGTTGTTGCCCACCGGGGCGGTCTCGCACTGCATCTCGACCAGGGCACCGACGCCCTTTGCCGCGTCGACGTACCCGCCGATGCGCCCCTCGGACGTGGCCCGGTCGGCCTTCTTGGCCGCCGCCGTCGCCCCGCGCTTCCGCAGCAGTTCCAGGGCCGCCTCTTCATCGCCGTTCGCTTCCATCAAAGCCTGCTTGCAGTCCATCATCGGCAGACCACTTCGCTCTCGCAGACTCTTGACCATTGCCGCACTGATCTCTGCCATAGACTCCATCGCTCCTGTCAGATCGGCCCGCCGGGGGCAGGACCGCAGCCACTTGTACCCTGAGAATGCCGGCCGGCACCCACACGCCGGAAGGTTCAACCGCGGCGCGGAGGCCCCTTTTCACGCGCCGGCGGCTTCCGCCGTGGACCCCTCCGCCTCGGCGGCGGGGATCTCCTCCGCCTCCGCCCGGGCTGTCGCCCTGCCGGATCGCCGTGCAGGACGTTGTGACGGGCCCTCCTCATCCTTCGCGGGCCGGGCCTTGCGGGCCTCGTCGATCGCATTGCCCAGCTCGCTCAGAATCATCTCGATCGCCCGCATCGCATCGTCGTTCGCCGGAATCGGGATGTCCACCTGGTCCGGGTCCGAATCCGTATCGATGAGCCCCACCACTGGTATCTTCAGCTTGTGAGCCTCCAGGGCCGAGATGTGCTCGCGCTTGGTGTCCACGATCACCAGGGCTCCGGGCAGCTTGTCCATCCTCCGCACGCCGTCGAGGTTGCGCCGGATCTTGCGCCGCTCGCGGCTCAGGGCCGAGATCATCTTCTTGCTGTACTTGCCGGCCATGCCGTCGGCTTCGATGGCCTCGAGTTCCTCCAGTCGCGCCAGCCGCGAACGAATCGTACGGAAATTGGTCAACGTCCCGCCCAGCCAGCGCTCCGTCACGGAATGCATGCCCGTGCGCTTGGCCACCCCCTCGACGGACACGCGCGCCTGACGCTTCGTGCCGACGAAGAGCACGTCATCGCCGTTGGCCACCACCCTGGCCAGAAACTTCCTCGCTCGCAGGATTCCCTTGATTGTCTCGCGGATGTCGATGATGTGAATCAGGTTTCGCTTACCGAAGATGTATGGGGCCATCTTCGGGTTCCACCGACTCGTGCGATGACCGAAATGCACACCGGAGTCGATCAGGCTCTTCACCAATTCGGACGCCAAGACGCACCTCCCGTCGCGACAACTCTGTTCTCCTCGCCGATCAGGCGTCGCAAAAACCCGACAGCGGCCGCGGCCCGCCCGCGTTGTTACCCACATCCGCCATGGGCGGACTCACCCGCAGCCGGCCCGATATGCAGACACCCCTTCCGGGGCCCTGCGGCCAGGGATTTCGGCCGGGGCGATACAGGAATCCGGCATCATAAACCAAGCCCCGCCAACTTACCAACACCGCATCTTTGCCGACCATCGTCACCTCCGACAGCTCCCCGTTTTGCCGCGTCCCCAGGGGAGGCGATCCGTCTGTTTACTCTCGGCCGTTTGACCGGTCCGCTCCCTTCCGTGTACAGTCCCCTCGACGTCGTAAGTACTGTTACCACCAAGGGAAACGGCTCATGCTGCCGGGCAACTCGCCGACTGATTACCCGCCGCCGCGCATCTTCATTTCCGCCGCCGAGCCGAGCGGCGACCGCCATGCCGCGGCACTTATCCAGGCTGTCCGAACCCTGGAAACACGGGCGAGCTTCTGGGGAGTGGCCGGCCCCCTCATGCAGCAGGCGGGCTGCGAGGCGGTCGACGACTTCACGCAGCGATCCGCCATGCTGCTCGGCGCCGTTCGGCTGGCCGCCCGGGCCTGGCGGCTGGTCCGACAGATCCGGCACCGGATGACCCGGGACCCCGCCGACCTGGCGATCCTGGTGGACTCGCCGGCCCTGCACCTGCCGATGGCCCGGCACATCCGGGCCGCCGGCGTCCCCGTGCTGGGCTACATCGCCCCGCAACTCTGGGCCTGGGCCCCCTGGCGCATCCGGCGACTCCGCCGCCGGGTCAACCGGCTGGCCGCCATTCTGCCGTTCGAGGAGGAGTACTTCCGCGGCCGTGGAGTCGACGCCCGGTTCGTCGGCCACCCGCTGGTGGCCCAGCTTCGGAAACTCCGGGCCGACCCGGCGACCGTGAACCAGTACAAAGAGGCAGGCTCGCCGGTCATTGCCTGCCTGCCGGGCTCGCGCCGGCATGTAGTGCTCGAAGTGCTTCCGGGGCAGATTGAGGTTGCCCGGAAGCTGGCCGCGAGTTACCCGCGGGCAGCCTTTCTTTTCGCCGCCGCCGATCGGAACGTCGCGGCCATGATCCGCGCGGGCCTGACCGGCGAATCGTTCCGCCACCGGGTCGAGATCGGTCGCAACACGGAGATCCTGGCCGCCGCCGATCTTGCTCTCGTGGCCTCGGGGACCGCCACGCTCGAGGTCGCCTGGCACCGCGTGCCGATGGTCGTCATGTACAACGGGTCGAAGTGGGGTTATCGGCTGGCCGGCCGCTTTCTGATCCACACCCCGCACCTGTGCCTGGTCAACATTCTGTCCGGCAAGCGGGCGGTGCCTGAATTCATGCCTTACTACACGTCCACCGACCCGATCGCCGACGAGGCCCTCGATCTGCTGGCCGACGAGGCCCGCCGCACGGCAGTCAGGGCCGACCTCGACACCGTCATCCGCTCGCTCGGCACCGAGGACGCTGCCGCCCGAACCGCGCGCATGGCATTGGAAATGATCCGCGACAAGTCGGCATCACCTCGACCCGGCCGTCGCCGAGGTCACAAACCTCGGCCTTGGGCATGAGTTTGGATGGAACTTCTCCGATTCCTTCGGCCACCAGCACGGTGTCGGCCTTGCCGCCGCCGGTGGTGTCGAAAATCTGCGTCGATCTGCGGGATCTGCGGGCAACTCCCTTTTCTCTCTCATTCAGGCGATGCTTTGCTGGACCGAGATTCCCATCTCGGTCCCTCCGCTCCTGGGATTCCCTGCCTGCCGGCGGGCAGGCCATCCCACGACCGGGGGGACGGATTCCCGAAGCAGGACGAACGAGAGGGCCTGCCTGTGCGTGTCCGCCTGTCTGCCACAGACGGGCCCTCGCTGGTCGTGACATGTCTCTCTGGAGGGTTGATCCTCTTCCTCCATCCAAAAGATCCCGTGCAGTACACAGCCCCCCCATGTGCGCCAAGCCTGATTGTAGATTCTTCCGGGATAACAATCGTCAGACCTTCAGGAAGAAGCGCCGGCGGTAAGGCCCGCCTCGACTGGTTCACGCAGGCCCGATTCGGGCTGTTCATCCGCTACGGGCTGTACAGCCAGCTCGGGGCCGGCGAATGGGTCATGTACCGAAAGGCGATTCCCGTCGCAGAGTACGTCAAGCTGAAGGACACATTCACGGCTGACCGGTTCGACGCCGATGTCATCGCCGACATGGCCGTCGCCGCCGGCATGAAGTACGTCAACATCACCGCCAAGCACCACGACGGCTTCTGCCTCTTCAGAACCCGCGCGACCGGCTACAACAGCGTCGAAAGCCCCGCGCGACGCGACCTGATCGGCGAGTTGGCCGAGGCCTGCCGGCGCAGAAAGCTCGGTCTCTTCCTCTACTATTCTTACGCCGCCGATTGGAAGCACCCCTACTTCATGCCGCGAAGCGAGCAATGCCCCATCGCCCGGCCGGCTTACAAAAAGCCCGAGACAACCTATCGTTTCACCAGGGACGAAGACTTCCGCATATACGTCGATTACGTCCATCAGCAGCTTCGCGAGTTGCTCACGCAGTACGGACCGGTGGCCGGCATCTGGTCTGACCCGATCGCCGGGTATTACCAACGACCCGACCTCTACCCCATCGATGAAACCTACGCGCTGGTCCGCTCAGTGCAGCCGGGGTGTCTCATTTCCTTCAAGCAGGGCGCCAACGGCGACGAGGACTTCGCCGCCCCGGAACACAAGGTCACAACCCACAGGATCACCAACGAGGTCGCGGTCCGCGCATGGGAGAAGAATCGCGGCAAGCCGATCGAGATCTGCACCACGCTCCAGCCCAAGGGGTGGAACTACAGCCGGGAGAGCGACGGTGAACACCGGGCTCCTGACGACGTGATGCAGATGCTGGCCGACGCCGAAGCCCGGAACGCCAACCTGCTGCTGAACACCGACCCGCTGCCTGACGGTTCAATCCACCCGGAGGACGTCGCGACGCTGTATGAGGTCGGCCGGCGTCTGCGGACCCGTGACGCGACGGTACCGGCGCAAACGTCCTGACGAATTCGACTGGATCCTTGTCATAACGGACAGCGACGTTGCATTCCTCCCGCTGGCCCTGTAAGGTTCCCCGGCAACTCCAGGCAATCCCTTTCCAGGAGGCATCTCATGGCCATCCAGTTCCCATGCAGCCGGTGCGGCACACCAATCGAAGTGGGCGACGAATACGCCGGCGGACGGTGCGAGTGCCCAAACTGCAATGCGTCGGTGACTATTCCGGGGCCGGCCGGTGAACAGCCGCAGCCGGTGGAACCATCCGCCGTCCCGCCCCCGCCGATGCCCCGCATGAGCCCGCCGACCGAGACGCAGCACATTCCACCGGCCGACCCCGGCCGAAAAGGTTGGGCTACGGCGGCATTGATCTGCGGTGTCCTCGGCTTCTGCCTGCCGCCTCTGGGCCTAGTCGCGATCGTCTGCGGCATCGTGGCCCTGGTGAAGATCAACCGCGATCCCAAACAGTTCGGCGGCAAGGGATTGGCCATCGCCGGGATCTCCACCGGTGCCGTCGCCCAGGTCATGCTCGTGATCTATGCCCTGATATTCGCCATCATGCTTCCCTCGCTGGCCCGGGCCCGCGAATTGGCCAAACGCAGCGTTTGTGCAGCCAACCTGAAAGGCATGGGCGTGGGATTCTACACATACGCAAACGAGAACAACAACGCATGGCCCGACTTCTTCGACAGCTCAGACGAATCGGCTCCCCCGGGCGGCATCGACTACACCGGGGCCATCGGTTCTTACCGCGGCAAGGCCGGCAACCCGACAGCCGGCGATATCCTGAACATGAACCCTCGACCAGGCAGAATCTCAACGACCCGCGAGTTATGGACGCTGATTCGGATGCAGATCTCCTCCCCCAAACCATTCGTGTGCCCGTCATCCACCGATATGCCGAACGCTGACGCGAACCCAATGGACTACTGGGACTTCGGACAGGGTGACATCACCGGGCCGGCCTCACCCGCCCAGGTGAAACAGGGGTGGTCTCAGGTCAGCTATGGCTACCAGGTGCCCTTCGGCAAGCTGGGGCGGCCATCGAGCGAACGCGACCCCCGCATGGTGCTGGCGGCAGACAAGGGGCCATTTGGCGCGGCCATTGATGGCGGCCTGCCCGCCCCACCGCCGATCAATGTCGGCTTGAATGCACCACCCGACGATTGGCGGACGTGGAATTCGCCGAACCACGGCGGGCAGGGCGATGGCGAAGGCCAGAACGCGCTCTTTGCCGACGCCCATGTGGGATGGGTCGCCAAGCCGACCGCCGGCTTGAACGGTGACAACATCTACACGCAGTGGACAAACCAGGGTGCGCAGGAGTCCGATCGCTCGGCCGGCAACCCGCCAACGCCCGGCGGCAAGCAGACGCCGGCGGACGATAAGGACACGTTGATCTATCCATGATGAAGGGATACCGCGCATGACAAAGCCCCCGACGGAATGGCCGAGGGCTTCACGTGCAGAGAAACTACATCCTATCAGGTCCGACGGACGTCAGCAGACGATGTCGCTGACGGTGACTTCGAGATACTGCTGGCGATGACCCAGTTTGCGGCGGTAGTTTTTGCGGCGGCGGAACTTGTAGCCGGTGACCTTGCGGCCCTTGACCTCGCCGGCCACCTTGGCGACGACCTTGGCGCCGTCGATAAGCGGCTGGCCGATCTTCGCCTTGGCCCCCTCGCCGACCGCCAGGACTTGGGTGAACTCGATGGTGTCCTGGCCCTCGGGAATCGCCCGGAGGTCCACGTAGAGCTTGTCGCCGCTGGCAACTTTGTACTGCCGGCCGCCGTCTTCAATGATCGCGTACACGAATGCTGACTCCCACAATGCCGACGCCCGGCCCAAACGCCCGCGCCGATGCCATCACCACAAATCCCGGCCCGGCGGGCACCTGCCGACACCCGGCCGATTGACAGAGCACAGCATTGTCGCACGCGACCCGTCCAAGGTCAAGGGCGGTGAAATTGGCCCGGAGGGGGTTCCGTGACAACTGCGGCGGGCACCAAAAACACAGGGCAGGCGAATTGCTGGACCGGGATTCCCTGCCTGCGGCAGGCAAGGGCCCGATCGATTGGGCGACCGAACTTATTTCGTGCAAGGACTGAGTCCGGCATGTGCCGATCTGACTCCACACAACCACCTGGGACTATGATACCCCGCCAAAACTGTTTCGAACCCTATCGCATCGTCCGGCCGGCCCGCGGTTTGCCCGCCCCCACGACGACCGATATCATGACGCAGTAAGAGCCTATCCCAAAACCCTGAAATCTGATCGGCTGGAAGCCGGTCCCACACGGGTATTGGGAGAGGCTCCTGGAACGCACGATACCTGACGCTCGTGGCCGCTTATTGAATCGCCGGCCGGGGCGGGAGCACTCATGGAACTGCGGGACTTCCAGGACCTGATCGAGAAGATGTACTCGCACAAGGACCGGGCCCGCGGGCCGGCGGGGACGTTCGTCTGGCTCGTCGAGGAGATCGGCGAGCTGGCGGCGGCCATCGGCGACGGCGGCAACCGCGAGAACCTCGAGGAGGAATTCGCGGATGTCATGGCCTGGCTGGCCACGCTGGCCAACGTCATGGACGTGGACCTCACCGGGGCGATTCACGCCAAGTACGGCACGGGCTGTCCGGGCTGTGGCAAAATGGTCTGCGCGTGCAACGAGAAACCCTGATCCGACACGCGACCGGAATCGATCATGAACAAGAACAAAACAAGAAGAACAATCGGGCTTGCGATCCTCGCCCTCGGCTGCTGCGGCGGCTTCCTGGACGGCTGCGCCGGCAATCTCCAGCGCGAGCTGGAAGTTCTGGCGGCGCCCGAGTCGAACCCGACACTCATCCGCGACAGCGTGTTGGTCGACTGGTTCGGCCCGCAGGCGATTAAGTTCTTCCAGAAGTGGTGGTGAGCGGACACCCGGGAATCGCAACCGTTCCCGCCGCCTTGGGCACCTTGTATCGGGATTACCAGACGAACACGGAACCAGACCCGGCTGTCAAAAACATCCGCTTGGGTTGGCACACTCGTCTACGATCCGACTGCTGTCGTCGGCCGGCCGACCGGTTGCGTCTCAGCCGGTCGCGAAGCGACACCACGGCCGGCGTAGTCGTCGATCAGCGACTCGCGAACGATGATCTCCACCCGGCGATTGTCCCCCGGGCGGGCGGGTTCGTGATCCTTGGTCACGATCGGCTCGGCGTCACCGACGGCGACGATGCGAATCGTCCGCACATCCACGCCGCGGTTCACCAGTTCCCCGGCCACGTGGCAGGCCCGCGCGTAAGACAGCTTCCATGCGTCGCGGAAGGTCCAGTCGGAAGGCCGG
>DATIKE010000301.1:0-1995 GCA_035477895.1 Phycisphaerae bacterium
CCAGGTGCCTTTCTCGACACGTTCCAGATCCAGCATGATCGAGCCAATCTTTGCCACAATGATCTCCTTTGATTGGGGTGCTTGTTATGCCTATTGAGAACTCTATCAGGCCGCAGGGAACCGCGCGATACGGGCCGTGACCCCTTCGGTCGGATGTTTGTAGGCCGTGAAGTTCATCCGAGCCAGCGTGTCCGGGCTCTGCGACGATCCCCGGTTGCCAGAACTGAACGCCACCCGCGGGAACTCGATCACGTACCCGTTGCCGTCCGGGTCCCGCAGGGCCACCGCCAGTTGGGACACCGTCTCGTTGACGTACTTCTCGTACAACGTCTTGTCGGTATAGTACGCCTCCAGTGAGCCCTCGATTCGAATCGGGCCAGACCCGATGCTCAGCACGCCGGCCGCCCCGGCGACCAGCCGCTGATGGAGCTGGTTGTCGTACGTGAACGACAGCGAGCGGATCTGCATGTTCGCGTTGTTCTCAATCAGATTCGTCAAATCCAGACTGCCGAACGGCCGAGTCGTCGAGGCCGCCGTGTAGCCGGTGCCCCCACTGGCCGTCAACTGCTCTTCCGACGCCCCGATGAAGTTGAACGCGCCGGTGATCGCACCGGCGGTCGGCAGATCGAATGACCACTGATTGACCGCCTGACCCTTGAACAGGGCGAGTTCCTGGACCAGATCGGAATACGCCCGCTCCAGGTTGTACGTGTCCAGCGTGGTCCCGTTGACCACATAGCCCCCCTGCTTGACCGTGACGCTCGGTCCGACGCTCTCGGTCACCAGCGTCTTGGCCACCACGATCTCCCCCGCCGCCTTGGAGACGATTTTGGCGTACCCATTGTTGGCCGCGTTCGCAAAGCCGGTGACGTAGACCCACTGCCCTACCACAAAGGAATTGAACCCGTTGCCGGAGTCGGTGTACTTGTTCGTCGTGGCCGCCGCCGCGATCGTGATCTTGGGTCCATTGGTCACCGGCGACTGCCACGTCGATTGCAGCGCCGACGCCAACCAATCGTCGTAGGTCCCGTAGGACAGCTCATAATTCACAGGACCGGCCGTACTGAACTGCACCCGGCGGATGCCGGACGTCTGGCGGTCGGCGCTCATTTCCCCGCTGACGTGCGTCTGGGCCTGGAGGGCAAGATCCTCAGACAGCTTGCGGATGATCTGCAGATTCGAGCCCGTCTTCTTCGTGTTGAAGTTGGACTCCTTGATGTAGGCCAGTTGTACTCTTGAAGTGTCACTCATCTGTAACCTCCCGGAGGCCATGGCCTCCCATCAACGTCAATCCGCCATGAAGGGGATCTCGACATTCACCTGATATTCATGTCCGTCCACCCCGACGGGCCGAACGGTCACAGCACCATATCTCACGCCGCCGGCCGTCACGCCCTGGAAGGCGGCCTCGATCCCGTCCGCCAGCTCCAGCAAGTCCCCGTCTCCCGCCGCCACAGGCCCGAACAGTTGGGCATACACCCGCCCGTGCTTGCGATAGCTCGACGGTCCGATCTCCACCTGAATCGTGTCGGCCCGCTTGATCGAGCACCGGCACCAGATCGACCCGTCCGCCGGCGGGCTTTGGGGATCGTTGTCGTAGATCACGGTCAGCTCCAGGCCCTCTCCGACCTCGTCGCTGAACCGTTCCCGAACCGCATTGTGGAGATCGCTGCTTGTCATGTGAACATCGCACTCAATTCATCCACCGTCAATCCAAGCATCCCGTTCGGCGCCTGCTTACTGCCGCCGTGCTCGAGCTTCTCAATGTACTCGACGTTGTTGCCCAGCACGCACTTGACCGGCGTCTTGATCTCGTCAATGACGCCAGAGCCCGCCAGGATCGTGGCGTCTCCGGCCCGGTCTTTCCGGTCCGCCTGACCCGCCGGCGGGCGGCCGATCGAGACTTGCCAGCCGCCCCGAGCCCGCCCGGTGTCCACCGGCGTCTTCATCACCAGCCGCCGAAGACCTTCCAGGGCGATCTTGCGTTCCATCGAC
>DATIKE010000302.1:0-1776 GCA_035477895.1 Phycisphaerae bacterium
CAGGACGAGGACGCGCTGGCCAACGCGGACGAACTCATCACCGCGGCGGCCGAGTACGACCGCCAGCATCCGGGCGGCGACGGGTCGGTCGCCGAGTGGCTGCAGCAGATCGCGCTGGTGAGCGACGTGGACGCGATCGACGAGACGCTCGGGGCGGTGACCCTGATGACCATGCACTCGGCCAAGGGGCTGGAGTTCGACACGGTTTTCATCGTCGGGATGGAAGACGGGCTCATGCCGCACGAGCGGGTGATCATGGAGAGCGGCGATGTGGAGGAGGAGCGGCGGCTGTGTTTTGTGGGCATGACCCGGGCCAGGCGGGTGCTGGCCCTGACATGGTCGAAGTGGCGGGAGCTGCGGGGGATCAGCGATCGGCGGCTGAAGTCGATGTTCCTGCGGGAGTTGCCGAAAAAAGAGGTGAAATGGTCCGAAGTCAGCATGGACGACGGGAATGGATATGATACCGGGGGTGACGAGCCGGACATGACGGATGTTCCGGCGGGCGAGACTGAATGGCGACAGGGGCAACTGGTTCACCACCGGCGGATGGGAATCGGCCGGCTGATCTGGATCGAGCGCGGCGGCTCCCGAACCCGGGCCCGCATTCTGTTCGAGCGCCACGGGGAAAAGACGCTGATCCTGGAGTACGCCGACCTGGAACCGGTGACCGAAGACGAGGCGGGTTCTTGAGCATGAGCAAGATGGAATCGATTCGACTGGACACGCAATTCGTGATGGACGCCAGGCTCGGCGAGCACGCGCTGGCCGAGGCGGAACTCAAGAAGCTGGAACCGCGGGTGGAGTCGATCCTGAAGGAGATCGCGGCCGAGCGGGAAAAAGGGCGGCACCGGTTCCGCGAGCTGCCGCTCGAACGGCCGCAACTGGCCGAGATCAAGCGGGTCGTTCAGGACTATCTCGGATCGACGGATAACCTGCTGGTGCTGGGCATCGGCGGATCGGCGCTGGGGAACATCGCGCTGCAGACGGCGTTGAACCCGTCGACGTACAACCTTTTGCCGGCGGACGAGCGCCGCGGGCCGCGGTTGTTCGTCCTGGACAACGTGGATCCGGTGCACTGCGAGGCGGTGTTCAACCTCGCGGGAAAGGACTGGTCGCGGACGCTGGTGAACGTGATCAGCAAGTCGGGTGAGACGGCCGAGACATCGGCGCAGTTCCTCATCGTGCGCGACCGACTGATCGAGGCGCTGGGAGAGAAGAAGGCCCGTGAACGAATCGTGGTGACGACGGACGCCGCGGCCGGCACTATGCGCAAGATCGTGGACCAGGAAGGATATCGCTCGCTGATCGTTCCCGAGGGGGTCGGCGGGCGGTTCAGCGTGCTGTCGGCGGTCGGGCTGCTCTCGGCGGCGATGTGCGGCATAGACGTGGACGCCCTGCTGGACGGGGCCGCGTCGATGGACGCGACGGTCAGCGACCCGGCCCCGGCGACGAACCCGGCGGCGCGGCTGGCGATGATCCCCTACCTGTACGATCAGCGCGGCAAGAAGATGCACGTGATGATGCCGTACAGCCAGCAGCTCAAGGACCTGGCGGACTGGTATCGGCAGTTGTATGCCGAAAGCCTGGGCAAGATCCGCCCGACCGACGGCGTGTGCGTCGGGCCGACGCCGATCAAGGCCCTGGGCGCGACCGACCAGCACTCGCAGGTGCAGCTCTACCGCGAAGGGCCCAACGACAAGGTGATCACCTTCCTGACGGTGCAATCGTTCAGCCGCGATGTGCCGATCGCGGAGGCCCCGCCCGGCGGCCAGGACA
>DATIKE010000303.1:0-7330 GCA_035477895.1 Phycisphaerae bacterium
GACCTGCTCGGCGTCCGCCTCTGAACATCCAACGAACCTGTCCGAAGGGTGCTGTAGCCACACCCTTGAAATCCCAATCCGCACTCAACTTCTTGGTGATTAAGGGGTTACGCTATTCAACGGGGGGTAAGTTGCGTTTCGTTACGGCCCACAAACAGTGCGGCCTGTCTGCGTGTACGCACAGGCAGGCACGCAGACAGGTCTCGCCGGTGTGTGATTTCAGGGTTTTAGGACGCACTCAAAGTCGCCACGGCGACCGGCGACCGCCTCAGGAGAATCGAAGCTCGATGCCCACCTTGAAGGCCCCCACCGTGCTCGTACAGTGCCTGACGATCCCCGACAGGGCCTCGACGTCATTCTCCTGGTACCACTTGATGCCCACGGGCGTGTCGTGCGGGATTTCCCAGTGGCAGCGCAACATCATGCCCGTCGGGGAAATATCGAGAACCGAACTCGTCAACTCGCGCGGGGCTTTCTCGGAACCTTGTTCGGGGTCGAAAACCAGGGTGACCACCGTTCCCGCGTTGTAACGCGGGTTCTGCCGCCGATCCCGCGACTCCATCTTCGGATCGCCTGATTGCTCGACGATCTCGATCCAGCGATCGCGCGTCATCGGTTTCAGGTCGGCAAGGTCGGCCTGCGGCACGGTCTCCCCCTTTCGTGATAAACCCATATCCGTTTTCGGCCGATCGGCTGTCCCTGTTCAGTACAGACCCTTCCTGCCCGGCGAAAGTCCGCGAAAAGGCCGATAACACCTTGCACGAAGCATGCCCACAGCGCCTTCCGGGCAACCGTTGCCGGCCATCCTCGGCCCAAAACAAAACCGGGATCGATCCTGTGAATCGATCCCGGTTGAGTATGTATTCGATTGCCTCGAACGGCGTTATACCCGGCAACGGCGACGGCTGACGGCCAGGCCGCCGAGAACCAGGAACAGGGTCGTCGCCGGTTCGGGGACGATCTGCTTGTCCTTGCTGATCTGGAACGCGCCACCCACGGGAATCGTGACATCCCACTGGTATGCCCAGCCCACATCGCCGGTCACCGGTCCGCTCGTACCGTCAAGAGTCGTCGGAAGTTGGTCATTGAGCTTATTCAGCGTGATCGGCACCGGCTTGACCTCACGATGGCTCGGCACCGGCGTGATCACCGTTTCGCTGGCCACCAGGCCGTTCGCCGTGGTCTGCTTGACCGCGTTGTTGTGTGGGAACCATGCGGTGTCGTCCGACTGACCAAGACCGAGATTCAGATCGACGTACTGGAAGAAGTGGAAATCCAGCGCCACCGGACCGGTGTTCGCGATGGTGATGGTTTCGGCGATGTCGGACCATCGGGAGCCCCAGGGCGTACCCGTCAGAATGAACATGATGTCGATCCTGAAACCGCTGCCAAGGTAGCGCAGGGCCAGCGTATCGTCTCCCGGGTTGAAGTTGTTATTGGTCACCTTGGGCGGCAGCAGGTTCAGCGTGTCGACGGACGACTCCGGACCGGCACCTCCGATCCGGTACCAGAACCACTGCTTGGCCATGTAATCCACTCCATCCACCCGCCAGGTGAACTGCCCGTTCTGGCTGGCCGGGTTGAACTCCACCACGCTGTTCAAGTCTTGCAGGGTGATAACGCTTCCATGTGCCGCGGATGTGATGGCCACGGTCGTCAGTGCGCAAATCAGTAGATTTTTCATCTTCTTCATTCCCCCGTCCAAAGGGCTGACGCCCCGACCACGAGATCGGGGCCTCCATGCCGTCCCCGTGCGGGAGTGGTTCAGGCGCCACATCGTCCGGCGCGGACTGCAAGGCGCGCCCGCCGTCCCCGTGCGGGAGTGGTTCAGGCCCGGCCCTGCTTCCGCAGGGCTTGCATGAACCCGGCAGGTCGTTTCACCCCATTGTTCGGAAAACAATAGGCATCCGATGAATCCGAAGTCAACGGTCAACCGAGTTTTTAATTGGGTATTTTTGAGACAGGTCCTATAATCCGGAATAACTCACGTGCCCCGCTATTGAACTCCGTCGTGCATGGACCCAAGGCCGCCGACCGGCGGAACCGCCGTGGCGCGCCTTTTCGGATTGTCAGCCTTATCGGGCCCTGGAAGAGATGACGAAGAACGTCAGGGCCAGCATTTGCAGGAACACCGCCAGCGTGACCCGCATGAGATGATTGCCGAGCAGTTCCTCGGGCAGAAAGACCCACCCGAACACCGACCACAGGAATGCCGCGATCGCCCCGAGCTGGATCACCGTGCCGGCCAGCCGCGACAGCGAGAAATCCTCGTGCTGCGACCGCCGGTCCACCATCCTCAGGAAGGACAGGATCTCGTCCAGCGTCGCGGCGGCGTCGCCGCCGGTCTGCTTCTTTCCGCCCGCCGGCGAAGCGGACCTGGTGTGCTTCAACACGATCTCCACCGCCTGCTCCGGCGAGCCGACCACGAAATCAACCGCCGGGTTGCGTTCAAGTTCTTTTTGCTTCTGACCGTCCGGCTCGTCCCGGATGATCATGATCGTCCGCGTGCCCGCGCCCCGGCCCGCCTGGGCGTCGCGCAGCGAGTTGCCGATCGACCACGACGACGCCAGGTCGACCTTCCGCTCCAGCGACGCCTGGAGCAGCATGCCCGGGCGGGGCTTGCGCAGGTCGCTGTCCCGGCGATACCGCTCGACCACCGCCTCGTCCCCGGGCAGATAGGGGCAGTGGTAAATCGCGTCGATGGTCGCACCGGCCTGGGAGAACAACTCGCGCACGCGCTCGTGTATCTTCTGCAACGTCGCCTCGTCGAACAGGCCCCGGGCGACGCCCGACTGGTTGGTGACGATGATGTTCTCGAAACCCGCCTCGGCCAACCGCCGGACCGCCTCGGCCGAGCCGGGCAGCAGTTCGACCTTTCCCGGGTCGTCGAGGTAACCCGGGTCGGCTATCAGCGTGTCATCCCGGTCCCAGAAGATCGCCGCCTTGGACATGATCCCGACAATATGCTCCATCCCGCCCCGGAATGCAACGCCTCCCCGCTCCCACCCCAATCCGCCCCCCCTCCGACATCCGTCTCCCCGCTCCCCACTTGTGACTTTATGACGTTTCGACTCCGGGGCTCCCGTCGTTTCGTCCTTGGTCATTCCGGCATTCGTCATTCGCCTGGCGTTCGATTCCGGCACCGCCTATTATGGGGGCCACGGAAAGGGGCAGGCCCCATGCCCGGCTTCGAGAAACACGTTTTCGCGTGCACGAACGTCAGACTTGAGGGGCATCCGCGAGGTTGCTGTTCCGGCAAGGGCGGCGAGGCGATCCGCGACGCGCTCAAGAACGCCGTCGCCCGGCGGAGCCTAAAGGGCCGCATCCGCGTCAACGCCGCCGGCTGCCTCGACCAGTGCGAACACGGCCCGACGATCGTCGTATACCCCGACGGCGTTTGGTACGGATTCGTCACCCTCAAAGACCTGGATGAGATCGTGGAATCCCACCTGCTGAACGGCAAACCCGTCGAACGCCTCCGCCTACCCGACACCTGCATCAACACCCCGGCCTGCCCGCACAAGGGCCGCCGGCCGGGCACCCCGTAAGAGCCTGCCCTTGTTTCGGCTTTCGGCGTTTTGACGTTTCGACGTTTATTCCGCCGGCTGCATCCGAACCTGCACCGTCACCGGGATCACGTGGCACGGGTCGGACTGGACCACGATGTTTTCGAAGGTGACGCTCTGGTAACCGCTGGCCGTGGCCGTCAGCGTGTACGTCCCCTCCCGCTCGCCCGCACCCACGTAGTCGCCGGTCGGGAAGTGCTCCATCACCTCGATGTGCGTGCCGTCCCTCAGCGTGAGCGTCGCGTTGGTGATCGGAACGCCCGTCTGGGCGTCGGTCACCTCGGCGCTCACGCCGTAGACGAACACCATCGTGCACGCCGTGCCGTCGTCGTCGATCAGATCCAGGCATTGCACGAACGGAGACAACGACAGCATCACACCGACAAATGTTGTTTTCAACAACATGTGGGTTCTCCCAGATCGGAAAACTGAACAGGCACCTCTTCCATCAGCCGAGGCTCTCGCGCCCATGGGCCTCGCGATCATTCTACCCCGGGCCAAGTGTCCGCAGGATTCACAGGGCCAGCTCGATCACACCCGGCCGAACGTATTCCCGCAGCTTCCCCGCGTCGACCGTGACGCCCCATCCCGGCCCGGGCAGGCTCTTCGGCCGGCCACCATAGCCAAACCCGACGGGTTTCCACGCCACGTCGCCCCGCAGCAGAAAACGCCCGTAGCTGCCCTCGGCAAAGGTGACGTTCGGCACGTTTTCCAGAAACCGCCGACCGGCCGCCGACAGAATACTCGTCTCACCCACCATGCACCCAAGCTGGCAGAGTATCCCCTGTTTGCGGGCCAGATGGGCCAGCCGCAACGCCGGCAGAAAACCGCCGTTCTTGCTCAACCGTATGTTGAACCCGTCCGCCACGCCCGCTTCGACGAGCCGTTCCGCGTCCTGCCGGGTCACCAGCGATTCGTCGTGCATCACCTTCGCACCCGTCTGTTGCCGCAAGGCCTGCAAGTCCGACTCATGATCCCGATCGAGCGGCTGTTCCACGCACGAAACGGGCACGTCGGTTACCGCCTTCAACACTTCGACCGCCCGCTCCGGTGTCCAGGCCCCGTTGGCGTCCAGGCGCAACGTGAACTTGCTCCCCAGCGACCGCCCCAGCACCCGGGCGACCGCGCGGATTCGTTCGACATCATCCTCGTACCCGACCTTCAGCTTGAAATCGCGCAGGCCGAACCAGCGCATCTTGCGGACCGACCACGCCAGCCTCCCGACCTCGTCGCCCGATATCACCCCGCCGTACCGCGCCAGCCTGATGCTTCCCGGTGGGCCGAGCCCCGGCAAGCCGAGCCAGCCCACCACCTCGGCGATCGGCCGCTCGAAATGCCGGCTGTACGCATCCAGCAGGGCCAGCTCCAGCCCCGCCCGCGCCGCCGTCATCACCTCGCCGGCGCGAGTCCGATCCGGCAGGGCGTCGATGCACTCGAGCGCCTCCGGGAAGCCCGCCGGCCGCAACTCCACCAGCGCGTTCAGCAGTTCCCCCCGGAGGCACCGGATAACGCTCTCCAGCGTCTCGTCCGAAACGTAAGGCCGCGGCAGCGTCTCGCCGTACCCGAGCGTCCCGTCGGCCAGCTCGACCTCGACGACGACCGGGTCCGCCACCTCGCGTTCGCCGACCGCGTGACGGAATGGTTTCCGCAGCGGAATCGCCAGCGGCCAGATTCGCACGTATCGAATGTGTGATCGCGGCAGCACGCCGGAAATGGTAGATCGGACCGCCCCGCGATGCCAGCGCGTCGGAGACAGAGGTCAGACATCATCAAGTCAGGAGCCGGAAGTCAGACCCCGAAGCCCCGAAGAGACGATTTTTCCCAGTAGTCCCGTGGAAACGATATTTCCCCGATGGGGTGTCTTCTTTGCTCAACCACATGTCGTTTTCGGTGCACTGCGGGTGTGCGGGGCCTGCGACCCCATGCGTTTTCCGGGAGGATTCAGGGCGCGGTTGAGTCATGGGGATACCCCATTTGCGATATTCTGCCCCGGCGTTGGCAGATCGCACCCTCTTACGGCATTTCGGAGGACTCGACATGCGAAAGGCATTCCCGGCCGCATGTATCGCTCTCTGCATGGGGCAGATGTGTATCCCCGGGGCCCCCGATCCACAAGGTATTCTGCCAGGTCTCTACGCCGGACAGGTTGACCATTCGTACACGATTACCGGTCCCGAACAGGAAACGGGTGGTTACACGATTCTGATTACGCGGAACTTCGGTTCACATGGAGGCTTACTGACCGTTAACGGAACGCCCGTCGACATAGGTGACGGCGTACAAATGGCAATCGGATCGTTGAATTGCACCGTTACCGTGAAGGGCACTCAGATGAGTACCGGCCGGGTCCAGGTGTTGTATGACGTGACAGGGAGCGGGTGTGACACCGATGGCTGTCTAACTCTTGCCGGCATTAGTACCGAATTGTATACGCAGACTGCATCGAACACTCTGGATTTTCAGGCCGAATGGAACCTCGGCTACACCAAATCAGATGGCGGTTCCGGGTTGGCTCGGTACTTCTACAACGGCACCCTCACGAAGTAGGCTCGCGGGGAGTAAGCAAAAACCCCTGAGTAATGACGTTTCGGCATGTTACGGCCACTCGTGGCCCATGAAACACTCTCGTCGGTATCTGAACCGCTCGGCATGGCCGGTTATACTATGGGCGGGAGTCGGCGACGGCCGACGAACCGGGTCGAGCGGAGCGGCGGTTTCACCTGCCCGTCACCCGCTTGGCCCGGCCCGCAGAAAGCAGGTGAACCATGCCGCACAGCCTATCCGAGAAGTTACTGACCCTTGCGAAGGACGTATGCACGCTGGTACGGAATCCCGCTTGCCGTAAGCGATTCCGGGCGGAAACCCAAGCCTTTTTTGATGCCTGGATGCGGAACAAAGACGAGAACCTCCCGCACCCGTTTTCTTTTCGCAATCGCGAAGTCCCGTTGCAGGAAAAGTACGCGGTTCTCGCAATGGTTCACGACGCGGCGTACCCGGACAAGGGTACCTGGATCGGCCCGTGGACGAGCACGGACGGTGGCCGGACGAAAGAAGGGAGCGAATTGGCCTACCGGGTGATGTTTGCCGCCGGCCTGAGCCTTACCGAACAACACGCACACCAGATAGAGGCCTACCTCGACGACGTGCGTCGGGAGCTCGAAGCGCAGGGGTTGGTTTCCCGCATCCCCGGCCCGATTGGAGCGGCAAACAGTGGGCAACCCGAGAACAAGACCGCGACTGAGTCGTCAATCAATGAGGATTCGTACTTGACCCCCGCGAAGCTGGCGGAAATCTTCCACGTGCCTCCCGATTCCCTACGCAAGCGGTTGGACCGCTGGCGTCGAAAGAATGACAGCGGCTGGATAGAGAAACTCGACCGTGGCCTCCGGGAACCGAAGTACCTGTACCGGGCGGAGAGCGTGCAGCTCCTCATTACAAAGCTGAAAACGTCCAGCAAAACGTCCAGCAAAACGTCCAGCAAACGTCCAGCGAGAAGATAATTCTGCAACGTAATCCCTTTCTCCAACAGCAGTTAGATTTCCGCAAAACGTCCAGCAAACGTCCACTGACAACACGCCGTTTCGTCCGCCCATGATAATGCGGGCATGAGAATCGACGAAATCACCACATCGGAACTACGGCGCATCCTGCGTGCGACCGAGCAGGACGCAGGCCCCGACTCGGTAGAGGTACGCATCCTGCGCCGCGAACTGGTCAGACGAGAGCAAAAAGCCCGACACAAGCGCCGGAAAGGGACGGTTTAT
>DATIKE010000304.1:0-4343 GCA_035477895.1 Phycisphaerae bacterium
TGGCGACATCCATGTGCCGGAGGGCGCCGACACGATCACCGTCTGGCTCCGCCACCAGGCCGAGCACTCGACCGGCGTGGGCATGGACTGGATCCGCCTCGAAGACGTGACCGGCAAGTGAAATCAGCTTTGAAGCGAAAGTCTGTCCGGCAAGAGCACGGGTTCCCGCCCGATGCTCGGATGCTGAATCGCAGGGGGCGCGTGGCGGCGGCGGCCCATTACAGAGCGGGGCTTCTCTTGGCTATGCCGAGTGGTCTATTTGCCGACCGCCATGGCGGGTCAGCCTCGGCTATGGCGGCGACGACCTGCCATCCGTTTTCTGTCCTCCGTTGTTGTCACGATCACCACCTCCCCCCATCGCCTCTCCCGCATGGACAGCCGGCCCCTGTTATGTGAAGATACGCCGCATGACAAACCGAGAACCCACCATGCAGGAGTTGGCCGAACGCGGGGAGACGCAGGCCCTCGAAAACCGCTGGCTCGAAGCGATCGAAAACCCCGAATCCGACCGCCAGGAACTCCTGGACGTCCTGAACGCACTCACAAAGAAGGGCGTCGTGGAAATGTCCGCCGCCCTCGGCTGGAGCTGGCTGGCCACCGCCCGTGCCAAGGTCGAGCCCGCCGATGCCCTGACCCTCGGACGCGACCTCCTCCTGGCCTGCGGCGACAGCCCCGACCTGCGAAACGACGTCCTCGAACTCTACCGGGTCGTCCACGCCGATCGACCGGAACTGGAATCGCTCATCGAGGCTTCGGGACTCGCCGGCGGCAAGAGCCCGCGCCGGGCCCTGCGCACCCTCGATATCTGCCTCAGTCTCAAGCCCGGCGACTACCTCATCGACCGATCGACCGACCACGCCGTCCGGTTGACCGCTTTTGAACCCGAAACCTGCATATATGCGCTCCGCGTCGGCCATCGCGAGCAGCTTATGAGCCCCGACGCCCTGACCCTCGGCTACGACCTGGTCGACGCGAACGACTTCCGCGTCCTCAGCCAGCTTCACCCCGAGCGGCTGACCGAACTGGCCGAGGCCGACCCCGCCGCCTTCATCATCGGCGTCCTCCAGAGCCGCCACGGCCGTATCGACTCCGACCACCTCGAGCCCCTGCTCTGCCCGCGCGTGATTCCCGCAGCCGCCTGGGCCGGATGGTGGTCGCGGGCCAAGACCGCCCTGCGCCGCCACCCCAACGTCATCGTCGAGGGCCGAAACCCCGTCGTGCTCACCTACCACGCCGCCGGGCAGACCCTCGAGGAGGAGATCGAACCTCAGTGGGCCAAGGCCGAAACGCCCGCCCAGCGACTCGCCGTCATCGAAACCTATTTCCGCGAGGCCAAGGCCCGCCGCTCCGCGCCCTCACCGGCCATGATCCGCCGAATGTTCGAGAACCTCCTTCAGAGGTTTGAAACCTCTCGAAAGGGCGCGCCAGGTCACGCCCTCGCCGAGGCCCTCGTCATCGAGCGCCTCGCCGAGACCGCGACCCTCCCCGACGGTGCCGGGCCGATCGCCCAACAAGTAATCGCCGATAGCCAGGACCTCGTCGGCCTGCTCGCCCAACTCGGCGACCCCAGGCTCTACGTCCAGGCCGTCGCCTTGCTGCGACAGGCTCTTCCCAACCGATGGCAGGACGAATACCTTCGCCTGCTCCCCGTCGCGCCCACCGAGGCCTGCGACGCCATTGCCCAGGCCCTCCATGAGGCCGGCCGAATCGAAGATCTCAAACGAGTCGTCGCCGACATACTGGCCGACATCGGCTCGCACTTCAACGCCGCCTGCTGGCTATGGACCGGGCCGGCCGTGGCCGACCTCGAACCCATTCCGCGACGCGACCTCTTGTCCCGTATCCTCGAATACCTCAACACCCTTACGCTGACCGACGACACCCCCGGCGAGATTCTCAAGAACGCCCGCACCCGGATCCGCGCCGCTCTCGGCAGCGCCAATTACAAGCACTACCGCCGGATCGTCATGGACATGGACCCCGGCATGGCCTCTGCCGTCCACCGAACCGTCAACCGTGTTCAGGGCCTCGGTCACGTTGTGCACGGCAGCCTCCTCCGCATCATCCGCGACACCCACCCACAGCTCTTCGTCCGCGCCCGCGTCGACCCCTGGATCGACGATAACATCATCTTCTGCACCACCGCGGGCATGCAGAAACATGAGAAGGAGATGAACCACCTCCTCAACGTCAAGATCCCCGAGAACGCCAAGGCCATCGGCGAGGCCGCCTCGCACGGCGACCTCAGCGAAAACTCCGAGTTCAAGTTCGCCCTTGAGGAACGCGACCTCCTCCAGGCCCGCGTCCTCCCCATGCAGCAGGATCTTGCCCGGGCCCGGATCATCTCAGCCAACGACGTATCCACCGAACAGGTCAACGTCGGCACCCGCGTCACCCTTGTCCCCACTGCCGGCGGCGCGCCCGAAACCTTCACGATCCTGGGGCCGTGGGAGGCCGATTCCGAGAAACGCATCTACAACTACCGCGCCCCCCTCTGCTCCCGTCTCCAGGGCCTCAAGGTCGGTGATACCGTCACCCTCGCCCTGGACGACATCGAACGCGAATTCCGCGTCGAGGCCATCGCCAACGCGCTCGATTGACACTCGTCCTCCTCGCCGGTTGTGGCTTCGCGGGAGATCCTGCGTCGAGATTCCCATCATTGCTGGACCGAGAATCCCTGCCTGCCACAGGCAGGGATTCTCGGTCGAGCCGGCAGGTGAGTGAATTGATGGACTTGTTCAAGCCCGGCATTGCCGGGAGAACCACCTGCCCCGGGAGCCGCCCATGCCGTCGCGAACCCTCCACGACCCGATTGCGCCCAACCCCCTTCCCCTCCTGCCTTTCCGGGTTACAATACGAGCATCAGGTCTCGCGAGGAGGTCCGAAATGAGCCCATCCCCGGCTTTCGACAAGGGCATGAGCTGCGGCGAGTGCAGCGCGGTCGTCTACCAGGAGCACCTCGATCGCGGACTGGCCGGCTACCGGGATGATGTCCTGTATTGCCCCCACTGCTTGGCCGAGCGAAAAAAGCTGGAGACCAGGACGCCACCGCCCGACGCCGAGACGCTCGCCCTCGTGGACATGCCGCCTTCCGGCGACCGTTCCGGCCAGACCTCGCTGCTCGGCACCGCCGCCCCCATCGCCGCGGAGTCGTTGATCGGTGAATCCGCCCGATACAAACGCCCGCTGAAACAGACCGGCCGGGGCGCCAGCCGGATGCGCGTCTTCCACGCCAAGATGTCCGACGCCGGAATCCGAAACATCGAAAACCTGATCAACGAGTGGCTCGACGCCAACCCCGAGGTCGAGATCAAGTTCTCCACCTCCACCGTCGGCCCGTGGGAGGGCAAGCACGTCGAGACCCACCTCATCGTCTGCGTGTACTATTGATTGGATACCCCGCGGCAATGCGTCCGCCGGGGCACCCCCTTCGGCCGGGCAGAGTGGCGGAAACGAACCGCCATCCGCCCGGGGCTGGAGTCGTCGTTGGGCCCGCGTGGCCGACCGCGGAACGAACAGAAGGCCCAAAACGTTTTCGCGCAAACAGCAGCGATTCCGTCATTTTTCGCTTGCTTTTTATCTTGTTTTTTCTCTTTTCTGGTCCCGGTAAGATGAGCACCATTGACTTCGGACCGGAAAAAGCGCATCGCGATTGGGCTGGTAGTCGTGCCCGCGGTCGTGGCGGTCAGATTCGCCCTTCGGTACGAGGCATCGACGGTGGTAGCGGTCGCCGGCAAGATCGTTGAACTCGACGACCGCCGGGCGAGCGGAATTGTCGGGTGACGCACCCGCCTCCGCTGGATCATGCGAGCCGGTCCCCGTTCTTGTCGCCTGCCCGCACTGTCAGGGACTCGGGTTGTCAGCACCGAAGAGCGTCGTGCGGACGGCCATCAGTCGCCGGTGGCGGTCGGGCCGAACGCTCTGTCCCTGAGCATGGGAACAGTCCTTGTTGACCACGTGATCGAAGTACAGCGGGGAGATCAGCAACGCGGTTGGATGGCGAAGCTTGAGCCGCCTGGCCAGCCGCCAGAGCTGCCAGATGTCCGGAACGGACACCCCGAGCATCCGCATCGTCCGCACGAACAGCCGCATCGGCCGCGGCGATACCTCCTTTTCCTGACGACGCCGCTGGAGCTGGTACAACACCCAAAGCAGAAGTCCCGTCGCCGCGAACAGCAGGATCACGACCGGGATCTTCCAGTACAGATCCGGGTCCGGCTGCTCGAAGCGCGAGCCCATCTGGCGGACAAGGTGCAGCTTCCGATCCACGGACTGCTGGGCCAGGATCCACCGGCTCATGAGGCTGCCACCTCCCGCGGTGTGTGTTGCTCCGTGGCGGGCGC
>DATIKE010000305.1:0-13600 GCA_035477895.1 Phycisphaerae bacterium
GAGGTAGTCGTCGGCCCCGGCGTCGAGGCCCCTGACTCGGTCGGGCAGCGTATCGCGAGCGGTTAGGATAAGCACGGGCGTCGATTTGCTCTTCCGGAGCTCGCGCAACAGATCCCACCCGCTCATGCCTGGCAGCATCAGATCGAGCACAATCGCGTCGTACTCCGTCCCGGCCGCCTTGAACAGACCGTCACCGCCGTCGGAAGCTTCGTCCACTGCATATCCGGCTTCGCGCAGCGCCTGGACCAGCGCTTCCAACAGGTCGGACTCGTCTTCAATTACCAGCACCCGCATACGATGCCTCAGGCGTCTTCGCTACATGGTCGCTCACCGATGGCAAGGTATCGAACGTAACCTTAAGCTGACGTGAAGACCAAACGCGCACGGAGGTAGTGTCAACTCCTGTGTAAATTGTGTCACGGCCCCCCGGTTCATGGAGCCTCCTGGTATATCATTGCGATACTGGGAAGAATCACGCGCTCATGCCCAGGAAGGATCTCCACCCCATCAACCCTTGCGAACGTCGGAGCGGAACTCCCGCAAACCCCGCGCTGCGACCTTGACGCGATAGAGGCTCCCGTCGGGCGTATCGTCATCGTCCGATCCTCCAGCCGTCGTCACGTAAAGCTCGTCGAGATCGGGGCCGCCGAAGATCATCGATGAGACCTTGGCCACAGGGAAATCGATTCTCCCGATCTGCTTGCCTGAGGGCGAATACTTGTGGATGGCGGACCCGTCCCATCGTGCCGACCAGAGATTTCCCTCGGAATCCACCGTCAGGCCGTCGGGAACGCCTTCATCTGCGCCGATGCAGATCAGCTCGTGCCGTTTCGTCAGTTCACCCGTGGCGGGTTGATAGTCGAATCGAAAGACCTTTCGACTGCTCGAGCACGTCCAGTAGAGATGTTTCCGATTCGGCGAGAACCCCATGCCGTTCGAGCAACCCGTGCCCTTGAAAAGGCAGGTCACTCCTCCATCGGTGGCAATGAGGTATAGCCCGCCGCTCCGGCTGTTCTTGCCGATGGTGCCCGCGTAGACGCGTCCCCGCGGATCGGCAATCACATCGTTGAAGCGGACCATATCATCATCAATGCCCTCGACCAGGATTCGCGTGCCGCCGTCCGGTCGCATGAGTGAGAACTTGTTGACCTGGAAGAGCAACAAGGAGCCGTCCTTCTGCAGGGTAAAGCCGCCGACGGGTTCGCCGGAATAGATCTGCCGATGCTCGCCCGTTCGGGCGTCATAGCGAAACAACCGTCCTTTCGGAATATCTGTCCAGTAGACGACCTGTCGTTCGTCGTCCCACAGGGGATTCTCTCCCGTGTGGCAGTGATAGTTGGCGACGGGTTCAGGACGAGGCATCTCATTCCCGCTTGATCGGCCTTGACGTGGGGCGACACGAGCAGTCGCCGGCCGGGCTTTCCCGTCCGCGGTACACCCGGATGCCAAACCGGCCATCACCGCTGTGCGACCGGCGATCCTCAAAAAGCTGCGACGCGAAACGGCGTGATATCCGTTCATTCTGGATCTCTCGTTTGAACCCCATGCGTCAACACAGTTCCCCACTTTCCCGGCTCCTATGGTACTCGCGGGTTGGTTCCACCGGCCAGTCCTTCGTCAGGGTCTCCTGCCTGCCGCAGGTAGGACGGCCGGTCATCGGCCTGCCTGTGCGCTGCATGCAGACAGGCAAAGCCGGGCGAGTACACCCAGGAATAGTTGTAACCGTTCACGGGTCAAAACCCAATAGGAATTTGGACAGGCATCGAGTCGCAAGGCCACCGGCGGCAAAGCTGTGTTTTTGATTGAATCAAGATCGCTGGGCGGCCGATCGAGGGCCGGCCCTGGCCAGCACGGCGGCGAAGACGGCTTCGGCACCGGCCCGCCTGAGTACGCGGGCACATTCGTGAAGCGTTGATCCGGTCGTGCTGACATCATCGATGATACACAGTCGGGCGCCGGCGACGCAGGCACGGGATCTTAAGTAGTATTTACCTCTCACATTGGCCGGGCGGTCGGAGGGCGCGATCTCCACCTGTCTGTGCTTTTTGCCGCGTACGGTCAGCAGGGGCAGGGCGGGGATGCACAGTTCCTTTGAGGCTGATCCGGCCAGTTGGCCCACCGGAAAGAAGCGGTATTTCCATCGTTCCACCAGGCTGGCGGGGACCGGCACCAGGGCGTCGATACGGTCTGACCATGGTTGACCTCGTATGGCCTGGGCCAGCATCACCCCGAGGAGGCGGTCGATTCTCCGGAGGCCGTGGAACTTGTATCGCCGAATCAACTCGCTGATGGGGCCTTCGTAGCGGCCGACGCGGCAGATTCCATCAAGAGGCGTCGGGGTTGATCGGCAGGAGGGGCAACCTTCCTGGTCGATCCTGTAGGGCTCGGCGGTCGCGCCGCATCGCGGGCAGAAGGGAAAGGCGGTGGCGTCGAGGATTTCCGCGGCACACGTTGGGCACCAGTCGCGCCACTCGGGGCTCAGGGGGCGTTCGCACAGGACGCACGAACGCGGATAGACCAACTCGGCCAGAAGGGTCATCAAACTGCGGGGAACACCCATGTTATCATTCTGAGACCCGGCAGCGTGACCGGCAAGCGGGGCTTGATGGACCGGTACGGCAGGTTTATAATTAACGGGTGTTAAGTAAATGCCGCCGGCATTTTTCCTGTAATTGGAATGCGGCCGGGCCTTATCGGCCACGCACCGAACCGCTGAAGACCAGCGGACCGGCCCCCCGGGCGGAAGACGGTTTTTATGATTGCTAATTCCGGGTGATTTATGAAGTTAGGGTACGCCGGGCACGTCAGGGTCGGGTTGATATTGGTTTTGGCCGTGGAAGTCCTGTCGGCCCAGGGACCGGCTCCGATGACGCGAGTTGTTGTGCGGCCGGTCGAGATGCGCGTGGTTCCGGTCACGCTCGATCTGGTCGGTTCGGTGGAGCCGAACAGACGGAGCCTGGTGGCCAGCGAGGTGCAGGGCGTGGTGGAGGCGTTGCCGGTCCGCGAGGGGGATCGCCTCAAGAAAGACCAGGTTCTCTGCCGGCTTGGGGACACGGTGCGGCGAATGGCGGTCGACGAAGCCGAGGCCCGACTTGCGGGATTGAAAGAGCAACTCGCCGAGATGAAGGCCGGAACTCGCAAGGAGGAACTGGAGCGGGCCCGTGCGGAGATGGAGGAGGCCAAGGCGATCGCGGACCGCTGGACGCGCGAGTTGGAGCGGGTGGAGCGGCTTCGGGAGCAGGGGTCGGCCAGCCTGAAGGAATACAACGACACGGTGGCGGACACGGCCGCCGCCCGGCAGCGATTAAACCAGGCCAGGGCGACGCATGACCTGGCCGTGGCCGGCCCGCGGAAAGAAGAGATCGCCCGGGCCCGCCTGGCGGTCGAGGCGAGCACGGCACTGCTGGCCCGCCTGAAGTACGACCTCGAGCGGACCGTGATTCGAGCCCCGTTCAACGGGCATGTCGTTAAGAGGCATACAGAGGTTGGAGAATGGGTCGGCGCGGGCGGGCCGGTGGTGGAGATGATCGACCTGGAGACGGTGCTGGTGAAGGCGGATGTTCCGGAGTCGGCGATCCAGGCCGCCAGGGTCGGCGAATCGGTCAGCGTCTTTGTCGAGGCCCTGGGCCGGACGTTTCGCGGGCACATCAAACACGTGGTGCCGCAGGCGGACGTCAAGGCCCGGACCTTCCCGGTCGAGGTCGAGCTGCCGAACGACGAGTTCGTGCTCAAGAGCGGCATGTTCGTGCGGGCCCGGGTACCGGCGGGGCCGACCGAGGAGTCGCTGGTCGTGCACCGGGACGCGGTGATCCAGCGGCAGGGGTCGAACCTAGTCATCGCGGTGGCCCCGTCGCCAATGGGTGAGGGTATGATGGCCATGCCTGTTCCCGTGGTCCTCGGCGCCGAGGCGGACAATTGGGTGGCGGTCAAGGCGGCAATGCTTCAGCCGGGGATGTCGGTGGCTGTAAAGGGGCACGAGCGGATCTACGGTCCGCAGCCGGTGCAGCCGATCCCGGAAGGCCCGGCGGCGAGTGCGCCGGCCGGTGGAACCGGGACGCGGCCCGCAGCGTCGCAGCCGGGGCAGTGAGGTCGGGCTTTCCCGAGAAACCGCAAGCGGCCCGGCGATGGCCGGAGAGGATTTCCTGAGAGATCGAGCAACCTGAGAAGCGAGCACCTGGCATGGACATCATCCGCTACATGATCAACAACCCCGTCAAGGTCACGGTCGGGGTTCTGCTGACCTGCCTGTTCGGGGTGCTGGCCCTGTTCCAGATCCCGATCCAGCTCACGCCCAACGTGGACGAACCGATCGTCACGGTCACGACGCGCTGGCCGGGCAAGAGCGCCCGGGAGGTCGAGCGCGAGATCATCGACCGCCAGGAGGAGAAGCTCAAGGGGGTTTCGGGCCTGCGGAAGATGACCTCCGAGGCGGTCGAGGGGCAGGCGACGATTACCCTGGAGTTCTTCATCGGCACGGACATGGACTCGGCCCTGCGCGAGGCGGACGAGAAGCTGAACCAGGTGACCGGGTATCCGCTGGACATGGAGAAGCCGGAGCTGGAGTCGGCGGACACGGCCCTGGCCTCGCCGATCGCGTGGATTCTGCTGAAAGCCAGGGACGGCAGCGACGTGTCTACGCTGCGCGATTTTGTGTGGGACGAGGTCAAGCCGATCCTCGAGCGGGTCGAGGGGCTGTCGTCGGTGGACGTGTACGGCGGGCGCGAGCGCGAGGTGCACGTGCTGGCGGACCCCGCGCGGCTGGCGGCGCGATCGCTCACCCTTCGGGACCTGGAAGCGGCCATGCAGCGGGAGAATATCACGATTTCCGCGGGCACCATCGAAATCGGCAAGCGCGACTTCATATATCGCACGGTTGGCGAGTACGACGACCCGATGCAGGTGTCCAACACGGTCATCGCCTACCGCGACGGCGGGCCGGTGTTCGTGCGCGACGTCGCGCGGGTCATCCGCACGCACGAGAAAGCCCGAAGCTTCGTACGATCGAAGGGCCAGCCGGTCCTGGCGATCCCCGCCCGGCGCGAGACCGGGGCGAACGTGATCAGCGTGATGGAGGGGCTGCGAAAGCAGATCGACAAGGTCAACCGGGAAATCCTGCAGGGACGAAACCTGGAGCTGGAACTGACGCAGGTTTACGACGAGACGGTCTACATTCGCTCGGCGATCGATCTGGTGCGGAGCAACTTCTTCTACGGCGGCATTCTGGCGGTGCTGGTGCTGATGTTCTATCTGCGGAACGTGCGGGCGACCGGCGTCGTGGCTCTGTCGATTCCGATCTCGGTGGTGGCCACTTTCCTGGTGGTCAGCCTGCTCGGGCGGAACCTGAACGTGGTGATGCTCGCGGGCATGGCTTTCGCCGTGGGCATGGTGGTGGACAACGCCATCGTGGTGCTGGAGAACATCTACCGTCACCGGCAAATGGGCAAGGGCGGTTTCCAGGCGGCGCTGGAGGGTGCGGCGGAGGTGTGGGGCGCGATCCTGGCCAGCAGTCTGACCACCGTCGCGGTGTTCGTTCCGGTAATCTTCATCCAGGAGGAAGCGGGCCAGTTGTTCCGGGATCTGGCGGTGGCGATCAGCACCGGCGTGCTCATGTCATTATTGGTGGCGATTCTGGTGATCCCAACGGTGTCCGCCCGCCTTCTCGGGGGCACGGCGTCGATCGGCGAGGACCGGGTGAGTGCGGTGGCGCGGCTGGTAGGCCGGGTGGTCGCGTATGTCGAGCGGACCTGGCCGCGCCGGCTGGCGGTGATCGCGGTTTTTCTGGTCGCCTCGATCGGCGGCTCGATTGCCCTGAGGCCGCCGTCGGACTACCTGCCCAGCGGGAACCGCAACCTGGTGTTCGGCTTCCTGATCACCGAGCCGGGCCTGAGCCTGGATGCGTTGGGCAGGATCGCGCGGGAGGTCGAGGGCAAGCTTCGGCCTTACTGGGAAGCCGGGATCGACACCCCGCAGGCCGAGGCATTGCCGCCGGTGACGATGATGGTCAACGGCCGGCCGGTGCAGGTCAGGGTCCCGCCGATCGAGAACTTCTTCTTCGTGGCCTTCAACAACTCGGCGTTCATGGGCATCACCAGCCAGGACTCCCGGAACGTCATCCCCCTGCAGACCCTGATGCAGCAGGTGGTGGCCTCGACGAAGAGCGCTACAGGTTCCTATGGCTTCTTCCAGCAGGTTCCGCTGTTCGGGCGGGTCGGCCGGGGCAACACCGTGGACGTCGAGATCCGCGGGCAGGACCTGAGTAAGGTCAACGCCGCAGGCGAGCTGATCTTCATGGAGTGCATCGACCAATTCAAGTTCGCCCGGCCCAATCCGAGCAACTTTGACCTGCCCCGGCCCGAAATCCGGGCGGTGCCCGATCGGGCCCGTGCGGCCGACGTCGGACTGAGCGTCCGGGATATCGGGTTCATCCTCGGGGCGGCGGTCGACGGGGTGTATGTCGGCGGCTTCCGGGAGGAAGGGGACGAAGTCGATCTGCGGGTCAAGCTGGAGAACATCGACGGCACGCCGATCGGCGGTGTGCGGAATGTGCCCGTGTATACGCCGGCGGGCAGCATCGTGCCGCTGTCGCTGGTGACGAAGTTCGAGGAAGTGGGCGCTGCCCAGCAGATCAATCATATCGAGGCGATGCCGGGCGTGACGATCCAGGTGCTGGCCCCGCCCGGGCAGGCGGTCGGTGAGGTGATGGACACCATCGAGAACCGGATCGTCGCGCGGCTGCGCGGCGAGGGGAAGATCAGCCCGGACGTGTTCGTGTCGCTCGCGGGTACGGCGGACAAGCTGGTTCAGACCCGGGCGGCCATGTTCGGCCAGTGGACCGGCTGGAACTGGCACTCGCTGTTGGCCCTGGTGCAGAGCCGGGGATTCCTCGCCCTGCTGGTGGTGTACCTGCTGATGGCCGGGTTGTTCGAGTCGTTCGTACACCCGCTGTCGATCATGCTCACCGTGCCGCTGGCCGCGGTGGGCGGTTTTCTGGGCCTGCGGGTGGTTCACACCCTCAGCCTCTACAACCCCACCACGCCCGTGCAGCAACTGGACGTGGTGACGATGCTTGGTTTCGTGATCCTGGTCGGCATCGTGGTCAACAACGCGATTCTCATAGTGCACCAGACGCTCAACAACATCAGCTACGGAATGCGGCCTGAGGAAGCTCTGCCGGAGGCGGTGCGAACACGCGTCCGGCCGATTTTCATGACCGCCTACACGACGATCTTCGGGCAGTTGCCGCTGGCCCTGATGCCGGGCGCGGGAAGCGAGCTGTATCGGGGATTGGCGGCGGTGATGGTCGGCGGGCTATTCGTCGCCACTGTTTTCACGCTGATTCTGGTCCCGGTGGTTTTCTCCATCTCGCTCAAGGTGCGCGAACGAATCCTGGCCCGGTTCGGCCGCGAGGCGAGGTCGGGCCGGGCGGTCGCGTTGGCCTTGCCCGGCGACCCGCCGCCGGCTTCCGGCCCCTCCTCCACACCCACGGATCGCATCGGGGGTTGACGTGGTTGATTCCCTCTCAGGTATGGTGGATCGGGCGCTGGCGACCCGGTCGACGCTGCTGGGCGACGCGGGACTGGACGCGGTCCGCGTATTCAACGGTTCGTCCGACGGCATCGACGGGCTGGCGATCGAGAAACTCGGCGAGGTGTGCATCGTCCAGTTGCACGAGGAGAAGCTCACTTGGGACGAAGGCCGGGTGCGGTCGCTGGCGGAAGCTTTTCATTCGCGGCTGGGGACGCGGGCGGTGTATCGCAAGGTCTTCGTTCGCGATCGCGGGCACGTGCCGGAACATGTGTCCACGTTACACCGGGATCGGCAGCCGTGGATCGGCGAGCCGGTAGATGAGGAGATCCCGGTTCGTGAGAATGGGCTGCGGCTCATGATTCGGCCTTACGACGGGTTCTCCGTGGGGCTTTTTCTGGAACATCGGGACAACCGCCGGCGGGTTCGCGAGTTGGCCGCCGGCCGGCGGGTGCTCAACCTGTTCAGCTACACGGGCGGATTCTCAGTGGTGGCCGCCGCCGGCGGGGCGGTCTCGGCGGCCAGCGTCGATCTGTCGAGGCGGTGCCTGGAATGGAGCAAGCGCAACTTCGCGGCCAACCGGATCGATGCGGGGGGGCATCGCTTTTTCCGCTCCGAGGCGTTCGACTTCCACCGGCGGGCCCGCCGGCAGGGGCATCGATATGACCTGATCATTCTCGATCCGCCGACCTTCTCTCGCGTGCCACACGCGAAGAAGGTGTTTCGACTCGCGGTCGATCTGGAGCCGCTGGTTGCCGGGGCGGTTGATCTGCTTGAGCCGGGCGGAATCATCCTGCTGGCCGCCAATGATCGGGAGATACCGCTCGCCCGCCTCGAGGAATCGCTTCACAAGGCCCGCCCCGAGCGGCGATGCGCGATCGTCGAGCGCCCCGCCCTTCCGGTCGATTTCGCCGGCGACCCGGACTACTCCAAGACGGTGATTGCCCGCTTCGAGTGAGCCCGGCACTTGACCAGCAAGATGCAGGCAAGCGTCGATCGCCGGCCGGCTGGGCTTATCGGAACCGCGAGCGCCAGCGAGTCGGCCCGGTTGTGGTGCAGCCGGGATGGCTGCACCCTGGAGTTTGGCGGTACAGCCAGGCTGGCTGCACCACAAGTGTGGTCCGCCCTTCCAGGCAGAGGAGCCGGTCGCTTGCGCTCTCGGTTCTGAACAGAGCGTCGCCGGCGGTTACGGTAGAGGCACCGGGAAATGGGTGTCAGATGGCGACTCCCGTTGCGACTGCCCGCTGGAGCTCGACGGTTATCTCGTCGGTTTCGTCGTCGGGAACCAGGCGTCTGTTTCTGGCAACGAGCCTCGCTTCGAGGCTTCGTTGTTGATCGCCCTGGGCGAGGATGAACTGAATGTCGAGGTGGCCGTCGACGGGGTTGTGATCGAGTATACGGGCCTCGGCGATTCTGTGGTCCGCGCGGGCATTGGTCGGGAGAATGACGAGGGCTTGTCGTCCTTCATCGGTAATAAGCAGGTCGACGGGCAGAACCTGGAGCACCTCCTGTGGTCTGGTAGGCCAGACCCGGACCGTGCCGGTCCAGAGGCCGCTGAGGTCATCGGTCTCTGCATCGTCGTCGTCGTCGTCGACCGGGTCCAGCCGGACGGCGATCAGACGACGGCCGGTCTGGGCGGAGTAGCCCCTGGAATGCTCGTACAATTCGCGGGCGACGGCCAGCGAGGCCGGCAGGGCGATGATCAACCATCGGTAGTCGCCAAGATATGCGGGCGACAGGTACACATAGGCCAGCAGCGTCACAGCCACGCCCAGAGCCAGGAAAGCCGCCAAGTGCCGCATTACCGTGAATCCCCTGTCAGATTCGTGCCGGCGATCTCCGACCAGGCGTCGTGTTTCAGGTGGCCCGGCCGGCCGAGGGGCGGCTCAGGAGCAGCCACCGCCCGCCGGATGCTTTCCAGAATGCCGACCGAAGCTCTGTCGCATGTGTTGGCCGGGACCGGCTCGTCTCCGCCGGTTGCGGTCGGTTGGAAAAGACTCCCGCCCCCGCTTGGGTTGATCCGTTCCATTCGAAGCATGTGAAGCCGATCGATGGAAGCTTCGGCCATCCGGCGTTCGTGGGCCAGTCGGCGAGCGGCCTTTTCCAGATCGCGCTTCACATGCAGGGCGATTCGGGCCTGCTCGCTGATTTCTTCACGGCATCGCGGACTCTCGCCCAGCAACTCGTTGAGTTGCTCGGATTGTTTCGCGGCGTCGTCGAGTCGGGCGGTCAGGGCAGCGAGCGCGCCGGTGTGGTCCTGTTTGACCTGCTCGGTCTCGTTGCGCAGGTTTGCCAGGTGTTCCGTCGTCTCCTCGGCCTGGCGGACGGCCGCCGCAATCGCGTCGATGCGGGTCCGGGCCTGTGATTCCGCGACGTTCAGTTGTTCGGCCTCGCGTTGGCCCGTTGCCAGCACGGATAACAGGCGATCATGGAGTTCGCCCGCCTCACGCACGGTGCGATCCGCCTGCCGGCGAGTGGCGTCGATTGCGTCGCCCGTCGTCAGCAGGGCATTCAGCCGTTCACCCGCTTGGTCGATGGCCGCCCGCATACGGCGCACGCGGTCGTCGGCCTGCTGCTGCGATTCGTTCAGTACCTCAGCTTGGGCGGTGCCGGCCTCGATCGCTTCAGCCAGGGTTTTGCCGTGCCTGGTCGCCTCTTCGACGACCTCCCGCAGCCCGGCCCGCGTTGCCTCCAGGTCGCGCAGAGCTTGTGAACCGAGGGCATCGCGGACGTCCGCCCGAACGTTGTCGAAATGCTCCAGCAGGGCGGCCGCGCCGCTGAGCTGAGTGACCAGCGCCTCGGCCTGTTGCTCGGCACGGGCGGCCATCTCGCCGAGAGCCTGATTGGTTTCGAGCACGCGTTCGCCGAGTCTGCGACCCTGCTCGTCAAGTTTTCGGGACATGGAGTCGGCGGAGGCGGCTGCCTTTTCGAGCCGACCGCCGGATTGCTCGGTGCTGCTGCTGAAGTTGGCGATCTCCAGGCGCATCGCCTGCGCGGCCTGGTCCGCCTGGCGTTGGAGACGGGCGAGACGCTCGCCGGCCGCCCGCGATGCCTCCTCGGCCGCCGAGCGGGCCCGATCGGCGCGTTGTGTCGCGATACCCAGCGATGCGGTGGTGTCCATGGCCGCCCGGGTGGCGTCGGACAAGCTGGTGCATTGCTCATTCATCCGGGCGAACAGGGTTATGGTCTGTTGCTTGCGTTGTTCGAGTTCCTGCCGCGCCTGTGGGGCGAGTGTTTCGGTGAGTTCGATTCGCAGTCGGTCCAGGCCGGCGCGGGCCGCCTCGGCTTGGCCGATCTGCTCTTCGACCAGTGTGCCTCGCTCAGTGGCGGCCAATGTCAGGTGGCCGAATTGCTCGGTGGCGATGTCCGCCTTGCGGCCGGCGTCGAGCAGTTCCTGCAGCCATCGCGCCGCCTGCCGGTTTTCGTCGGCCAGTTGCCGGATGCGGGAGGTCCATTCGTCATCCAGAAGAGCCGCCTCGTCGCGGGTCTTGCCGAGCGTTTCCGCGGTGCGGCCGGCGTCGGCGATGAGCCCGCCGAGTTGATCGACCTGCCGAGTGCTTTCTCCAACAGTCGCTTCGATACGCTGAGCCTGGGCTGAGGCCTGCTCGGTGGCCACCAGCAGGCGGTCTTGAACCTGTGTCGCTCGATCGGCGGATCGGCTCAGTTCGGCGGAGAGCGGCCGGCCCTGGGCGATCTGGTCGGCCAACTGTGCGATTCGTTGCCCCGATTCGTTGTTGATTCGGGCCGCTTCGTCGCGTGTCTTGCCGAGCGTTTCCGCGGTGTGGCCGGCGTCGGTGATGAGCCCGCCGAGTTGATCGGCCTGCCGAGTGCTTTCTCCAACAGTCGCTTCGATACGCTGAGCCTGGGCTGAGGCCTGCTCGGTGACTGTTCGCAGGCGTTCACCGGTCTGTGCCGCCTGGTCGGACGATTGGCTGAGTTCCGTGGCCAGCAAACGAGCGTCGCGGCTGGCTGACAGGAGTTCGTCGCGGCTTGTCACGGACTCTGACAGCGCGGCCTGAAGGGCATCCCCCGCCTGGCGGAGCGATGCGACCATTTCCTTGCTGAATGTTGTCTGGAGCTGGTCGTGGGTTGTCCTCAGCTCGACTGCCGACGACTCGGCACGGTGCAGTTGGTCCTCGAGCCTCTGGGTCTGAGCTTGGGCGCGGGTGGCGGCCTCCTGCGAACGGTCGAGTTGTGACTCGAGGGCACGGGTTTCAGTCCCGATCGCCTGCCGGAACTGGTCCGCACGGTCACAGGCCCCCGAGAGCATGGCCGTCCGCTCGGCCAGTTGCTCCGACTGCCTGGCCAGGGCGGCCATCTGCTTTTCACAGTCGGCACAAGCTGTGGCCGCGGCTTGTTTCGCATCCTCCAGCCAATCCGCCAGACCGGCCCCCCGCGTGGTCAGGCGGATGAGTTCCTCTATGCGGTCCTGACTGTTGCAGAGTGCGTTTTCCGCTTTCCCGGTCTGGGCCTTCAGTTCGGCTGCCGAGGCGGCAAGCGTTGCCTTTAGGGTTTCGGCCTGCTGGTTGTGCTCGGCCAGCGCCTGGCTTTGAATACGTGCCTCGGCGAGTCGCTGGACTAACTCGCCTGTCCGGCTCTCGCAGCCGGCGATCAGGTCGGGGATGTGGCGGGCGGCCTGGTCGAGCCTGTCGGTCTGGCATGAGATCTCGGACACGAGTCGGCCGGCCTCCCGCGTCGGCTCGATCAGGCGAGCCAGGAAGTCTTCGGCCGTCGCGGACTGGCATGTCACGTCGATAAGAGTTTTCTGGAGGACATCGCGAAGTCGGCTGCCCTCGTCGATCGCTTCGCGCAGCCGGCCGTCGAGCTCGCCGGCGGCGGTGGCGGCCGGCACCAGGCCCCGAAATGCGGCCAGGACATCCGCCGCGGCCGCCTCGGCCTTGCTGATGGACTCATCCATGCTTCGGCGGGCCTCCGGCCCGAGCCCAGCCAGCCGGTCCGCGTTTTGTTCCGCCTGATCGACGATCGCCGCGAGTCGTTCCCCGAGTCGGGCGGCCTCCGATCGACCGGATTCTAGCCTCAGGGCCAGTCGATCGATCTCCCGGGTCAGTCGGTCCGCCTCGATGATGCTTCCGACCAGTTCCGTTCGGGCCCGGCACGTGGCCTGTTGCGTATCCGCAAGTTGTGTCGAGGTGCCTTCCGCAAGCACAAGCAAGGTCTTCAGATCTTCGGCGTTTTGCCGGGCCGAGTGGTTGACCTCCGCGAGTCGGCCGACAATCTCGGCACCCTGGCGGACGGATTCGCCAAGTTCCCGTGAACAGCCTTCGACGACATGCGCGGCGCCGACTGCCGATGTCGACACGTCGGCGGGCGCGGGCCCGGGCGTGGAGGGCGTGGCGAACACGGGGCCGGCCTGCGATGCGTCATACAGCAGGTGCGGCCCAAGCATGTCCTGGATGCACCCGCCGACCAGATCGCGGTCGATGGTTGTCCTGCCGGCGCTGTAGGCCGCCAGCATGGCGTTGTCGGCGATCTGGTTAATCATCCGGGGCAGGCCCGCGGATCGATCGTGAATCAGGTCGATCGCATCGCCGGTGAAGAGATCCGGGTTGTTCGCCCCGGCGACCTTCAGGCGATGGCGGAGATAGTCGCGGGTCTGGTCTCGAGTCAGGGGCTTGAGCTGGCGGTGGCAGAAGATGCGCTGGCAGAGCTGCTGCATCCGCGGCATTGCGAGCCTGTCGAGAAACTCGGGCTGGCCGAGCAGCACGATCTGCAGAAGCTTGGCATTCTCCTTCTCGAGGTTGCCGAGCATCCGCAGGTGCTCCATCGTCTGCTCGTTCATGCTCTGGGCCTCGTCGATCACGGCGACGACCGGTTTACCTTCCAGGTAGCGGTCCACCAGGAATGTCCGGAGCCGCTCGACGAGTTCGCCGGTGGTCTGGGACGCCCGGCCACGGACCCCGAACTCGCGGCAGAGCGATGCGATGAGGTCGTGGCCGCTCTCCGGAATGTGCAGGAGCAAGACCGCCTGGGCTTGCGTCCTGAGATGCTCCAGCAGTATGTGCGCGAGGAGCGTTTTGCCAGTTCCGGGGAGTCCACTGACCAGGACCAGTCCGCG
>DATIKE010000306.1:0-2080 GCA_035477895.1 Phycisphaerae bacterium
ATCGGGGTTCCGCGGATCGTCCAGGCAGTCGATGAACCGTTGGGTGAACCCGATCTGGTCATCGAACCGGCGAATGGGTAGAAGGTAAAATGCCCACATCGCTGCTGATCCGGGCCTCGGTCGGCTCGACGACGATCGGCAGGCGGGAGAAAAAACCGAAACACATCTGCTCGACAGTCTGTGCGGACATCAACGACCTCCTTGCCTTGGGTTAAGTGGTTGGACAGCCGTAGTTTAACCCACAAGGAGATCGTAAAATAGGGGCGGCAAAGAATAATCCGGGATAGCCAACTGCTTGACCGTCACCTCCGCCGTCGGTATCGTGAATTGGTGGCCAGCGTGAAGGGGGAAGGGGAAAGTCTGCGGCCTGCTTGTGGTAGCTTTCCAGGGCAGCCTGCGGATCGGACCAAGGCCCGAAGTAGTATGTTTCCCCGCGGATCTTCTTGGCCCACTGCCCAGACAGGTGGGGCGTGAGCGGGAACGTAGGATAGGGTTTATGAGGCTTGTTGGCTTGGCTTCGATTGGTCAAGCCATACCCTTAGGTTACGCACCCGGGTTGGCGACGTCAAGTTGTACCGTCGGGTGTACCCCAAGGGGGCCATCCTGGCCGATTGTTCGTAAGTACTTGTAAATAAAAGCTTGGCGGCGTACCCAAGTGGACCAAGGGGACGGATTGCAAATCCGTTATTCATGGGTTCGAATCCCATCGCCGCCTGTGAAGAATTTCCCCCTTTTTACTGCTGGCGGTCGATGATCATGGCGGCCAGGCGATGCAGGGAATCGCGTGCCTCTGAGGCGGGAAGAGCTTCCAGAAGATCCACGGCTGAGCTGATGTATGAGCGGGCGGTCTGGGTCGCGAAGGCGATGCTACCGGTGCGCCCGAGCAGGTTTCGCATAGCCGGGCGGTCCTGGCGATCGGCGTCGAGCAGGTTCCGCAGTTTCTTTCGGGCATCGGCGGACCCCTGGCTGAAGCAGTGGATCAAGGGGAGTGTGAGTTTTCGCTTTTCGAGGTCTCGACCGAGGGTTTTGCCGGCCTGCTCTTCGTTGCCGACGATATCGAGCACGTCGTCGGTGATCTGGAACGCGATTCCGACGTTGAGGCCATAACGTTCGAGCAACCCGGCCGCCTCGTCCCCGGCACCGGCATAATGGGCGCCCAAGCGGCAGCACGCGCCGGTAAGCGAGGCGGTCTTGCGGGTGATGATCTCGATGTACTGGGTCTGGTTGAGGTCGTAGTCGCCGCGATGATGGACCTGCTGGAGTTCGCCCTCGCAAACCGTGTTGGTGGTCTGGCCGATGAGGCGCGAGGCGTACTGGGAATCGAGGGCACTGCAAAGATGGAAGGCGTGGCTGATGAGGTAGTCGCCAAGCAGGACGGCGGCCTCATTGCCGGCCCGGCGGCAGACGGTGGGGCATCGGCGGCGAACGTCGGCCTCGTCGAGCACGTCGTCGTGAACGAGCGTGGCCATGTGCACCAGCTCGACGACGGCAGCCAGGGTGTGGTGCTCCTCGGTGACCCTGCCGCAGGTCCGGGCGGAAAGCAGCAGCAGCGCCGGCCTCATCATCTTGCCGCGGTACTGGCGGATGTAGGAGCACAGCTCGTTGACCGCGGGCAAGTCGGAGAACAGCTCGTCGTCAAAGATCCGACATGCCTTTTCAAGGTCCCCCGCGACGGGCTCATACAACGATAGGATGGCTGGTGTGCTCAGGGTCAGGCCCCCAAAGGCGGTTTCGCGCGTAGGCGCGGTCTCTCTGCACAACGGTTCAAGCGCTCTATTGTAGTGCGGGGCGAGAACCGCCGCGACCCCCGGTCAGCCCGCACGCCGAGCAGAGCCGCATGCCGCCGCGGTGTGTCGGGCTCGTCCTTAAGTGTTGAAGAGAAGCGACTTACAGGGCCGGCACCGCGGGAAGCCCCCGCACGACCTCGGCCTGGCGGCCCCGGCGTATGCGGGGAGTCGGGGCGTGGATGGTTCATCACGGACGCACGCTGTCGAGGCCGCGGGGGCCGGAGCAGACATTGACCCTCTAGGCGGAGTTAAACCGGCGGCACTGGCAGCCGGGAGCCCGATCGATTATAATG
>DATIKE010000307.1:0-19383 GCA_035477895.1 Phycisphaerae bacterium
CGATCGCCGGCAGATAGGCGTACTTGTCCGAGGCGATCACGGTCGTGAAACCGATGATGCCGGTTGTCGGCAGAAGCATCAGGAAGAATATCAGCCAGCCGGTCGCGCAGGCCCGGGTCCGGCGCAGCGACAGCAACAGGGCCGGGATCAACACGCAGGTTCCGATCAGTCCGGCCAGGATCATCGGATCTGCCGGGCTCATCGGCTCGGGCAGCGGATAGTGCGACGTGAGATGCACCGGCCAGATCATCTTCAGCGGATAGAAGACGATGTTGTGGCAGAGCAGCAGGGGAATCCGGGCCGGCGAGTACTCGGTCGGCATGGTGATGTGTGCGGTCCGCCCCTGGGAGACGACGGTGATCACGGCGAAAACCGCCCCGACAGCCAGCAGCGGCAGCTTTTCAATGACAGAGCGCCAACTCAGCCGCCCCAGCGGCCAGAAGTCCATCAGCAGGAACACCAGGGGGAGCGGCGTGCTGGTCGGCTTGGACATCAACGCCAGTATGTATGCGACCAAGCAGCCGCAGTACCACCGGTAGCCCGAGGACCGGCTGTGCCGGACGTACAGAATGAGCGAAATCAGCGAGAAGAAGGCGGCCAGCAGCGTCTTGCGCTCGCCGATCCAGGGGATCGGCTCGACGGTCAACGGATGCAGGCCGAATAAAAGTCCGACGGCGGCCGCCACCCACAGGTGCCTGAACAACATGAACAACAGCCACACCACCAGGCCGGTGTTGATCGCGTGAAGGATCAGGCTGGTGCGGTGAAAAGGCCGCAGGTTATCCGGCCGGCCGCCCGCGGCGACATCGGCCATCAGGGAGATCATGGTCAGCGGCTGGTAGTAACCGCCGACGGTCGACGGCTCCAGAACCTCGCTCAGGAACCTCCATGTAGAGGTCCAGCCGGGCTGACGGACGAGCCGGTTCTCGACCAGGTACTGCTCGTCGTCGAACGCAATCGCCCGGGCGGACAAGGCCGGATAATGGACCACCGCCACCGCGGCCAGGACCATCGCGACCAGGACCGGCGCCAAAAGCCGGGCGCGGACGCCATCGGTCGAACCGCGAGCGGCCAAGGCCGCGTCGGACGCTCTTTGCGGCCTCGAAGGAGGGGTATGCGGGCGGTGCTTCGCGGATCGGGCTCTGCTCATCGCCACCCCCGGCTTCAACCGTGGTCAGTAGAGGCGGTCCTGGCCGGCGGCAGGCTTGAAACCAAGCTCCTCGCGCACGTTCCGGAGGGCTGAGGACGCCTTACTGGACCCGTCGGCCAGGAAGAACACGTCGCCGGCGGCGACGATCAGCCGATATCCGGCCTCGATCGCGAACCGAAGCGCCTCGGGGGCCACGAACACGCCGCCGGCCAGCTTGCCGTTCGCGCGGGCAGCCTGGGCGACCTTGCGCTGAGCCTCGTCGAAACAGCCCTCCGGCCGGGGAACATCCATAGGCATCCCCGCCCGCAAGGCCATGTCGTCCGGCCCAAAGAACAATACGTCAACGCCATCGACGGCGGCGATGGCCTCGACGTTGGCCAATCCCTCCGGGGTCTCGATCTGACAGACGAGCACCGGTTGCCGGCGGTCGCGGTTGGCATAGCCGCGCCCGTGGAGGTCGACCGGCCGGCGCCCACCATAGGACCGTTTGCCCAGTGGCGGGAACTTGGCGGCCTCGACGATCCGGCGGGCCTGCTCGGCCGAGTCGACCATCGGGACCATGATGCCGGCCGTCGCGGTGTCCAGGGCCTTGCCGATCTGGCCAGAATCATGCCCGGGAACCCGGACGACCGCCGGACGACGCACCAGATCCCCGGCCCGGACACACGCCAGGATCTCGTCGTACCCCAACTCGCCGTGTTGCCCGTCGATCCAAAGCCAGTCCCAGTCCGGGCCGATCCGTTCGATGATCCCCGGGGCCGGGTACATGACGCACAAACCCAGTTGCGGGCCGGCCTCCAGCGACGCCCTCAAAGCATTGACCATAATCAGCATGCTCCTGTTGCCATTCAAGCCCCGACCTGTTGGCAGGTCAGTGTATCGCAAAACGTGACCTGCGGCCTCTGGAGTGTATCCCATGTGTCGTATCCCGCCAGACTCAGCCTCGAACACAGCACGATATGTCCGGGCTACCTTTTGTGGCCAAGTGCCTGTCCCCGTTGGCGTGCCCCGGCGAGACCTGTCTGCGTACGCACACGCACAGGCAGACGCCGGTGCCGCACCTGCCCATCAAGATAGGCTCCAAGCTTCTCTGGAACAGCCTCCTGCCGTCTGTGCGAGGAATCCGGCTGGAAAATAAAACCTAACCCTATATATATAAAAGAGTTACGGCCGGATCGGGTGAATTGAACTGGAAATGTATTGTCACACGAGCCATTTGTGTGATAGGTTTGATCGAAGGACGAGATTGTGCGCCGGCCGCACCCGGGTCAGAGCATCACGTCGAAAACCGGCCAAGAGGTCTATTAACAGAAAGCTCAGGTTCCATCCGGCGGGCGGTTTCCCTCGATCGAGGCGCTGCCGGAAGCGGACAGGAAGGGAGGTGTGTGTAGAAAACGAAGTCGATCCTCAACCTGTTCAAGCGGGACTTCCTGATGCTGCCACGACGACTCCCCGACAGTCAGAGGCTGCTATCGTCGGCGGCTTCCGAATCGACGTCGGCGAACAAGCCCGTGGCTCTGGTGGGATTCGGAAGTCGTGTTCGGCGGCGTCGATGGTCACCCCCCCCGAGCGGAGACCCGCCTGAACAGTCATGAGCGGGCCGTGGTATTACCCATGGCCCGCCTCTTTATTGGAGCAAGCTGTCGCGACTGCAAGCCGCCGGGCCCTGATTGGCGGCACACGACGCCGCTTGACACGCGCGGGCGCCAAACTCGTATAATGCGGTCAACTTGAGCGGCAACAGACGCTTGCCCTCGCTGCACGGCGATGCCCTCGGGAGGAACGGCCGTGGCCGGTATCGAGAATCTCGAAGAGCACCTGGCCCGGTTGAACCGGATCGGCATCGCCCTGTCGAGCGAGCGCGATCTGAACAAGCTGCTGACCGCGATCCTCCAGGAGGCCCGCGCTTTCACCCACGCCGAGGGCGGAACGCTCTACGCGGTCGAGGGCGACAAACTGTGGTTCCTGGCCACGCAGAACGACGCCCTGGGCCGGCGCGGCGAGAGGGCCGATTGCACCGTCCCCCATGTGGGCCAGCACCTGCCGCTGTCGCCCGAAAGTATGGCCGGCTATGTGGGCCTGACCGGCGAGGTCATCAACCTCGAAGACGTCTACCTCATCCCGCCCGATCGGCCTTACCACTTCAATCAGGAACTGGATCGTCGGCACGACTACCGCACGCAGTCCATGCTGATGGTGCCGATGAAGGATGCCGACGGGCACATCCTCGGCGTGCTGCAACTCATCAACGCCCTGGACGAAGTCGGCCGGGTCGTGCTCTTCGACCGCCGGTGGGAAGACCTGATCATGTCACTAGCCTCGCAGGCGGCGGTGGCAATGCGGAACGTCAAGCTCACCGAGGAACTCAAGGCCGCCTACATGGACACGATCTTCCGGCTGTCGGTGGCGGCCGAGTACAAGGACCAGGAAACCGCCAACCACATCCGGCGCGTGGCCCATTACTCGGCCGTCCTCGCCGATGAACTCGGCTTCGATCCGGACCGCATCGAGATCATCCGCTGCGCCGCGCCCATGCACGACGTGGGCAAGATCGGAATCCCCGAGGCTATCCTCCAGAAACCCGGAAAACTCACCCCCGACGAGTACAGTGAGATGAAGAGGCACACGCTCTTCGGAGCCCACATCTTCGATGGCGCCGAGGCCCCGTTGCTCAAGACGTCCGCGACGGTCGCCCTGACCCACCACGAGAAATACGACGGCACGGGCTATCCGCGCGGCCTGCAGGGAAGCGAGATCCCGATCGAAGGTCAGATCGTCGCCCTGGCCGACGTCTTCGACGCCCTCTCGTCCGACCGCTGCTACAAGCCCGCTTACCCGATCGGACGCTGCCTGGAGATCATACAGACGGAATGCGGACGCCACTTCCACCCGGACGTGATCCGGGCGTTCACCCACCGCCTGACCGACATTCTGGCGGTGCGTCAGCGCTATGCGCCGGACCCGATCCCGCCCGCAAACAACGACTGAGCCGGCGCCGGCCGAGGCGATCGTGGAAATCAGACCATCCCGACCAGTTCGATGTCGAAGATAAGATCCTTGCCGGCCGGCGCATGGTTGGAATCAATGGCGATGCCCTCATCGAATAGCTTGACGACGGTCATGCCGAGAACCTGGCCGCTCTCCGTTCGGGTCTGGAGGCACTGACCGAATTGAGGCACGGCCCCTTCCCCGAATTCGCCGTGGTTCTCAATCCCGAATCTCGCGATCGTGGCCGTACTGATTGCGATAAACGCGCACATTATCTCCGGAAGACTGTCTGTAGATGTCCTTCAGATCGGTGTGCAGGAAGACGTTGTGATGGACTTCGCCGCCCTCGATGGGTCGGCCGCGGACCTTGATGCCGACCTGGTCGGAGACCTGGAAGGTGTTGTGGTGGATACTGATCCAGTCGCCGGCGATCGTGGTGCCATCTTTGCGATCGCCGCCGCCGTGCATGTCGAAGGCGTGGCTGACGGCGTTGGCAAGAACGAGATTGTTGCGCGCCTCGTAGCGCGTGCCGGGCCGGCCGGTGGCGGCAATGGCGTGGCGATAGTAATCGAAGATGTTGCTCTCGATCACCGCGCTCGTCGCGTCCAGGCACACGCCGTAGCCCAGGCCCCGTCGCTGGCAGTGGTGGATGTAATTATGGTGAACGCGGGCATCACGCGCGCCTTCCTGAAGGAAGATGGCCGCATGGCTCCATCCGGACAGCTCGCAATTGTCGACCTCCAGACCCGGCTGGGCGGAGATGACGCCGTCGGACACCGGAAAGCGGTAATACGCCTCGCGGCCCATTTCGTTGTAGACTCGCGCAAGTTCGTCAAGACGGGCACGCACATCCGGGCCGCGCAGTCGCAGGCCGGTGATCCGCACGTTGGGCCCGGTCACGCGAATCAGCGGACGGGTATCCAGCACGTCGCTGAACAGCAACGCCCCTTCCGAGCCGTTGCGCCCGCGGCCGCCGGCCAGCGTGACGCCTCCAGGAATCTCCACCACGAGCTTCTCGACCACGACGCGAACGCTGAAGTCAAGCTGAGCCTTGTCGTCGATGTAGATGACCTGCCCCACCCTGGCGTCCTTGAGGGCTTTAAGCAGCTCATCGATGGTCGCAACGCGCACGTCGCCCTTGTCGATGATCCGCCGGTAGCCCGCGCCGCCGCCGAGCGGGCCGAGCTCGTCCGGGGCGGCCCCGAAACGCTCGGCAGGCCGGGTGGCCGTGTCCGCGGGCACCTGGGTCGCGGTCAACGCGACGACGACCAACAGTATCACCGCAAGTGTGTAGCGCATGATTCTCCCTTTCATCCCACGACCTGTTCGCGCATGCGAGCCAGCGCCGCCAGAACAATGTCCTCCATTCCCGGGGCCAGCGGCGCGGCCAGCCCGTATTCCCAATAGCTCACAACCTCGTAACCACCTTCCGGAAGCATCCTTGAGGCCGGCAGGTACAAGCCCTGTCCGTTGCAGTATCCGAGCGGGAAGGTCACGCCCAGGCTGAAGAGGTCCTCGATCAGGTATCCCCACACGCCGACCGGCTCGCCCTCGATGCCCACGAGGCGCAGGTCCTTGCCGAGACGAATCGCCTGGACGATGATGCCGACATCCGTGGGCAGGCCGTCGCCGCGATCGAGCAGCTCGAGCTGGCGGGCGGCCCAGCGACAGCGGATATCGTTCTCGCGGGCCTCGGGCTTCGTCTGATTGACGACGGCCTCGAATTCGCTGCGCGGCGGCAGTTTCTGCAGCGGCCAGCGGGTCTCGACCACAGCCGACCGGATGTCCGGCTCGACGGGCACGAGGCCCTTGTCGAGCACGCGCCGCGCTTCGTCGGCCACGATTCGCCCGGCCTGTTCCATGTCCTCCCAGGTCGCCTTGCGCCACTTGTCGAGGCCTTTTCCGATGACGCTCGGCTTGGCGTCGCCGCCGACCCCCTGCAGGAACATGGCCGCCGTGGCCCCCAGGTGCTCGTCCAGCAGCCGGCAGGCCACGCCGGGATACTCAGCCGTGATATCGAAGCCGCCGATCATCGAAGGATGGGCGGACACGGAGAACAGCAGGCAGATCGGTTTGCCAGCCTTGTCCTCGATCAGACAGACCGGCAGGCGATCGTAGACTTTGCCCTGCGGGTTCGGTGCGAACTCGATGTCGCCCTTGCCGTCAGGCTTTCGGCGATTCAAAGGCAGCGTCGTCTGGCCGAAATGGGCGGCCATCGTCGCCTCGCGCATCGATTCGCGGGCCTGCCGGGCCGCCCGAAGCGTCGCTCGTTCGAGCTGGTTCAGGTACAGCCGATCCACCGGCAGGAAGCCCGCCCAGTACCACGTGCCCACCATCGGGCCGGCATGATTGTGCGAGGTGTTCAGGAGGATCTGCCGCGGAGCGAGATCGAACTCGCGGCCCAGCGCGCCTTTCAGGCGATCGGCGTCCTCGCGGCCGAGGAAGCACAGGTCGTACGCCAGGATCAACACTCGCTCGTCGCCGTGCCGCAGAAACAGCGCCCGCACATGCACGTCGTCGTGCACGCTCTGGCAACCCCGCTTGAAGTCGCGGGCCCCGAAACCCATCATCCGCGTGCCCCGGGGCGGGGTGATCGTTTCGCGTGCGAAGCCGGCTTGCAGCGACAAGGATTTCCCCGCCGGTCGCGTCTCCGGCCCGGCTTGCACGAGCCTTTCAGCCGCCAGCAACACACCTGTGGCCGATGATGCCTTGAGAAAATCCCTACGTTTCATGGCATCAGCTCCCCTGCAAATCATGTTTCGCCCTGATCGGGCCGTCCATGTGGTTTTCTCCTGCCAAACGCCACCGTATCGGCGTTAGCGGCGTGGGACAAGCTCGGCACCGATCTGCGGCCGAAACGCCGGCCGCGGCGGGGTATCCATGCGACGGCCGGGGTCGCGCAGGAACTGCGCGCCGACGCGCAACTTTAGGTCCTATAACACGTTAAAGAACTTTTCGCCGATCGTCCGATAGTACACTCCGCACAAGTGGCTTGACCTTGAGCCCCTCTCACCGAGGGATCGCGGACGGGGTGCCTGGACCATGAGCAAGCGTGATATGATCGATCGGATTCGCCGCTTCAATCCCACCGCTCAGCCGGAGTTCCTGGCCGACTTCGACGAGCCGGACCTGCTGGCCTACCTGGGACAACTGACCGAGCTCGAACGCGAACAGGCCCGTCACGCCGAGCGTGAGCCGGCTCTACAGGCTACCGGCTGAGGCGCCTGCCTGTGAAGCATCCGCGTTTCAGCACCCCGAAAATCGAACCGGGACCGTGTTCCTTGCCTTTTTTGAACATGAAGCGCACGGCTTGACACCCTGTTGCTGACACCGCCGCCCTTCACTCTCGAGGAAAACCAGAAAGTCTTCCCTGCCCTCGGGGCTCTTCCGTCTCCCGGCCGTGGAATTCCACTTCGAAGGCCTCCGCGTATGCCTGCGTGATTCCAAGCTTCCGGGCCGTATTCCGGTTCAGATCGAGAATCCGTTCGTCGAATCCGTGGTTTCGAGTATTGAGGTTCCGCTGATGTTGCGTGGCGTGCATGCGGAGAAGCTGACCCTTCCACCGCGCCTCATCTTCCTCGAATTCCATGTAGCCGTCGATGCGCATGTCGATCGTCTTGGGGTCTCTGTTCAGGAACGCCGCAACCGGCAAACATTCCTCGCCGACGACTTGCCTGAACATCGCGTATACCATTCGATGGCCGATGTTTGTGTCATTCCCATGCGGAAGGAATACGAAGTCCGGGGAACATCGAAGGATGATATCCCTCACCCTGTTCAGATTCGCCGGCGTAGGCCGCGGATGCGCCTTTTCGTCCTGCTCCATGTCAAGGAGCGTCAGGGACTCGTTCGCCAGACCGAAGAACCGACAGCTCCGCCGCTGCTCCGCATCCCTCAATGCCGCCTTTGCCTCCAGCGTGGGAGGTGAACAATACGAGTCCTCAACGCCGCCACCTGTTCGTATGACCGTGACGTGGATGCTGCCGCCGTTGTTGTGAAAGAAGCGCATGGTAACCCCTATGGCATCGAAGTCGTCGGGGTGCGGCCCGAGCACCAGGATCCTGAGTGCGGGCGGAATACGAATCGACCGGATCGAGAAAGGCCGGTTCGCGGGAAGAAGCTCTGCCAAGGGCATGTTCATTGATATAGCCATTCAATTCATGAAAAGACGAGACCGGTTTCGTTTTGACGCCCGTTCTCCATGTGCTGTGACCATTGTATCCGAAGTCCCGGTGGTGTTTTCCGCCCCCGAAACGCCCCGCGCGTCGATCAAGACCCGGGTTGGGATGGATCGGGTGACGGAGAGGGGGCCTGGTATTCCTTGGCGAGGATCACCGGCAGGTCGGGCAGGTCGATGAGTTCCGCGCGTCGGCCGGCCTTGCAGCGGTCGCCCCACTGGTCGTTTTCGAAAACCTTAAGGATGTCGGCGGTGAAGGCCGAGAACCCGACCCACGAGCCGGTTCCGATAGAGTCCATCGGCGCGCAGGCGGCTCGGAAGGCCCGGACCTTCCCCAGGTCGAATCCGCTGCTGACGACGATCTTCGTCGACCTGGAGCCCATCGAGTCGAGCAGGTCGCGGATGGCGTAGACGGCTTCGATGGTCACTCCGGGGCCGGCGCCGTATTTGTCCAGGGCGGCCAGCGCGGCGGCCCGGTCGGGGGCCTGCGAAAGCACACGCATCTCGAGAGCCCGCGGCACCCTGTCGTGGCCGCCCTCGAACACGCGGTTGGCCGGCGTGTCCAGGCGCACGGCGTGCAGTTCGTAGCTGAACCGGCGAGCGGCATCGGAGCAGACCTCCTTCTCTCGCCCCTCGAAATCCAGCAGGACGGTGAGCGGCACATCCGGACATCGCTCATGAAACGCTGCGGCACTTTCGATGCTGCTTCCTTCATAGATCGCGTTGAGAGCATGGGGAATGGTGCCGTAGAGGTTGAAAGACCGCGGCGACTGTTGCCCAACCTGGATTCGCCCGTCACCGATGCCGAACCGCTCCTGCACGACCGAGTGGCCTGCGGGCGTACTGGTGCCGGCGGCTCCGCCGATCGCCGCCGCCAGGGCGATCGCCTCGACCAGCTCGGGCGGATAGTGCCGGGCCGCCATGTCGATCACGGGAATGTCCCCGGCGGCCTTCGTGACGGCGGCCATGTTGGCGGCGCCGGCCGACAGCGACAGCAGCCCCAGGCAGGTCGTCTCCATGGTCACCAGTTGGCCGAAGGGGCCTTCCAGCGTCATGACGATCTGATTGGCCTCGAAGGACTTGCCGTCCGGCAGTGCCCGAACCGTGATCGGCCCGGCACACTGACCGTTCAGGAAGTCCGCCACGTCCTTGACGCCGGCCATCACGCCCGGCTTGCGACAGAACAAACCGTACAGCACCGGCATGGTCTCCCGCTCGGTGCCGACCACCGTCTCATAAGCCCGGTTGAAATACTCGTCCGCAAGATCGTACCGGGGCATCGTACACTCCTCATACGGAAAAGCCGCCGAGCCACATCAACGCCGGCCATCGTCGGCGTCCATCGGGCGGCGGTCAAGCGCGGGCTTTGACGCCCCGCCCGCAAAACATAGAATTGAGTCATTCGCACCGATGAAACGAGCCGCGACATGCCGATCGGCGGTTCCTCGCGTGCAGTCTGGAGCCCGTGCCTTGATCCGACCCGCGACCATGGCCGACGTGCCCGAGATCCATCGGCTGATCAATTATCACGCCGAATACAACCGCATGCTCTTCCGCTCACATGCGAACCTTTATGAGCACCTTCGGGACTTCTTCGTGGCCATCGAGCCGCTGAACGGGCAGGAGAAGGTGGTCGCCTGTGTGGCCCTGGAACTGGTCTGGCGCGACCTGGCCGAGATCAAGAGCCTCGCGGTCGCGGACGAGATGCGCGGGGGGGGCATCGGGGCGCGGCTGGTGCAGGCGACCCTGGAGGAGGCGCGACGGCTCAAGCTCGCCACGGTCTTCGCCCTCACCCGCGAAACCCGGTTCTTCGATAAGCTCGGGTTTCACATCGTTCCGCGGGAGACGCTGCCGCACAAGGTCTGGACCGACTGCGTGCAGTGCCCACTGCAGATGAACTGCGACGAAGTGGCCATGGTCATCGAGCTGGAAGCATAAAGCGGGCTTGAATCAACATCGCAAGAGATGATCGCAGGCACGGCGGACTTTCTGGCCGCCGCGTACAAATGGACGAATAGCCGCATGAAACACAAGCACGGAAAAACCAAGACACGTTGGAAAGCAGCGGGCCTGGCGGCGCTTTTTCTGGGCGCGGGCGTGTTGCTGCTGATCCTCAGTTCAGTTGTGATCCGTCCGTTCCAGCAGCCTGCTCCGTCGGCCGATCAGGCCGCCGCCAGCGCGCCCGCCGCGACGGCTCCAGCCAGCCAACCCGCCACGCCGTCCAACCAGACCGGCAAGACCGAGCCAACCGAGAAAGATCATCGCGAGGCCAGCGCCGAAAACTTCAGAGGCCTTCTGATACTCATGGGGCTGATCAGCCTGGGGTTCGGCGTCATCTGTGTCGGCTGGATCGTGTATGACATCTACCGTTCGCGGCCGGCATGGAAGACGCAGACCAAGTACCCGAGGCGACGTTGACGCGCCGAAACAACACGTCCCCGACCTTCACCGCGCGGGTGCGTCGATGGCCGGACCGGTCGTGGAAATGGTTGCGCCCCCGGGAATCGGCAAATTGGGCTGCACCTCGCCGGCCAGCGACTTGTCGAACAGCGTGTCGCCGGTCAGCGCGTCGACCAGCAGCACCCGGCCGGGCGGACCGTCCGCCAGTGATAGTTCCACGTGGATCTTGCGCCGGTCCCAGTCCATGTCGATGAACGCTTTCGAGCCCCGTCGGACGAACTCAAAGGCCGGCGGCTGTTGAACGTCGGCGTCGGTCGGAACCAGCAGGTGCAGGAAGGCCACCTGCTCGGCCGGGTCGGCGGGCAACACGTCCAGTCGGCCCCAGGTCGCCCCGACGCCGAACTCCTCGCCCAGGCCGACGGGCCGGCCCAGCACATACGACGCGTTCGGCGCCTGCGGCAGCGTGGCCGGCCCGAGTCGATGCTCGTAGCCGTTCGGTTCGCCGCCATGATACGTGCCCCCCGCGCGCGGACCGGCCGGGATCTGTCGCGGCGACATCGGCCCGCCGACCACGCGGCGGCGGGCACCCTCGGGAAGCAACGTACGAACGAACAGGCGGCCCCGGTCCTGAGTCACCGCCAGCCAGGACTCGTCGTCGCCGAGTTCCCAGATGCCCGCGCGATCGCCGACGCCGTGAACCTGCCGGGCGTGGTTCAGATCCCGCGGCACCACGGGGTCCCCGGGCACCGAGGCCGGCGACGAGGCAGGCGCCTTCACAACCAGTTGCGGGATTGCTGGCAATTGGAGGTGCCATGCCTTGGTGGAATAGGCCTTGGACGCGTGCAGGCGATCGAGGACGATCAACACCCCGTCGCCGAGAAACAGCACCCGACGCTCGATGCTGCGAACGGTCTGCGGCCAATAGGCCGCGGTCAGGTCGGCGGCGGCATAGGTGTAGAACGAGTTCGTCTCGAACGCGATCAGGCGTCCGGTTTGCCGCCCGGTCAAGACCCGGTCATCGTTCGACGGCTCGTAGTCGTGCCCGATGAGCCGCTGGTTGCCCGAGGCCGGCCACGGTCGGCCATAGAGGCTCATGGAAAACAGACGGTCGGCCACGGTGATGCAGTTATGGGCAATGGTCGCCTGGAAGTAGTTGTCCCAGTCGCCGCTCTGGCCGGCGATCAGTGTCCGCCCGTCACGGGCGGTGATCGCCTCGAACGTGACATCGTCCCCGCTGTCGATTGTCAGTCGCCCTTTGCGATACACCTGGAACTGCCCGGCATCGAAGTGCTGGCGGGCCCGCCAGAACGGCTGCCCGGCGTCGAAGAGGACGACCGTATCGCCCGGCCGCCACCCGCCGCGCATCGCCACCCACCCGCCGCCGAAATCGCGACCCAGCGGACAGGCCCGCCGGGCGGCCTCCGGCTGATCGAGCGGACCATATAAAAGCCTGACCCACTGGTAACGGTCGATGTCAGCCGCGGAAGGGTCTGATGCGTCCGACAGCAAGCGGTGCGCGTACCACGTGGCGATCGGATCGCGGGTGTTGGCCGCGATCGCATGCGCCACCGCAGGGGTAAACCCGCGATACGACCGACCCGGTGCAGAAGGAATGTCACTCCCGTCGTCGTGGATGAAGCCGTGTTGGACCGCCGGATCCTCGGTGTCGGCATAGAAGTAGTGCTCCATGGCTCGACCCAGGGTGTCTTTCAACCGCGGCCACAGCGATCGTCCCGTACCGGTCCGCCACAGTTCGACGGCCAGGACCAGGTTCGTCTCCTCGGCTCCACCATTGCCGCCCGAGGTCGGCATCAGCCCTCTGTGTTGGCAAAACCTGACGAAGGGGCCTTCGAGGTACGCCCCAGCCAGGTTGATCGCCGTCCGGACCTTGCCGGCCGGTTCCGGCCTGGCCGCTGTCCGATGCGAATCGGTTAGAACTATCGCCTTGGCCAGCGAAACGAGCTTCCGCTCGAAGCGAAGGTTGTTCACCGGGCTTTCAGCAGGATCGAACGGTTCGAGGCCCGATGAGAAACGATCGGTGATCCGTAATCGCCGCTCGGGATCAATCGCGTCGAAGCACCAGTCGAAGGCGGCGACCGCGTCCAGCTCAAACCAGCGGCGATCGGGATCAAGTAACTCGCGGGCGACGAACTCCGTGAAAACGTCCGGCCGACCGATCTCGCCGGTCACCAGGTGCATCATCGCCGGAGCCCACAGATCGTCGGCTGCAGCCTTGCCCCGCAGAATACGCGCCGCAGCCGTTCGAAGCGGACCCAGCGATTCCCGCTGCGACCCGAAACGCAAACCCAACGACCGGGCGACCGGATCGTCCTGGTACCGGTCGACGCCGCAACGAAACCGCAGGGCACCCAGGTCCTCGCGATGAATGAACAGTCGCGGCCGCGTCTCGGGAACCGAAACCTCTTCAGCGCTGCCGGCGGACGACGGAACGCACCACGCCACGAGCCCCACCAGCAACGCTACCCTCCCTCGTCCGACGGCGCTCATGACAAGGGACACAACCACCCGGCTGGGATGTAACACGATCTTCAATAATCTCAACAGTTCTATCATTTTTGACGTTTCGGCGTTTATCCTCTTATGGCCGCGCAAAGATCCACAACCTGTCGTGCCGCCGCCACGTCGTGAACGCGCACCAGCTCGACGCCCGACAGCACGCAGGCCGCCGCCGCCGCCATCGTGCCCATCAGTCGATCCGCCGGGTTCTCGATGCCCAGCACCTGCCCGATGAACCGCTTGCGCGACGGGCCGACCATCACCGGCACACCCAGCGAACGAAACTTGCCGATCCGACGCAGAATCTCCAGGTTATGCTCGGTCGTCTTCCCGAATCCGATACCCGGATCGACGATGATCCGCTCGCGTGCGATACCCGCGCCGACAGCCGCCTCGATCCGCTCAGCCAGAAAGCTCCTCACCTCGGCCACCACGTCGCGGTAAACGGGATTGTCCTGCATGTTCGTCGGCGTGCCCTTCATGTGCATGAGGATCGCGCCCGCGCCGCGTTCAGCGATCATCGCCGCCATCTCAGGATCATCCCGCAACGCGGACACGTCATTGATAATACGCGCGCCGGCATCCAGGGCAGCCTTCGCCACCGCTGCAAACCGAGTGTCAATCGAGATGGCCGGCCCCTCCGCCCCAAACCGCCGAGACAGTTCCGCAATCACCGGCTTTGTGCGGCGGATCTGTTCCTCCGCCGACACGGCACTGCTTCCCGGCCGCGTCGACTCACCACCTACGTCGACCACGTCCGCGCCCTCGTCCGCCATCCGACAACCCGCCTCCACCGCCGTCCCCGGGTCCACAAACGCCCCGCCATCACTGAACGAATCCGGCGTGACGTTCAGAATCCCCACCACCAATGGGCCGGCACCGGGCTGGAGATGGCGATCTCGGATCATCGTTGCCCGCTTGATGCTCATGGGGGCATTATAAGCGGATACGGCTTCCGCGGACCCTACTGCTCGAACCACGCCGGCACCTCGCGGGAAAGCGTCCCGGTGCGGTCGAACATGACCGAATCATGGTCCTCGCCATCGAGCGGAATCAGTTTTCGGCGATTGCCCGCCGCCGCGCGCAACGCCTCAGCCTCACCGTAAGACCCATCTTCGACAGTTCCAGAAGGATCCGCAAAGCTGGTCGGCGTCTCCAGTTGGTCCACAATCAGCGGGTCGACGGCAAGGCTCGCCAGCAAGTCGTGGCGACGCTGGGGCGCCCGAATCGCCGTGGCCAATGCGGGCAAGACGTTCGTGATCCGCAGTCATGTCCGCGGCGATGCCGGCAAGGCTTTGCAGGCCGCAGGCGTCGCCCTGGGGCCCGCGATTCGGCTGCCAGAGTGAGGCGTTGCTCCGGCCGACACGCTGATGGAGACCACGGAAGTGTAGTGCCAAAGCCGAAACAGAAACTCGTAAGTCATTATGCCCCAAGAAGATACAATTTCGTGGTGTCGAAGATAGGCTTGAGTGGATACCCGGCGCCCAAAAACGCGCCAACAGAAAGAGCTTACTTACTGCGTGTTCTGACCCCTGCCTGCTGCCGCAGGCAGGCGCTCCATCGCCATGCCTGCCTGCGCAGACAGGTCTCGCCGGTGTGTTTTCAAGGTTTTAGGACGCACTCTTATTACGGAGACGATTCTGCCCGTCGACCAGCACGACCATCGGCCGGTGGCGGCCGACCTCGTCCTCGTCCAGCAGGCAGTAGGTAAGAATCACGACGATATCGCCCTTGGCCCCCAGGCGGGCGGCCGGGCCGTTCAGCAACACCGTGCCCGACCCGCGGGCCGCAGGAATCGCATAGGTCACCAGCCGGGCCCCGGTATTCAGGTTAAGGACGTGCACCTGCTCACCCGGGACGATGCCCGCCCGTTCGAGCAGATCCTCATCGACGGTGATGCTGCCCTCGTACTCCAGCTCCGTGCCCGTGAGCGTGGCCCGATGGATCTTGGATTTGAGCATGAAACGTTGCATGGAACCGCCTGTATTCTAGGGCAGTTTCACTTCTGTTGTAGCGGCCGGCCCCTGGTCGATACACATCAACGTCCGGCAGGGGCGCCGGACCCCACAGTTTTTCTTAAGCTGCTCCAAGCAGGTATATCGTACAGGAAAAGTCGCGCCCCCGCCCAGCCCAGCCGGCGGACGATCAACATCCCTGGCGGACTCCGAGCCGATCGACGCTCACAGCACCTGCCCGGACGGCTGGCCCGGCAGGTTGGGAATCGGGAGACCCTCAGGTAAGCAGAGCCCGATAAAGGCTCACTTCGGCTGACCGGCCTCATACGCCCATGCGAGCCATTCCAGGGCCGCCGCCGTGTCAGCCGGGGCCACCGTCGGACCGCCCCAGAATCGGAAACCCGGCGGTGCGTCCCGGTAGGCCCCGAAATCGTAGGCCACTTTTTCGACCTCCAGGGCGGCCACGATCTTCTTGCAGAACGCCGCCGCGTCCTCGGCGCTGAGTTTCTTGAACCAATCCGCGGTCAGTTTCAGGCAGATGGACGTGCAACTGCGTATCTCAGGCGAGTACGCCAAAAAATCGATCCAGTCGCGCGTGGCCACGAAACCCGCCACCGCCTTGAGGTTGTCATTGCTGCATGCAAGGAGTGCATCCAGGCCGGCCTTGCCGCCGTACTTGAATTGCAGCCCCCACTTCAGGGTGTCAATATAGTCCTCCACCGCCAGCATCGACGGCGTATTGATCGTCGAACCCTCGAAGATGTCCTTCTGGACCTTGCCGCCCTTGGTCAGCCGGAAGATTTTCGGCAGCGGCCAGGCCGGCGTGTGCGATTCCAGCCGCTGAACCGCCCGGGGCGACAGCACCAGCATGCCGTGGGCCGCCTCGCCCCCCAGACACTTCTGCCAGGACCATGTGATCGCGTCCAGACGCTCCCAGGGTAGCGGCATGGCAAAGACCGCGCTCGTGGCGTCACAAATCGCCAATCCCTCCCGATCCGCCGGCGGGGCGAACGAGTCCGGCACCTTCACGCCACTCGTCGTGCCGTTCCAGGTGAAGACCACGTCCGTGTTCCAGTCCACGGTAGCCAGATCGGGCAACTGTCCGTAGTCCGCCTTGAGCACCTTCGCGTCCAGCTTGAGCTGCTTGCTGACGTCGGTGACCCAGCCCTGGCCGAAGCTCTCCCAGGCCAGCATGGTCACCGGCCGGGCGCCCAGCAGGCTCCACATCGCGCACTCGACCGCCCCGGTGTCGCTGGCCGGCACGATCCCCACCAGGTAGTCCTTGGGAATGCCCGCCAGTTGCCGCGACAGCTCGATGGCCTCCTGCAGTCGGGCCTTGCCGCCCTTGGCGCGGTGCGATCGGCCAAGCCAGGCGTTGGCCAGGTTGTTCAAGCTCCAGCCGGGCCGCTTGGCCGTCGGCCCCGAGCTGAAATACGGGTTCGCTGGCTTCTTGGTCGGCTTGTCCACGATGAGGTCCCCTTTCGTAGTCAGTTCCGTGTCCCAGGAAACGAGCCCCGGCCTCGAAAGCCGGGCCGCGCAATCACGTCTGAACGCCTCTCGCCGGGGAACGACACGACAGCTTCCGCGGATCCGCCCGGTAAAGGTATTCCGGAGGAATAATCTACGGCCTGGAGATTGGCCGTTCAAGAGCCGCGGCCCGGACGCCCTGGGCCGGTGACGGTCATGACCGGTAGCACATTTTCCGGCGGCAGCGACGACCGCCACTGGGATTACGGGTATAGCTGGGCGCGGCGATCATACCCTTGACTCGCAACCGCGGGCATGGCCCGCCTGTCTCCGGCTGAAACACGAGGCGCATGTCGCTTGTCATGGGTGACGGCGGGAACCACCGGAAGGGTACGCTGCGGATTTGCCGTGGCTGGTCTTGCCCATGATACGATACGGATGGCATGACAACAGAAAGAAAAAGAACTCGTCAACCGGTCACCAGACCTTAACCCTCAGCGTTCCCTCGCCGACATTCTCAAACGGCCCGGGCATTGGATCTGAATCGCCCCGTCGCTTGCCGAAATAGTCGGTGTTCACGCGAACGGGCGCGCCATCCGGCTGTTCGTAGGGCAAATCCGGAATGGCCGCCTTGCCGAGCAGTTCGGTGGTCACCAGTTTGCGCGGGTGCCCGGCGGTCGAGATTGTGCAGGGCGTGAGTTCGAGGTGGAAGCCATCGGCTGTCTCGACCAGCTTGAGGGCCGGATCGAACTCCGGCTTGACGAGCGGATTTGTCTCATGTTTAGAGGGATTGGCGCCATTGAGGAACACATTACCGTCCATCCACATGGGCAGGCGCGCGGCGTCATATTCGGCCAGACCGTTGAATCCCACGAAGAGGTTGTTATAGAAACGGTCGTCGCCGCCTATGATCGTACGGAACCCCGCAATATCGGTGGAGTGGGGTTTGTGGAACGGAGTCAAACGCTTCAAATCGGGCTGGAGTTTGACGTTCCCCGCGATCAGGTTGTGTGCGTAGGCGCCGCCTTGCGACATGTCGCGCAGCGTCATCGGCGAAAGGAAGATGTTGTTATCCACCAGAAACGGCCCGTGATTGACCTCGACGAACAGGTCCTCGCCCTGATTGTCGTGGAAGAGGTTCGCGGACACACGGGTCCCTTGCGTCATCCAGTCCAGCCAAAGCCCCCGGCAAGTCCGATAGATGTGATTGCGGCTGATTTCGGTATCAATCGCGGCATGGAACTTGATGCCCGCCATCTCCGCGCCCGAAAAGAGCTTTCGCACGTGAATGTCGTGGATGACATTGCCGCTGACCACGCTGAAGATGGCTCCCAGGCTGCCGACGATGCCCGCCTGTTCGCAATGGGAGATGGTGTTGTGGCGGACGACGTGGTGACCGATCGTCTCTTTGTTCCAACCGTTTCGCTGCAAACATGCTGCGGTTGCCTGTACCACCTCGTTCTGGCGGTCGGTTGACAGTTTATCAAAGCCGGTTTGCTGCGCTCGCTCGATGGTCTTGACGTAGCCCTCGGCAGTATTGGCCGACGTGTTGTCCCACTCATCGCCGTATTTTCCCAGGGCGATGCCAGAACAGATCGAGTGGCTGATCACGTTGTTCTCGATGATCCAGCCCTTGCTCCAGTGGGTGCCGATCAAGCCGATCTGCTCGGCCGTGGGCGGCGCCCATGGGGTGGCGGCATGACGCATGATGAAGCCACGCACCGTGATGTAGTTCTTCCCCGGCTTATCCGGGTAGAAGATGGTTTGACGCACGTTGATCTCCACCAGTTGCTCGTTGGGATCGACCCCCTTGAACTGGGCCCAGATCGCGGTGTTCCCCTCGTCCACCCGGCCGAACCAGAGCGGTGTGGTCCCCACCGGTTTCAGAACCTCGTCCAGTTTGGCCGCCTCGGCCAGCCACTCGCCGTTGAGATAGACGGCGCCGGTGTGATGTTCGCGGCCCTTGGGATTGAACCAGTCGCCGCGGATCAGGTCGCGGTAGGGATTGAAGCCGCCGAAGAATGAATTGGGCAGGGTCGCTTTCCAGGTATCGTCCTGAACCTTCACCCAATTCCTGACGATTTCCGAGCCTTTGATCTCGACCTTTTCGCCCGGCGCCGCCTGATAGACGATGCGTTTCGCGTCGGACTGGCCTCCGCGCGGCGGGCTGATGCGTTCCCGATAAACGCCTTCATGCACGGTGATCACATCGCCCGGTTGTGCAAGATCGGCAGCACGCTGAATCGTGCGGAGCGGCGCATCCTGCGTGCCGGTGCTGGAGTCCTTGCCGTTGGTGGCAACGTGGAACTCAGTGGCGTGAATGGTGGTGGCAAGAGCGAGGATGCCTGCGACGGTGATGATTGCTGTCTTCATGCTGTTCTTCCCGTTTTCAATAAGCTCTACACCGAGGTTTCCCGGATGGCCTTCTCCGGCTACACCGCCGGAATTGGGACACTCATTCTACAACCTGCTATGACCCATCCTCGACAGGTAACCGTTCACGGGGGTCATCGCCGATAACCTTGGGAAACGAGGGCACTTCTTGGTCCTGGTGCCTGTTTTTGAGGCTTTCGGGCACCCGGTCATCGAAAAGAGGGCTGATTTCATTGGTCTTTGACCTGTGAACGGTTACACATGCGCGAATCGCGCGACTGTTGCACGGAAGCGTTCGGAGTCCCGCAGGGACGACTGACAATAGCCCGGCGTTTCAACGCCGGGGCAAAAGTACG
>DATIKE010000308.1:0-5470 GCA_035477895.1 Phycisphaerae bacterium
GCCGTTACAAGGGCGCCCCGCCGTTGCCGAAACCGTCGGGGCCGGTCTCAATCCGGATCGGCGGCGGCTTCGAGCAGTGGCGGAACGTCCGGCCGGAGTATCGCGATCATGTCGGCGAGACGATCCCGCGCGACTTCGACGGCGCCGCCGGCCTGCACTATTCGAACCACACAGGCCGCAACGACCTCGTCGTCGCGAAAGTCGCCCTCGACTCCCAAAACATCTACTTCTACATGCGGACCCGCGAGCCGATCACGCCGCCCTCCGATCCCAACTGGATGTGGTTGCTCATCGACGCCGACCGGAATCCCCGGACCGGGTGGCAGGGCTGCGACTTCATCGTCAATCGCACGATTGAAGGCAAGGACACGACCTGGCTCGAAAAGAATGAGGGTGATTGGAAGTGGTCCAGGACCGCCAAGGTCTCCTTCCGCGTCAGGGGCCGCGAACTGCATCTGGCCATCCCCCGCGCGGCGATCGGACTGGCCGACCCTTCTGCCACACCAACTTTCGACTTCAAATGGGTCGACAACATGCAGAAGCCCGGCGATGTCCTCGATTTCTACCTCAGCGGCGACACCGCCCCGGAAGGCCGATTCATGTTCCGATTCGCAGCTCCGTGATCATCGAATTCTGAAGTCTGTATATGTGGGACCGGCATCTTGCCGGTCCTTGCAGTGTCGTGATTAAGACACACTCTCACTCAGGAGTGCTCTGACCATAAGTCGGGAACTCCCCGGTGACGTGTCGGCGGGCCAGATCGAGGTAGTACGACACGCCCCGGCGGATGTAGTCCCGTTCGCGTTCCCGGATCGGGCGGACGACCCTGGCGGGCGAGCCCATCACGAGCGAACCCGGCGGCACCACCATCCGCGGCGGCACCATCGCACCGGCAGCCACCAGGCAATCCTCGCCGATCTGAGCGTGATCGAGCAGGATCGCGCCGTTGCCGATCAGCGTGAACGGGCCGACACTGCGGCAATGAACAATAGCCCGATGAGCGATGACCACGTCGTCGGCGATATCCAGCGGCACGTCGTGGGCGCAGTGCAGCACCGCCCCGTCCTGAATGTTCACCCGGGCGCCCAGGCGGATCGGCGCGACGTCGCCCCGGATTACGGCCCCCGGCCACACGCTGGTCTCGGGACCAATGGTCACATCGCCGACCACGGCCGCGGTCTCGGCGATATAAACATCCCCGACTCGACGGATGATGGACATGCGCTACTCACCCCTCATCTTCCGAACCGCACGCATCAGCGCGCCCACACGGTCCGCATCCGGCGGCTCGCTCCATAAGCCGTCACGCTTGTAGTACGAGCCGACGATGAACACGTCGGCCAGCTCCCAGTAGTCGGCCAGGTTCGTCGGCGTCAGGCCCGAGCCGATGGCCACCGGGATCTGCACAGCCGCGCCGGCCTCGCGGACGTCCTCGACCGATGCCGCCTTCCCCGTGGCCGACCCGGTGACGACGATTCCGTCGGCCCCGAAGAACGCGGCGGCCTCGGCAACGGTGGCGAGGCTGACATCGGCCGTGATCGCGTGGCTGGAGTGTTTTTTCTTGACGTCGGCGAAGATGCGGATGTGCTCGGCCCCGATCTCGCGGCGGTAACGCAGCAACGGCCCGGCATCGGCATCGGGCATCAGCCCCTCGTCGGCCACGTGGGCGAAGACGAAGTTCTCGGCCCGGATGAACGTTGCGTCGCCGGCCAGCGCCGCCGCCAGGGACTCGCGGTTCGCGCCGGCCAGCACCTGCACGCCGAGCGGCACGTCGACCGTCCGGCGAATCGCATCAAGCACGGCCGACATCCCCGCCACGATCTCCGGTCCCACGTGCTGACGAAGGTATGGCCGATCGTGCATATTCTCGATCATCACCGCGTCGAAGCCGGCCTCGGCCAGCAGCGTTGCCTCGGCCACGGCTTGCGCGACGATCGTGTCGATTGGCCGGCTCGCGAAAGGCGTACCCGGCAGTGCGGCCACATGGACCATCCCCACCATCGCCTTGGGGACGCCGAAAAGTTCCTCGATCACGGAGCCGACTTCCATCGCCATCACCTCCGCGGCCTCTCAAAAACCACAAACCGCCGGTGCAGACACTCGTTGCCGGCCGGCAACTCGATGTCGACCGGATCGAGCAGCCGGCAGCCCAGCGCGGCGGCCTTCTTGCATCCGTCCGCCAACTCCTCTTCCGGCATCGTCGTCGTTTTGTAGAACACGACCTTCCCGCCCGGTCGAACCAGCGGCCGGACTTCCGCCAGTGACGCCGCCATTTTGCCAACCGCCCGCAGCAGGACCAGATCAAATCGCCCCGGCAGCTCCAGCGCCAGTTCCGCCCCCCGCGCATGGCGGGCGAGCAGGTTCCGCAGCCCGAGCGCCTCGGCCGCCTCAGCCACGAATCGTACTTTCTTACCTGTCCCGTCGATGGCCGTCATCTTCCAGGTCGGGCACACAATCGACAGCGGAACAGCCGGGAACCCCGCCCCGGTGCCGACGTCGACCACCTGCAGCGAACTCGTCCGCTCGATGCCCGGCACCGCCAGCAGGCTCAGCGAGTCGGCATAATGCTTGACCGCTGCATCAGTCTCTCCGGTGATACGGGTCAGGTTGAACCGCCGGTTGGCCTCGACCATACGCTCGAAGTGAATCCACATGGCCGTCTGCTGCGCCGCATCAAGCCTCAGCCCGAATGAGCGTGTGGCCGCGACCAGCGCAGCCTCGAACTCCGCCCGCTCGGAAAGACCTGAGGCACCCACCATGGCAGGCATCATATCCGCCGGGCCTGAGCCGTCGAAACGGATTCCTCTTGAAGCCCGCGTCGGCCGAGAGTAGCTTGGCACTCCACGAACGTGATGACATCGGCCGATATCCGTTCGCCGGTCGAACACCGGACCGGGAAAGGACGACGACACCGTGCCAGAGATCACCGCTTTTCGCGCGATTCGCTACAATCCCGACCGGTTCGGCCAGGACCTGTCCGCGCTGGTGGCCCCGCCATACGACGTGCTGAGCGCGGACGACAAGGCCGCCCTGTTGCGCGAGCAGGGCCGCAACATCGTCGCGGTGGACTTGCCGCACGTCCCGCCGCAGTCGGCCGGCCCCGATGAGGTCTACGCCCAGGCCGCCCGGACCTTCGAGCAGTGGCGAGCCGACGGCACGCTGATCCAGGACCAAGAGCCCGCCCTTTACGTTTACCACCAGGAGTACACGCACGCCGGCCGGCGTTATACCCGGAAGAAGTTCTTCGCCCGGATGCGCCTGGAAGAGTTTGACAATGGCACGGTGTTCCCCCACGAACGGACCTTCGGCGGCCCCAAGGCGGACCGGCTCAAGCTCATGGAAGCGACGCGGTGCCAGCTCTCCGCCGTCTTCGGGCTGTACAGCGACCCGAACAACGAGGTCAGCCGCCTCCTGGACATGGCGGATCGAACGGTGGATGTCACCGCCGATCTCGATGGCGTGGCCAATCGCCTCTGGGCCGTGCGGGACGCGGCTCTCATCGGCAAGGTGGCCGACGCCATGGCCGGCCGACCCGTTTACATCGCCGACGGGCATCACCGATATGGCACCGCCCTGAACTACCGGGACACGCTGCCGGCCAAAGACAACCTGCCGATCGACCACCCCGCGCGGTTTATTCTCATCGGGCTTTGTGCCATGGAGGATCCTGGCGCGGTGATCCTGCCGACGCACCGTGTGCTGAGCGCATTCGGCGAGATATCGACCCGCCTGGTCATCGAATCCTTGAAGCAGGGCGTCGATCTTCGGCCGGCGGCCGGGGACATCAACAGGCCTGAAGAGCCGCTGCCCTTCGATGCGGCCGACGACGTCTGCCTGTTCGTGGCCGATGGAGCACAGATCTACCTGGGCCGTTTCACCCGGCGCGACGAGTTGGCGGCTCTGGAGCCCGAGCATAGTCCGGCATGGCGGGGCCTTGATCTGGCCTACCTGCACCGATACCTGATCGACGAACTGATCGGCGAGGGCCTCATGGGCGGCGCCAAGCCGACGGTCCAGTACTTCAAGTCGGCCGGCGCGGCCATCCAGGCGGCCCGGGACCGCGGGGGTATCGCCGTTCTGACCAAGCCCTGCACCATGGCCCAGATACGGGCGGTCGGCGAGGCCGGCGACCTCATGCCCCAGAAAAGCACGTTCTTCCACCCCAAGCTCGCCACAGGCATGGTGATCAACCCCCTGACCTGACGAGGCCGGCTTTCCAAACAACCCGCGGGATTGTAATCGCGATCCGCCCGGTCCCGCCTTACCCTGGGGGCATGGATCGGGCTTCGCCCGCAGCCCAATGGTCGGAACCGCGCCTGCAAGGAAGCGACCTCGGGAAACCTTCATGGCAAAATGGAGTAACATGACGTTCGTGGTCCAGCACGGCCATAGGCCGCCCGTAAGGTCGCGCCATGCCGATTGACTATTCCTGCCGTTGCGGCGCCCATATCCGACTGCCGGAGTCGGCCGGCGGTCGACAAGCCCGCTGCCGTACCTGTCAGGCCGTCTTCACCGTGCCAAACCCGGATCAAGACGACCTCCTCACCCTGGAAGACCTGCCGGAAGACCTCGAATCCAAACCCGCAATATCGATGCCCCCCAGGGTGATCATCGAGCAGGACGACTCGGACAAGCAAACCTCGTTTTGGTACGACCTCATTGCCTCCCCGCTGGTTTTCCTGGACGCCGGAAGCCTGCTGAGTTGTCTCATGATCGTGGGCGTGTGGTTTATTCTCCCGCTGGTCAGTTGGCTTGGGATGTTCGGGCCGTATGCCTTCATTTTCGTTTTAATAGTGCAAGTCCTTTTGGCCGGGTATATCTGCGCGTTCTGCTTCAACATCGTCCTGTCCACGGCCGGTGGCGAGGACGACCTTCCCTCGGTCTCGGTGTCCAACCTGCGCGACGACCTGGTGGGCCCGTTGCTGCAATTCATCGGAACCTGGATGCTGGCCCTGGCCCCCTGGGGCGCCGTTCGCCTGGCCGTCTGGTGGTGGTCGCTGACTTTACCCTCCATCATACTCCCCGGGCTTTTGGTGCTCGGCACTGCCGCATGGCCCGCCATTGTGCTGACGACCACGCTCGGCGGCGGACTCACCGCCGCGATCTCGCCGATCACCATCGCTCGCATCATGCTGGCCTCGCCCATCGCCTACCTGGCCGTGTGTCTCTGCCTGGCCATCTGCGAGGGGATCAACTCTCTCCCGGACCTGCCCGCCCTGGCCGGAGCCAGTCAAGGGGTACTCCGCGCGATCGGCCTGATATCCAGGGTCGCCGCACCGATCGCCGTCATCCTGTCGATGCGGATCATCGGGCTCTATTACCGCCATTACAAGCGCCGGTTCCCGTTCGAGGCCGAATGAGCGAGTCCCGCGTCGCCGGACGAACCGCAGACGCTCCTCGTACCGGGTTCCGTGACGTCATGGGGATCACGCCTGATGTCGGCCGAAAACGGCAGGTGGATTGCTGGACC
>DATIKE010000309.1:0-8021 GCA_035477895.1 Phycisphaerae bacterium
GTTGAGGAACTCGATGTATTGCCCGTTGGTCACCTCGAACTTGCCCATCCAGTACTTGTGCCCGACGGCCCCCCAGTTCCCGTAGCGCGTGTCCGCCGCGTTCCCCGGATCGCCCACCGGGACGAGGTCAATGACCGCCGCTTGGGCGGCACCCAGACCTGCCAGCAAGCAGGCCCCTCCGATAACACCAATCAAACACGTTTTCAGCATAAACCGGGAAAACTCAGGCCGCCTGGGGGCCGGCCTCGACGAAATGCCCCTTGCGAACGCCCGTGCGCCACATGACCTCCTTCACCAGGCAGTAGGCGACGGGGATCACGAAGAGTGAGAGCAGCTCGATGGTCAGGCCGCCGACGGTCGGCAGGGCCAGCGGGATCATCACGTCCGCGCCGCGGCCGTTGCTGGTCAGCACGGGCATCAGGGAGAGGACCGTGGTGGCGGAAGTCATGAGGCACGGGCGTACACGCTTGACGCCGGCGTGAATGACCGTCTCGCGGATATCGGCGATGCCCGCGACCGGACGACGCTCGAATTCCCGGTTGAGATAGGTGGCCAGAACCACGCCGTCGTCGGCGGTGACGCTGAACAGGGCGATGAACCCGACCCAGACGGCGGTATTCAGGTTGTAGGCGCCGAAGTGCAGCAGGTCGCGGATGTTGTGCCCGAAGACCGCGACGTTGAGGAACCAAGGCTGTGAGATGAGCCAGATGCCGATAAAGCCGCCGGCCCAGGCCACAGGGATGCTGGTGAAAATAATCAGCGACAGAGGCACGCTGCGCATCTGGAAGTACAGAAGCATGAACAGAAGGAAAAGGCTCAGCGGCAGGACGATCATGAGCCGCTTCTGGAACCGGACCTGGTTCTCGTAGCTGCCGGCGAACTTGTAGTGCACGCCGGCGGGAAGGACCAGTTCGCCGGTGGCCAGTTTGTACCGGATGACACGGTCGGCCTCCTCGACGACCTCGACCTCGGCGCGGCCGGGCTTCTTGTCGAAGAGAACGTAGGAGACGAGGAAGTTGTCCTCACTCTTGATCTCCTGCGGGCCGCGGACATATTCGATGCGAGCCAGTTGACCGAGCGGGATCTGCTGCTGCCCGGCACCGGGAACGAGAATCCGCTCCATGACCTCGACGCTGTCGCGGATCTCGCGCGCGTAGCGGACGCGGATGGGATAGCGTTCGCGCCCTTCCACCGTGGTGCTGGCACGGATACCGCCCAGGGCGACCTCGATCACGTCCTGGACGTCCCGAATGTTCACGCCGTAGCGGGCGATGCGCTCGCGGTCGATGTCGATTTCCAGGTAGGGCTTGCCGACCACGCGATCGGGGATGACGGCCTCGGCTGCGACGGTGGGGACGATCTTGAGGATTTCGGCGATCTGGTAGCCGGCCTTCTCGATGTCCTCCAGCCTGGACCCGAAGACCTTGACCCCCATGGGCGCTCGCATGCCGGATTGAAGCATGACCAGTCGGGCGGCGATAGGCTGGAGCATGGGCGCGCCGGTGGCGCCGGGAAACTCGGCGGCCTTCTGGATTTCCTCCCAGATATCGGCCGGAGAACGAATATGGTCGCGCCACTGCCGAATGGGCTTGCCGTCGGAGTCCAGCACCGGTTCGCCGGTCTGCGGGTCACGTTTGTATTCGGTCTTGTAAAGGATCACGGTCTCAATCATGGACACCGGCGCGGGGTCGATGGCCGTCTCGGCCCTGCCGACCTTCCCCACCACGCTCTCGACCTCCGGGATGGCCCGGACGGCCTTGTCCTGGGCGGAGACAACGTCCAGCACCGTTCCGATGCTGGCATGGGGCATGACGGTGGGCATGTAGAGATAAGAGCCCTCATCGAGGGGCGGCATGAACTCGCGTCCCAGTCCCGGGAACTTGTGTACCCCCCCCACCCAGAGCTTCTGGTATATGCCCGGGCTGACGTCTTCCGGCCCCGTGCGCGGCGGTGGCAAGACGGTTCCCGCCACCCGCCCGAACCCGAGCCAGACCACCAAGCCAAAGACAATCACCGCCGCCGGTATGCTGAGGAACGCCAGCTTGTGACTCAGGAACAGCCGCAGGAAGTAAGGGTAGAAGTCGATGAAGACCACGCGGACGGAGGCCCAGGCTAGGTTGATCCCGATGACGATGATCAGGTTCCGCATGAAGCTCTCGCCCCGGCCCAGCGGCATCCAGTGCTCGGTCAGGACAAAAACGACGGCGCCCATGACGGCCAGACTGATGAGCCAGCCGGCAAGTTGTTGACCGCGATCGGGCAGGCGCGACTCCAGGAGGGAATAAGCGCCGTAGGCAGCAGCCGCCACGCCCGCCCAGTGCCAGCCCGGCCCCAGAAAGAGCCCGAACCCGCCCGCGATGAACAGCAGCGGCAAGGTCCAGCGGCCAGCGCCGCGCAGGCGACCCAGGCGGGTGAACGAGATGTGCGCCAGGCTGGGCAGGATCAGAATGGCGACCAGAAGCGAACCGATCAGGGCAAAGGTCTTGGTGTACGCCAGCGGCTTGAACAGTCTGCCCTCCGGCCCTTCGAGGGCGAAGATCGGCAGGAAGGCGAAAACGGTCATGAGGATGGCGGTGGTCACCGCCCCGCTGATCTCGCTGGAGGCCTCGTACACGATTTCCAGCATGGACCTGTTCTGATCGGGCTCTTCCTCGAGATGGCGGACGATGTTCTCGGAGAGGATGATGCCCATGTCCACCATGGTCCCGATGGCGATCACGATGCCGCCCAGGCTCATCAGGTTGGAGTCGATCCCGAACAGTTTCATGAGGATGAAGCAGACCAGAACGGCCAGGGGCATGGTAACGGCGATGACGAAGCAACTGCGGACGTTCCTCAGGAACATCAGGACGACGAAGGTGGTTACCAGTACCTGCTCGTAGAGCGCGTCCTTGAGCGTGCCGAGCGTCTCGTGAATGAGGGTGGTGCGGTCGTAGAAGGGAACAATCTGCACCTGGGAGACGCTGCCGTCGGCGAGAGTCTTCCTGGGCAGGCCCGGGGATATCTCCTCGATCCGGCCCTTGACGCGATCGATGACCTCAAGGGGGTTGGCCCCGTAGCGGACCAGGACCACTCCGCCGACGGCCTCGATGCCCTCCTTGTCGAGCATGCCCCGCCGCAGGGCCGGCCCCGTATGGACACGAGCCACGTTTCGCACGTAGATCGGCACGTTCTCGCTGACCCGCAGGACGATGTTCTCCAGGTCGAGGGCGCTCTTGACGAAGCCCTTTCCGCGAATCAGGTACTCGGTGCCGTTCCACTCGATGGTCTCGGCGCCCACGTCGATGTTGGATCGCTGGACGGCCATGAAGATGTCGCCGAGGCGGACCTGGTGGGCGCGCATGGCGTCGGGGTCGACGTCGATCTGGTACTCGCGGACGTGCCCGCCGACCGAGGCCACCTCGCTCACCCCGGGGATGGCCTGCAGAGCGTAGCGCACATACCAATCCTGGATGCCGCGGAGCTCCATGAGGTCGAAGCCGCCGTTAGAACCTTCAAGAGTGTACCAGAATACCTGCCCGAGGCCGGTTGCGTCGGGGCCCAGGGCGGGGGTGACATCGGCGGGCAGGTGCTGCCGGGCGATGTTGAGCTTCTCCAGAAGGCGGGAGCGGCACCAGTAGAAGTCCGATGTGTCGTCGAAGATGACGTAGACCACCGAAAAGCCGAACATCGAGAAGGATCGAATCGTCTTGAAGCCGGGCGTGCCCTGGAGGAGAGTCGTCAGAGGGTAGGTGATCTGGTCCTCGACGTCCTGCGGGGAGCGTCCGGGCCACTCAGTGAATACCACCTGCTGGTTTTCCCCGATATCGGGAATGGCATCCACGGGGATCGGATCGCGAGGAATGATCTCCGGCCCGACGCTGAAGGGCATGACGCGCACACCCCACAAAATCAGAACGGCCAGGATGAGAACGACGACCAGCTTGTTTTCCAGGCAGAATCGCAGGATGCGATCGATGATGCCCGGACCACGTTCCATCGGGTTCGTGCTCATCGAGAGACCTTTCCATCCGCGGCGATCCTGGCGCGGATCATGCCGCAACGCAACATCTTGTGGCCGAAGTACGGATTGCTGATCTGTTCCCCCGCCTGAAGCCAGGCCGCGCCACGGTCATCGAACGCCATCGGGCAAAATGCTTCGAGCAGCGGAGCGCGGCGGTTATGGCCGAAAGTCTGAAGATAGGTTTCCATGGCCCGGGTCACACCGGGCAGCTTCTCCCGGATCGCGATGACCAACGCCTTCTCGGGCGGCAGACTGGAGGCCAGGGCGGCAACCCGGGTGTTGAATAGCTCCTCGTCCGCTTCCTGCTTCAGGCCGTGCGGCTCGGTTTTCTTCAGGGCATCGCGCAGCCTGCTCATCGCGGCAGCGGACGCCCCGGCGTCATCCTCCGCCAGGGCTCCGACCAGTTCCAGATATGCGTCGATGACCGGGGCGACATGCTGGTGATACATCGCCCCGGACACGTGTCGCGACACGATCGGCGGTTCTTCGGCGGGCGAAGTACCCGTCGCGTCCGGTGGCCCCTCTTCCCGGGGTTGCATCATGCTGGGCTTTGCCTGGATCTGGAGGGCGGAATCAATCATCAGGGCCCCCTGCGTGGCCACGCGCTCACCCTCGCGAAGCCCGTCCAGGACAACGAAGGAGTCGCCTGCCCGCGGGCCGAGCCGGACCACCCGGCCCTCGTACCGGGTTTCATCGCCCTGCCGATGCTCCACGTAAACTACGGCCCGTTTTCCGGTCAGCAGGACGGCGGTCTGAGGGATCGCCAGTGCGCCGGACTTTACCTCGCCGGATCCGGCATAACCGAGGGAGGCGGCCTCGACGAGGTCCATCCCGCAGACATCGCATTGGCCCGGGCCGTCCTTGACGACCTCCGGGTGCATGTAGCAGACCCACTTGCCGACCAGGGCATTGCTCACAACCTGCCCGCCCTCGCCCAGGCGAACCTGCAGGCGGGCACGAACAAACATCTCCGGGCGAAGCCGGAGATCCGGATTGTCCACGTTCACGCGGACGTTGATCGTGCGCGTGTCCGGGCGCAACACGGGATCAATGTACGCGACGCGCCCCTTGAAGATCTGCCCGGGATAGGCTTCCGTCTCAAACTCGACCTCCTGAGCCAGTCGGATGAAGCCGATGTCCAACTCGTATGCGTCCAGGAGAACCCAGATGGAGCGCAGGTCCGCCAGGGTGAAGATGCGCGTGCCGGTCTCCACATACATGCCCGGGTACCCCTGTCGCTCGAGGACCCAGCCCTCCAGCGGACTGTCGATGCGGATGTGGTCGCTGGGCTGCCGCTCCCTGGCAAGCTTGTCGAGCACGTCCCTGGCGATGCCCCACAACTCCAGCTTCCTTTGGGCGGCCTCGACCAGGGCGTTGGCCGCACCGGCCACCGAGAGATCCGTTGCCGGGCGATTGCCGCCGAATTTCTCGGCATTCTCCAGTGCCACAAGGTACTCACGCTGGGCGACCAGCAGGTCGGGGCTGTATATTTCAGCCAGGTGATCGCCCTTCTTCACCCTGATCCCGGTGTAGTTGACGAACAGCCGATCCAGCCGTCCGGGGATGTAACTGCTGACGTATGTGATTCGGGTCTCGTCGGCGGCCACCTTGCCGACCATGCGGACCTCGTGAGTCAGCTCGCGGTGTTCGACGGGCGCGGTCTCGACCCTGGCCAGCACCCTGGCGCGGGCCGAAAGCGTCAGCTCCGGTGCATCGGGATCGTCGCCGCCGGAGCGAACGGGGACCAGATCCATGAAGCAGATCGGGCATTGTCCGGCCTTGGGAAGCTTGACCTGCGGGTGCATCGAGCAGGTCCAATAGAGCGCCTCCTGGCCGCTCCGCGGCTCGCTCGATGAGACGCCAACCCCGGCGCCGGATCGCTCATGCATGGCCCGCATCCGACCGATCCAGTTGCCCGTCGCGAACACGCCGAGCAGAAGCAGCAGAAAAAGAATGATCCGGACGGCCAGTGCCTTCCACCGGCCGCTACCCTCTTTATGACTGTTATCAGATCTATGGCGGGGGGATGGAGGTGGCCCACCGGACGGCCGCCCATCGGGTGACGAGAGATCGACTCCCGCTGATGCCTTCTTGTCGTTTGAATGGTTGCTCATGGCCACTCCTGTGATTCACGGGACCGGAGCGCCCTTCACTGGCCGGGTGCCGAAGCCGGCCGCGATGTCGGCCCACTCTCGGTAAGCCGTCCGCCCACCTGCCGCTCCAACTCGGCCAGTCGAATCAGCCAGTCGCGGCAGAACTCCAGGATTCGCAGCCTGGTCATCAAAAGGTCTTCCTGGACTTGCAGGTAAACCGTGAGATCCTCCTGGCCGGCCACGTAGGCCTGCCTGGCGACGGCTAGGTTGCGTTCCACGGCGGGCAGAATCTCCCGGCGATAGAACTCGATCTGGTCATACGCCTGGTGGAACATCACCTGCGTCTCGCGCACCATCCGGGTGATCTCCTGCAGGCGGGCCTCGTATTCCGCGACCCGCTGGCGATATTCGTGAAAGGCCCTGGCGACCTGCGCCTGGTTCTGGTCGAAGATGGGCACCTCCATCTCGATCATCGGCCCGAGGCCGTACTTGACCTCCCGCATCTTCGGGCTGAACGGCGCAACCATCGGCCCGCCGGGAGGCATCCCGGTGATCGCGTTGGCGGTGCCCTGGGCGGCCGCGTTGCCGAGTTTGCCGACGAAGCGCTGGTTCTGCGCGGGCGGCGCCGGGGCCCGCTCGAACGTCAGCCCGATCGCCAGGTCCGGCCAGCCCTCGCGGGCGGCCAGCGCAATCCGCCGTTCCGCCGCCGCGGTGTCCCACTCGGCCGCCTTCAGATCCAGCCGTTGTTCGGTCGCCATTGCCAGCAGCGCCGCTTCGTCCGCGGGCGGTGACAGTGAATCCTTGAGTTCGCGCAGCGGCTGGACAACCCACTGGTCGGTGGCGCCGGCCACACCCATCAGCATCAACAGTTCACGCTGGGCGCCGCGATGGCCGGCCTCCATTGCCAGAAGCTCCGAGCGAAGTCTCAGGTGGCGAATCTGCGACAGATTGACTTCCACCTGCGTGGCCTGCCCGGAGGCCAGCCGAATTCTGATGATCTGGGTCGACTGGTCGACCACCTGCATATTGTCCCCGATCAGCTCGATCGCCCGCTGCGTGTACCGGAGGCGGGCGTACACCTTCTTCACTGCTTCGGTGATTTCGATCGCGCGGTCGGCCACCCGCAGCACCGCCTGCTGCAACCGGGCCTTGGCGACCTCCTCCCGTGCCGGGATCAACCAGAGATCCTGGAGGGGCATCATGGGCAGCGCGCTGCTGCGGAGCATGGCCCTGCCGCCGCCGCTCGGGAACATGAGCATGAAGTTGAAGCTCGGGTTCTGGAGGAGGCCGGCCTGGACGAGGTCGGCGTTGGCCTGCCCGATCATCTCGATGTCAGCGCGGAGTTCGCGGTTGTTGCGCAACGCAAGACCGAGGGCCTGGTCGAGTACGAGCACGGCCTTGCCGTCCCACAGCGGAGGCTCGTCGTCCCATGACACGGTCCATTCCGGTCTTTCCCCGGTTCGTTGCTCGACAAGATCGATCGCCTCGTTCACCTTCGCGTCGGGCTTGATGCTCGCACAGCCGCAGACCACCATGAGGAGGAAGGCGGATAGAATATGCACCCGCAGGATCATGGCTATAGACCTCGTCCGTGAGAAGCACGATCCGGGAAGTCCATCAGCCCTCGCCGCATCATCCCACGTGCGGCCTCCGAATGACAGGCCGCGAGCAGACCTGCTCGGAACGGCCGGACCCCACTGGATCTGTTTCGGGACCGGACTTGTTTGATGATCCAGCGTATTAACATGAGACAAGGATGTCCAGTATCGAACCAACTCTGAAGTATAGGCTCCGCAGCGGGACCGGAAAAGGGGTTTCCGCCAAGCAACCTGCGAGAGGAGGATGTGAATGAGCTGAGTCACTGAAACCTTTCAGAGAGACCCTGTGGACTGTGTCAGCGGCGGCGTGAAAATGCAGGAAACCAG
>DATIKE010000310.1:0-6059 GCA_035477895.1 Phycisphaerae bacterium
CGAACTCCCTTGCCGCACGCGCCGCACCGCAATCCCCAGCCATCCGCCGGCCAGCGCGACGATCCCGGGCATCGCCGGATACTGCAGGTGATCCGCCACCAGCGAATACAGCGCGAACGACATGTCCATGAAGCCCAGCACCGGCCCCAGCGTGATCACGAAGTACCCCAGCGCCGCCAGCGGCGCCCGGCCCCAGCCTGTGCGGCGGCGCCAGAGCACCACAAAGCAGCCGATCAGCAGGGCCAGGGGAACGAACGAGAGGATGTTCCCCCCGTCAACGTTCCATCGCGGGTATACCATGCTCAGGTTGAGCGGCAGCAGGGTCTTGTAGAGGTAGAACCAGACGATCCAGCCCGAGGCGGCGATTCTGGACAGAAATCCCTCAGGCCGCGGAACCTCCCCGGAGATGGAAGCCTGTTGCCCGACGAACCATATTTCCAGCAAGCCCATCGCCAGCGACATCGCGAAGAACGGGAGCGTGCGGAGAATGTCCCTGCCAGTCAAGCTGCCCCGTCTCCACCAGGCACACAGCAGCAGCACGACCGGCAGCGTCATCACCGACACCTTGGCCAGCAGGGCGGCGGCCGCGGCGAGCAGGGCGAGGACGTACCACCGCCGGCTGCCGCGGTCCTCGAACCGGAAATAGGCCAGGATCGACAGCAGATACAGCGATAGGGAAAGAACGTTCTTGCGCTCGCTGATCCAGGCCACGGACTCCACGGTCACGGGGTGGACGGCGAAAATCATCGCCGCGAGGTATGCGCCGATTTCATCGAGGCCCAGCCGTGCGAACACCCGCCACAGCAACAGCACCGCGACGGCGTGAAGAATGATGTTGCCGACGTGATAGGGCATGGGGTTATCGCCCCAGATCCGCCATTCCAGCCAGAACATTGTGTGGGTCAGCGGCCAGTAGTCCGACGCCTCGGTGGTAAACCAGAATCGGTAAAGTCCGTCCGGAGCCATGATGATGGGGTTCTGGTAGAGGAAGGCGTCGTCGTCCCAGATATAGCCGGCATGGATCGCGGGGAAATGGGCGGCGAACACGGCCGCAATCAGCAGCAGCCCGGCAGCCAGAGTTCCGGCACCGAAGCGGAAGCCGTCCGAGGCGAAGGTCTTCGGGTCGGCTCGCAGCCGGGGAGATTTCATCGCCTGATTCCTCGAAGCCCGGCGTTCAGGTATGCCATATCCCGGTCATGATACCACCCGCTTCGCGGCACATGCCAGCCTCGTGCGCCGGCCCAGCCGAGCGAACAATGATCGCGTTTATCTCATCGGCCATGCGATGGGAATGAGCACGCTGGCCAGTATCCAGAGCAGGAGGTCCAGCGGCACGCCGATCCGGACGAAGTCCTTGAACTTGTAGCCGCCGGGGCCATAGACCATCAGGTGCGTCTGGTATCCGATCGGCGTCGCAAAGGCGGCCGACGCCGAAAAGGCAACCGCCATGGCAAAGCCTCGCGGGTTGACGCCGAACACGTCAGCCGTGGCGATCGCGAACGGGAACATCAGGGCGGCGGAGGCCGTGTTGGTCAGCAACTCGCTGGCCAGCACACCCACCAGATAGATGAGCGACAGTGCCACGATCGGCCCCCAGTCGGGCCCGAACTGCTGCAGGGGCTCAAGCAGCAGGCGGGCGGCCCTTTCGTCCAGGCCGCTTTTGCTGATGCCCCGGCCCAGTGCGAACGAGGCGGCGATCGTGACCACGGTGGACCAGTCCAGCGACTGGCGGGCGTCCGTGGTCGAGATACAGCGGGTGGCGATCAGAAGTCCGGCGACGAGGAAGACCCCGAACACCTCGGGCAGCCCGGTGAGCCGGGTGGTGGTGAACAGCACGATCAGGAGCACCAGCAGGCCGAGCGAGAACTTGGCCTTGTCGTGGCGGACCGGGCGGGCTTCCTCGATGCTCGATACCAGGTAAAAGTCGGGGTTGTTGCGGTGGGCCCGGGCGAAGTGGGACCCGGCCTGCAGCAGGAGCGTGTCGCCCGCGCGGAGCACGATGTCTCCGATGCGTCCCATGAGTCTAGCCCCACCGCGATGGACGGCCACGACGGCCGCGTTGTACAGGGCGCGGAAGTCGGCCGACCGGATGCTTTTGCGAAGGATCGGCGAGGTGTTGGATACAACCGCCTCGCACAGGCGGTGACCGCGACGGTCGGCGGGCTTGCTCGCGTAGCCCTCGTCGGCGACCGGAACGAAGCCCGGGATACGCTCCAGGTCGATGATCGTGCTGACCACGCCGGTGAATGTCAGCCGATCGTTCGCCTGCAGAATAATATCCGGCTCGACGGGCGTGATCACCTGCTCGCCCCGGTTGATCTCGATCAGGAACAACCCCGGCAGCCGGCGCAGGCCCGCCTGCTCCACCGTCTGCCCCGCCAGCCGGCACCCCGGATGAATGAGCATGTCCACCAGGTACTCGCGCATGCTGTCGCTCAACTGCTCCAGCAACTCCTTACGATCCGGCAACAGCCTGCGGCCGATCGTCAGCATGAAGAGCATCCCGGCGACAGCCAGCGGCAGACCGACCATGCCGAGTTCAAACAGCGGCATCGGGTAGAGCGTGCTCATGCGCTCCGGTTCCTTGTCAACCGTCGCCCGCATGAGCCCGTCGACCACCAGGTTCGTGCTGGTGCCGATGAGCGTGCAGATGCCTCCCAGGATGGTGATGAACGACAGCGGTATCAGCAGCCGCGAGGGCGATATGCGGTTCTTGCGGCACCAGTCGACCACCACGGGAACGAACATCGCGACGATCGGGGTGTTGTTCAGGAAGCCCGAGAGCGGAATCAGGAAGCCGCCCATCCGGGTCATGGCGTTCTTCTCGGTTTTCGCCTTGCCGAGCATCAGCCCGCCCACCATGTCGAGGGCGCCGGTTTCGCGCATCGCCGCCGCCACCACGAACAGCGCCGCCACCGTCAGGAGGCTCTCGTTGGCGAACCCCTGGAACACCTCGGTTGGGGTCAGGACGCCTCCCAGGCCCAGGAAGACCGCCCCCCCGAGCATCACCGCGTCGGGCGGAGCCCAGTCTTTCACCAGGGCGACGAAGATCACCACCACCACTCCGAGCACGAACCATTCGTGCCACCAGGGAGGGGCCGCAGCCTGTGTCGCGACAGCCAGCATCAGTGTCATACCACTCTGCTCCGGTCTCGGGGCACGACAGAAAACACCGCCGGTGGAGATGGTATCGGATACCACGGCGGATCAAAAGCCCTGCCCGAAACCCGCCCCGGGCAAGAGCATATCCGCCCCGGAATCCGTTCCTTGGCTGTGTCGTGATTCCCATCCCGCCCCCCTCTCGCTGTGCTGTGTCGGCGGGGTCGTCCCGGAGAGTAATTCCGGGGCGACTCGGACCTTTTCCGAGTCCGTTTTTCAGCAAGGTCGCTGACGAGCGCAGTCGCAACGAAGCGAGTCCGGTGTAGGCCGAATACTCCCTCTCCACCCGGCGACTCTGGAAAAAGACACCCGACCCCTTGTTCCCCGTCTCCATTCTGCCTATAATCAGTAATGTCCCCTTTCCGGTCCCCGAGACTACCGGTCCGGCGAGCGTCTGACGATCGAATTGGTGCCGACCTGCGACACCCACACCACCAAGTCGCTCGGGATGCTGACGTTGCTGCCATTGCCCCAGAACTCAATCCGGCCCAGCTCCGCGCCGTCCTCAACTGTTACCGAGCAGTTGTCGCCGACGATTGACAGCTTCGGCACGGTAGAACCGCGCTGGATCGTCAGATGGGAGTTGTGGCCGGTAACTCCCACATTCCCAGAGAATCGGCCCGTTTTCTGGGCGGCATCTCCCACAATGGAGGTGGCGGCGCACCCGAGGTTGACAGCCAGCATACCCGAGACAAGAACAGCGCATATGATCCTGTTCATGGTAGGCCCTTTCCAGATTCCCATCAGGCCACGTATCGCATGATGAGCAGCCTGATATGACAGCGCTACCTGTACGATTCCGCGGGGAAGGTGGAGCGTCCGTCGCCCCATCCGGCCTGGGCAGGCTGGAAGTTTCCCTCGCAAAACGGCCGACGCGCCTGCCTGCCGGCAGGGAGGTCGGCAGCTACCCAATCGCGCTGTCATGCTAATCGTTCCCGGCACACGTGCCAACCCTGGTCAAGATGATCCGGGAGCCGCTTGTTTTGGGGGCAATCCCGCCCCCGCAATGGATAATCCCGCAAACATGAGAAAACCCAAGAAACACTCTCACAGTGTGTGCCCCCCCCTTTGATCATCGGAGCTTGTGACGGCCCACCCAGCGGACCGCGGATTGCCGGACCTGGAGCTTCTCGGCGTCGTCGAGCACAAGGCCGGTGCATAGAACGAGCAGAAGCAAGATCGTCAACCAGGCGGCCAGGCACCAGGTCGGCAAGACGAGGGCGGCCGCGCTGGCGATGAGCAGGACGGCTCCGCGGTCGATCGGCCGATGTTCCAGCCGCATCCAGGCCAGGCAGGCCAGCAAGGCGGTCGTGATTCCGAGCAGACCCGCCCAGGCGGCGGCCTGCATGGCATCGGTCGCGGGCATGTCCGGCCGGACCAGCCGGTGGGCGAACATCGCGTTCGCAAGCACACCTACCAGCCACAGGCCGAACAGATACCGGGTCTTCTCGATCAGCGTGAAATGGATCACCAGGAAGCTCAGGCAGCCTGCGACCATGCAGAAGGCGGTGAGCACGGGGACCAGGCCGACGCCCGAACCATAGTCCGCGGGGAACAGCCGCATCACGATCGGCGCCGCGAAGACCAGCGCGCCGCAACCGGCGAGCATCACGATCCCCGTGGTCTTGAAAGCGAGACCGAGCTTGCGATCCGCGGCGGCCGGCCCCTCGGCCTCCCAGGCCCGCGTGACCGTCGCCTGCACCACCATGACCACTGAGACCGCGGCGATGAGGATCGCCTGGGCGATCAGCCGGACGCCGGCGAAGACCGCGGTGGCCTGAGGCCCCTGCGTTCTTTGAAGGTACCACATCGGATAGTGCTGCATGATCTGCCAGAGCACGGCGGCCAGCGCCAACCACATGCCGAACTGCACCATCTGTCGCGGCACGTCCGATCGTGACGCCCCTTCCAGCGGTCCGTCCTGTCCGATGGAACGGCCCAGGTGCCGGATCAGCAGCAGGCCGACCGCGGCCGTCACCAGCATGTAGACCGCCACGAATGCAACCAGGACCGCGTCTGCGGATCGCCAGCCGCACGCCGCCAACACGACCGCCAGGGCGGTAAACCCCACTCCGCCGGCCAACTCCAGCAGGCTGACGGCCAGGAACATCCGCAGGCCTTTGATCGCGGCCAACAGGAACATGTAGGCAATCAGGACCAGGACGCAGGCCACGGCCCAGCGGGTCAATTCGACGCGCTGCGACCCGTCGGCGGTTGCCGCCTCGGCCGACCCCAGGATGAGCCGGGTGAGCGGCCCGGCGGCGGCGAACGTCAGCCCGCACAGCACCGCCGTCGTGGCCATCGCGAACAGCCACGCCCGGCGCAGAAACGCCCGCAGCTCGCCGCGGGCCTCGTACTGCGGCACGTACCGGGCGACGGCCTCGTTGAGCCCCAGCCCGGCCAGCGGCATCAGCACGTTGACCGTCACCAGGGCCATCTGGAGCAGGCCGTACTCGGCCGGCACGATCAGCCAGGCCAGGATAACTCCTCTAACCAGCCCAAGGGACCTATAAGCGACGGCCGCGGGAAGGTAGATGCCCAGCGCGTCGGCTGTGCCGCGCGAACGAAACAGGCGTGACGGCTCCGCGCTCAAATCGTCGGTCTCACGGAACGATGAATGCACTCGGATGCAGCTTACGAACCTGCTGGAGGGCCTGGATCGCCTCGGCATAGGTCCGATGCCGGCCGGCCATCACCACCCAGGTGGCCTGCCCCTGGGCCGGGAGGCTCTCCTGCGTGGCGTCGAGGTTTTTGGCCCGCCATTCCCGCACCACTTTCGCCGCGTTGGCCGAATCCCGAAACACGCCGAGCTGGATCGAGAAATAGGGATGCGGCCAGGAAGCCTTGCGGCGGGCGTCGGCGGCAATCGGACGGTCGCGGAACCGATTCAGGATCTCGGC
>DATIKE010000311.1:0-11087 GCA_035477895.1 Phycisphaerae bacterium
AATCCGCCCGTCGCCGGCCCACCGCGTTCCGCGCAGGCCGGCCTCGGCCGCCCCCGAGCCCTCCTCGACCTCCCTGATCAGGACGCCGCCGATCCTCATCTGCCGAAGCACGTGGTCCGGCGCGAGGGACACGCCGAGCCTCGGCCGCACCTGTCGCCCGTAAGCGATCAGCTCGGGCACGACTCGACCGACGATGTCCACCGGCACGGCAAAGCCCACACCGGCGCTCGTGCCCGAGGGGCTGGCGATGGCCGTATTCACTCCGATCAGCCGCCCAGCGCTGTCCAGCAGCGGCCCGCCCGAGTTGCCCGGGTTGATGGCCGCATCGGTCTGGATCACCTCGTCGATCCGCCGCTGGCTGACCGACAGGATCGATCGGCCCAGGGCCGACACGATGCCCGTCGTCAGCGTCTGATCGAGCCCGAAGGGATTGCCGATGGCAAACACTCGCTGCCCCACCTGCAAATCGTGTGCGGTGCCCAACGGAATCGGTCGCGGCCGATCCGGCCCGCCCCGCAATCGCAGCACCGCAAGGTCCTTGTCGGGGGCGGCGCCGACCACGTCGGCGTCCCACGTCTTGTGGTCGAAGGTCGTCACCTTGACCGAGTCGGCATTCAGGATCACGTGGAAATTGGTCACCACGTGTCCTTTGTCGTCCCAGACGAAGCCCGATCCGGTTCCCCGCGGGACCTCCATCATGTTGAGGCCGAACAGGTCGGACCGGACCGCCATGGTGGTGATGTAGACGACGGAGGGTGAAGACTCCTTGAAGATCCTGATTGTAGTTTCCTCTTCGTCCATGAGGGCCCCGCGCGGCGCGATCGCCCGCGGTTCGAGGATGCGCTCCTTGCGGAACTCGCCGCACTGCCGATACAGCAGTCCGCCCGCCAGGCCGGCCAGGATCACGATCAGCCAGAACAGCCGCCGATTCGCATCGCGCCCCGGGACCGTCGGCCGGGTCGTCTCCGCGCCACCTTGTTCCATCATCCGACTTCCTTCCGTGTCATTACCCGTCACACCTGAAGAACCGCCGGCTGGATGTACAGCGCCACCGGCACGCGAATCCGCGTCCCTTGCCGCACGATCACCTGCAGGTCGATCGATCCCGGCGAAGCGGTCGTCGGGATCGATAGATCATACTCCCCTGCCGAGCCGCGCGGAGAAACGCTCCAGCCGTCAGGCAGGCCCCAATCCACAACCTCGGCTGCGCCGTCGACGCGCACCACCACGCTCTCGCCCGCATGTAACCTGTTTCGCTCGGTCTGCACGGGCTGCAGCCACCCGGCGGGTTTGAACCCGAAGCCGGCCGGGCCGTCCAGGTATACCGGGAAACCCGCGTCCAGCGTCAGGACCCTTTCCGGTCCAGGCTGTTCCGCGGCAACCGTTGTCCCCATCGCGTCCGTAATCGAAACCGACGTGGGCATCTCGACCTTCATCAGCCGACTCTCGTCAGCCGACCATGCCGCCACGACGCTTCGCCGATCGTTTCCGAAACGCAGTGCGAACGCTCCCGGGCCGACGTCGATCGGTTCCAGGAACTTCAGACCGGCCAGCTTTCCTCCCAGCGTCGCCATCGTCCGGTAGGCCGGCTTCAGCCGGAAGTCCGCCCGGACCAGCCCGAAGTTCTCCTCGTTGTAGAACAGGTCGAAACCATCGTTACGGAAATCGTACCAGCAGATGTTGGCCACCGCCCCGCTGCCGATCGCGGACAAATACGTTCGGGCAACCAGCGAAGCCTGGGTCCGCTCGTTCACCCCCGTCAGTAACTGCGTCGGAAAGCCAATCTCGGTGATCCACACCCGCCGCCCGCCGACGAGTTCGCGGACCTCCCTGAGCTCGCGCATGAAGTCATCCTCTTTCATTCGCGGACGATAGGGATGAATCGTCAGTTCGTCGAATCTCCCCCCCAGCTCCATCGTCTTGCGGATGAAATCCTTGTCGATGCCGGCCGTCGAACAGCCCAGCACAACCGCCTCGGGGTCCTCGCTCTTTATGGCCTCGTACGCCCGGGTGAGCAGCTCGGCGTACATCTCCTTGGGGCCGGTCCAGAAGCCGATGTTCGGCTCGTTCCACACCTCCCAATGCTTGATCCGGTCCTTGTACCGTCTCACGACCTGGCTCGCCCACCGACAATAATCCTCGATCCCCTCGGCCGTGTACGGCTTCGTCCAGGCCGACCAGTATGCCAGCAGGCCGTACACGCTGATCCCGTTTTCGCGGGCCGTATCCACCATTGCGTCGTAGAACGCCCAATCATACTGCCCGCGCTGCGGTTCCATCCTTGCCCAGTGAAACTCCTCGCGCGTCCACTTGATCCCCGCGCGCCGGGCAAGTTCGGCCGTTCGCGTGAGAGGTTCCTTGAACTGCGGCCAGCCGCCGAACCGGTAAAGATACAACCCCATGCCGACCGGGCTGGCTGGGTCGAGGTCGGTGGTACCTTGCTCTTTCGGCTCCATCGCCACGCCCACCGACACCGCAGCCGATGCCCCCTTCGGGCCGATCCACTGAAAGGCGGCATCCATGAAAGGCCGGCCGCCCAGCGGCTTGCGGAACTCCGCGATCTGGTATCCGCCCTTGCCGGCCAGACGCAGCGGCTGACTTTCCTCGCCAACAACTTCGCCCAGCCCGGCGTATCGGCAATGAAGCGACCCCTCGCAGGTCGATTCCATGAGGTTCCGGACCCGGATCGTGAAACAGGCTTCATCCCCCTCGATCCGGGCATCGGGCATGATCACCACGTCCAGGCCGGCCGGCAGCTCCGTGTCCACCTCCAATCGTTTGAGATGCACCCGACCCTGGGCGGGCCCCTGCCCGTGCTGCAACGAAAGATTGAGCATGCGGAGCGGCAACGGGACATGCTCGCCGCCCCAGTCGTTGAGCCGCTTCCAGGTTTTCATGTCCCCCAGCGGCACCTCGATCACCTGCCCACTCTGGCCGCTGAGCGTACTGAGTTCGCGCTCGTACTGCGCGAAGTGGCCGGCCATCGCCGCGGATACGACCGTCCCCGCCTTCTCGCTGTCGACAACCAGGCGGAGCGTCTTGGGCCTGCCCATCAGTGAGAAGCTTGAATGCAGCGCAGGCCGCGCGCCGCCGGAAAAACTGAATTCCCAGAGTCCTTTCTCGAAGCGGTTGCCCGTTCCGCCACCGGCCTGCCACGCGGGGAGGTCGCTGAAATCGCTGGCCACACAGGTCGTCAGGTTTATGACCTCCGCTTCGCCCGACCGCGGCAGCCACGCCACATCGTCGATCAAGAGGGCGCCCTGCCTGGGTTCGGCATCGTTCTCGATCAGCACACCGAACCGCGCGATCGGGAACCGCACCTTGCCGTCGGCCGCCCCGCCGAACCACAAGTCCCATCGCCTCAGGTCCACTTCGACAGCCTGCCAGCCCTCGTACCGGTAACCGAGACCCTTTTGAAACGTCTGGCCGGCTGAATCCGTCGCCCGGAACGTCAGTCGATGGGCATCGGGCTTCTTCAGCCGCAACCGCACGAGCCCTACGTCGCTGCCGGCCGGCATCGCACAATGCGCCTGGACGTATCTGCCGCCGTTGGAAAAGTCGTAATGCAGAGAAAGGCATCCCGGCTTGCCGTGCCCTTCCATGCTGTTCCACTCGATCTCACCACCGGCCCCGGGAAACTCCGGGCCGTTGTGAAACGTCCAGCCCGCGATGGAGTCGGCGTCATCAAACGTCAGCCCGCCCGGCACCGCCCCGCCGACACCAGTGGCCACCGCCAGAATCCCAGTCACACAAGTCCACAGTTGCAGCATCGAAAGCCTCCCATGTTCATGAGAGTCAATCCGTTAGATCAACAATTGTCACCTGGATACACACCATGTCCTCGCTAACGCCCATTCCAGGCGTCACACCTCCCATATCTTCTTGGTGCCCTGGTGTCTTGGTGGTTCAATCCCCCCAACCCCCGCCCGCCTGCGGAACTCCTCCTCGTCGATCACCTCGACGCCAAGCTGCCGCGCCTTGGCCAGCTTCGAGCCCGCGTCGGCCCCGACGACCACGAAATCCGTCTTGCTGCTGACGGAGCCCGCCGCCTTTCCGCCAAGCTGCTCGATCAGATCCCCGATCTCCTTGCGGCCATAATGCTCCAGCGTGCCGGTCACCACGATCGTCTTGCCGGCAAACGGCTGCGGGCCGGTGCGTCCGCGCTTCGGCTCGGTCATGTTCGCACCGACCTTGCGCAGGGCGTCAACCGTGTGTCGACCAGCCTTGCGGTGAAAGAACGAGTGGATGCTCTGCGCGACCTCCGGGCCGATGCCCTCCACCTCCTGCAAGGCCTCGGCGTCCGCCTCCGTCAGCGCCTCCATCGACCCGAAGTGCCCCGCCAGCAGCGCGGCTGTGTTCACGCCCACGTGCTGGATGTTCAGCGCCGCCAGTACCCGCGACAGCGGCCGCTGCTTACTCTCCTCGATCGCCGCCAGCAGGTTGTCCGCGCTCTTTTCGCCCATACGTTCCAGGTCGATCAGTTTGTCGCGCCGATCCGCCAGTCGATACAGGTCCGCGAACTCGCGCACCAGCCCTGAATCGACAAGCTGCTCCGCCAGCACCGTGCCGACACCCTCGATGTCCATCTGGTCGCGGCCGCAGAAGTACCGCAACCGTTCCTTGATCTGGGCCGGGCAGGCCGGTTCCACGCACCGGAGGAAGACGCCGCCCTCGTCACGCTCGGTCGGGCTGCCGCATTCCGGGCACTCACTCGGCGGCTTGATGGGCTTGGTCCCCTTGCCGCGGGCCTTCGTGTCCACCTCGACCACCTGTGGGATGATCTCGCCGGCCTTCTCAACGTATACCATGTCGCCGACCTGCACTCCCAGCCGTTCGATCTGGTCGAAATTGTGCAGCGAGGCGCTTTTTACCGTCGTGCCCGCGAGTTGCACCGGATCGAGATTCGCCACCGGCGTGATCGTCCCCAGCTTGCCGACCTGGAACCGCACAGACAGCAGCTTGGTTCTGGCACGTTCGGCCTCGTACTTGTACGCGATCACCCATCGCGGCGCCCGGCTGGTCGCACCGAGCATCTCCCGCTGGGCCAGGTCGTCGATCTTGATCACCAGCCCGTCTGTGGCATAGTCGAGCTTGTGCCGCTTCTCGTCCCAGGCGTGAACCTGCTCGATGACCTCGTCAATCGACCGAACCCGCCGCATGTGCGGGCTGACCGGGATGCCCCAGGCCTTGAACTGCTGAAACAGCTCGAAGAATGAATCCGTGCCGGGCGGGTCGACCTGTCCATGCCCGTGGGCCACGAACGACAACGGCCGCCGAGCGACGACTCGCGGATCGAGCTGCTTGAGCGTGCCGGCCGTCGCGTTCCGCGGGTTGGCGAACGTCGGCTCGCCGCGGGCCTCGCGCTCGGCATTGAACGCCGCGAACGGATTCGTCGGCCAGTACACTTCGCCGCGCACCTCCACCACCCGCGGCAGCTTGCCCGCGAAAAGATCACCCCCGCCCTCCTGCAGCCGCAGCGGGATTGCCCGGATCGTCCGCGCGTTGGCCGTGATGTCATCGCCGGTCCGACCGTCGCCGCGTGTGGCCGCCAGCGACAGCCGCCCGTTTTCGTACCGCAACGAAATGGCCACCCCGTCCACCTTCGGGTCGGTCACGTACTGGTACTTTCGACCGCCAAGCCCCCTGGCCACCCGGGCGTCGAACTCGCGCAGCTCCTGCTCGTTGTAGGTATTGTCGATCGACATCATCGGGACCGCGTGGGCGACCTGCCTGAAACCCTGGAGCGGCCGGCCCCCGATCCGCTGCGTCGGCGAGTCCGGCGTCACCAGGTCGGGATACTGTCCCTCCAGGTGTTTCAGCTCATCGAACAACTTGTCGTACTCGCGGTCGGAGATGATCGGCCGGGCCGACACGTAATAGGCGCGATCGTGCCGCCCGATCTCCTCGCGAAGCTGCTGGATCTGTTTCTCGGTCTGTTGACGGGTCATGGCGACACCAAGCGTACCACGAGACAGTGTCACGCAAAAGCCGTCGCCGCCCGCTGCGTTCGTCCCAGCCGCTTGCGACTTCACGGACGCAACGATTGGCCTACCTGTGGATGAGACGCCCCGCGCATCCGGTTGACCCTGCCCCGGGCAGGCTTTACACTGAGCCGACGTCGCATGAAGCGTTTTTCCGGCGTTCTCCCACCCCGGTGAGCGACCGACGGATCGGATGGAGAGGTGTCCGAGTGGCTTAAGGAGCAGCCTTGGAAAGGCTGTGTACGGCTTGTCTGTACCGGGGGTTCGAATCCCCCCCTCTCCGCTCTTTTTAGATCGATATTCGTAACGCGTGAAGCCCCAGGCACTTCCGGCCTGGGGCTTTCGTCATTTCCGGCCGGCTGTCCCAATCATTTGGGTGTAACTCGCCACCTCGCCCACGCAGGAGGGGTGGTGGTTCCGATGAAATCGGAACGTTCACCCGCCTCCAGGGGGAAGCCATTCGCCAAGGCGGTCGGCCACATGACCCATCAGCCGGGTGACCGCCGAGACGACCGGGCCGACCGGGATGATTGAACGATCTTCTTCTCCCTATCGACTGGTCGCCGCAGCCGTCATTTTCCTGCGGGACGGCTGGCGTGTGATGCAAAGCGCCATTCGATCTCCACGTCGTTCTTCTGCGGCGATCCGGGCGTGGTGCGGCCGGTCTCCACGGATTGTTTCAGCAATCCGGTCAGTTCCCGCACGATCCAGTTGTGAGTCTCTGGATAGGGCCATCAGGTTCCTCGTAACCGACTCGCGGGCTTGACGCACGGCCTTTGATCGAAAAAAAGCCCGCTCGATTGAGCGGGCTTTGAGGTTACGCTTGTCTTTGTTATGGGGAATCACGCCACGGCCGGCTGAGCGGTTTTGTACCGCTGCTCGGCGATCAGCTTGGCCTGTCCCGCCAATTGGAACGACCCGGTGATGCAGATCAGATCCTCCCGGGTGACCGCCCGGTCGGCAATATCCAGCGCTTCCTCCAGGCTCGCGGCGACCTGGGCCATCTTGCCGGTGCGCTCGACATACTCGGCCGCCAGCTCGGCCGGGTCCGCGGACCGCATCGGGCTGGCCGCAGTGAAGATCACCTTGTCCGCACCGAGCCTGATATGCTCGAGCATGCCGGAGATATCCTTGTCGCTTCGGCAGCCGAAGATCACGACCATCGAGTCGTACGAGATATTCTGCCCGATCGCCCGCATCAAGGCTTCGACGCTGGCAGCGTTGTGCGCCCCGTCGATGATGATCCGCGGATTCTCGTGGATCGTCTCCATCCGACCGGGCAGGCGTGTCTGGGCAAGGCCCTGGATCGCCAGTTGGTCGTCGACCTCCAGGCCACGCTCCTTCAGCATCGCCAGCAGGCCGAGAGCCACGCCGCAGTTGATGGCTTGATGATCGCCGGGCAGCGGCACCGCAAGGTGCTCATAACGGCTCTGGCCAACAGACAGGCTCACACGGGTCTGCGGCCCGGCGGCCCGCGACGATTCGAAGCGATAACTGAACTCGATTTCCTTGCCCGTGAACATCAGCGGCGCCTTGACCTGCTCGGCGACCGCCGTGAAAACCTTGCGGACCTCGCGCGGCTGCGGCGCGCTGACGATCGGCACGCCCGGCTTGAAGATTCCGGCCTTCTCGCCCGCGATCTTCTCCAGCGTGTTCCCCAGTTGGGCCATGTGGTCGAAGCTGATGTTCGTCATCCCGCAGACCTCGGGCTTCAGGACGTTTGTCGAGTCCAGCCGCCCGCCGAGCCCCGTCTCGATCACCGCCACGTCGACCTCGTTCTCGGCAAAGAACGAAAACGCCAGAGCGGTCAGAAGCTCGAAATAGGTCGGGGAGTCGTTTTGCAGTTTCCTGACCGCGGCGGCAATGCGGCCCATGTAGCGGGTCATCTCCGCCTCGGCGATCATCTCGCCGTTCAACTGCACCCGCTCGCGAAGGTCCACCAAGTGAGGCGAGGTATACAGCCCGGTCCGCATACCGGAGGCGGTCAGCATGCACGACAGCATCGTGGCCGTGGACCCCTTGCCCTTCGTCCCGGCGATGTGCACGCTCTTGAACTGCCTTTGCGGGTTGCCCAGGGCGGCCAGAAGCCGACCCATACGGGCCAGGCTGAAGTTAGTCGAGTTGTACCCCACTCGGGCCATCTTCTCGTAGTTGACAGCCGAGTTCAGGAAATTGACCGCCGCCTGATAGCTGCGGATCGTGGCTGGCACTCGCTTGCGAACCCTGACTCGCGAGCGCAACATTTCTGTCTTTGCCATAAGATGGTACCTGCCGCAGGCCTGCTTGGGTTAACCCGCCGCCGACCAGCCCCGCACCGCCCAGAAAGGCAGCCAACGGCTTACCAGAGAAGGAAGGTCCATAACGCCCCGACCGGGGCCTCCCTATCGTCCGTCAGGTTATGATCTTAACACAATGCGCCCGCCAATGCAAGCGTTTGGTGACAAACCCACAAAACGCAAGATATAGTAGGCCTGGCAGGTGGAGTGCCCCATATATTGGGTCAGTCCACACTGAAATCGCCTGACCACGACCCGCCACCAGACCCTTGCGAGGTTCAATCATCACTCCTCAATTCGCCTTTACGCCGCGCCGGCGACGACTGATGACTGCCAGGGTCGATCAAGAGCCCCGGACCCCCTGGCAATCACCCCGAGCACCGCCTCGGAAGCGTAAACAGTCCTCCGGTATCGATTTCTGCCCCGAAATCGGCCGATGGAGTTGCAACAGGGCAGCCTTTGGTTGAGATATCGTTATAATCCCAAGGGGGCGAACGGAGTTGGCCCAACCTACTACCCCACCCGGCCGGGCGGAACTCGCGCCGGTCTGGCGAGCTCGTCCGTGCGTCCGACCCACGAGAGCGGATTCAGTTCGGCTGGCCATTTGCGGCAGTGCCCGCGGGCAGGCCGGCAATGGAAGCCGGCGAAAGGGTGACAAGGCTTCTGCGAGGATATCTCATGCGGCGTTCGCGAAAGATGCGGGTCCGGTGGATTTTTACTCTCATTACCACCTTCGCTCCGGCGGCTTGGGCACAGGCCGCCCCGGACACCGACGCGCGGCGGGTCGGCACCGATGCCCAGCAGAAGCAGTGGGTCGAAGGGCTCGAGCTGGTCGCCATCGGGAAGTTCGACAAGGGCGCCCGGCTCATCAACGAGGTTGTCTCCAGCGGCGTCATCGATCGGCGCGTCACCAGTATCAGCAAGTGGCTGACGGAGTTTGAGAAACTCGAAGCCCAGCGGGCCGAGCGCCGGCGGGCGGACTATGAAACCTACGCCTCCTGGGCCAAGGAGGACGCACGCGACGGAAAATGGATCCGAGCGATCGCCGAGTGCGCCCAGGCGTTCAACAACACCGACGACGAGAACGCTTTCCGCAAGGAGCCGTGGGTCGTCGACACGGTGACCGGCGCGATCAAGGCGGCCCGGGAATTCGAAAAAGACGGCAAGTGGTACAAGGCGGCAAGGATCCACATTCAGCTTCAAGAGATCTTCCCCCGAAACGCCGACTACCGCGAGGCCTTCCTCCGCTGCCAGGAACACATCCGCCTGGAGCTGAGCTACACCCCGACATCGGACTGGGAGACGGCGGTCGCCGACATCACGCCGGAGATGGCCAAGGAGGCTTTCAAGAGGATCTACCTGCATTACATTAAAGAGGTTTCATTCCAGAAGTCGGCCGAGGACGCCCTGGAGCAGCTTCTGCTCATGACCAAGACCCCGAAGCTGGCCAAGGTATTCAGGAAGCTCGACAGCAAGGACGACGTCGACGAGTTCCGCGAACGCATCCAGACCTGGCTGGACCGGGTGCACAAGGAACCCAACATGTCCTGGGCGACAGTGACCGACATCTTCGAGAAGGTGCTGCAGATCAACAGGGAGGTCGATCTGTTCCCGCAGACGGTCGTGATCCGCGAGTTCGTGCAGGGCTTGCTCAAGCCGCTCGACCGGTTCAGCGACATGCTCTGGCCGGCGGACACCGACGAGTTCAACAAGCACACCCAGGGGACGTTCACCGGCGTGGGGATCTCGATCCGCAAGGGTCGCGGCGAGCCGATCAAGGTGATCACTCCGCTCGAGGACACTCCGGCCTATGAAGTGGGCGTTCGGCCCGGCGATCTGATCACGCATATCGACGGCAAGCCGGCCGCCCCGCTGAACATCAACAAGGCCGTCCAGTTGATCACCGGCCCGCCGGGCACGACCGTCACCCTCACCATCAAGCGGCCCGGCGTCGCCAAGCCCATCGAGCAGAAGCTCATCCGGGCCGAGATCACGATCTACACCGTCAAAGGCTACACCCGAGGAGCCGACGGCCAGTGGGACTACCTCATCGACCCGTCGAACGGGATCGGCTACATCCGGGTCACGAACTTCACCGAGCGAACGCTCCAGGAACTCTCCGCGGCCATGAAATCTCTGACCGACGAACACAAGGCCCGTGGAGTCATCCTCGACCTTCGCGGCAACCCCGGCGGACTCCTGAAGGCGGCCGTCGAGGCGACGAACCTGTTCCTGGCCGGCGACAAGGAGATCGTGTCCACGCAGGACCGCCGTGGCAAGGACATGCAGATGTTCACCACCGAGCCCGAAGGCGACCACTACCCGGACATTCCGCTGATCGTCCTGGTCAACGGCAGCAGCGCCAGCGCCTCGGAGATCGTGACCGGCGGGCTTCAAGTGCATCGCCGCGCATGGGTCATCGGCGAGCGAACGTTCGGCAAGGGCTCGGTTCAGCAGGTGTTGCCGCTGACCGCCGGGCGTCAGGCGTTCCTGAAGCTGACCACCGCGTGGTACTACCTGCCCAACGGCCGATGCCTCCACCGCGACGACGATTCCGAAACCTGGGGCGTCGACCCCGACGTCAAGGTCGCACTGGTCCCCAAGGAAATGATCAAGGTGGCCAACCTTCGCTTGCGCAAGGACATCCTCAAGGGCCGAAACCAGGACGACATGACCGAAGCGGATTACGAGCGGGTATTCGCGACCCAACCCTCGGACCGGGAGGGCGAGCCGGGCACGGCCGAGAGCCAGGACGCCGACAAATTCGACGGCGAAGAGGATGAAGAGGACGAGGACGAGTCCGACCAGGCCCCGCGCGAGGATCCCAACA
>DATIKE010000312.1:0-4787 GCA_035477895.1 Phycisphaerae bacterium
GACACTTTATTATAGGGCGCATGACCCCTTCCCGGCCCCGGCTTCCCTGCTCGCCTGCTCTATTGTTCTCACTCCCCCCACAGCCGCCGACTGGTGCCGGTCTTTAGCCAATCGTGGGCATCGAACAGCAGTCGAGGAATATCCAGTTTCTCGGGGCAGCGGGGCTGGCAGTGGCCGCACTCCGTGCAGTGATCGCCGGTTGGCCCGTGAAACCAGTCGAAACTCCCGTCGAGCAGGTTGTACCGGAAGCTGCCGTACTCGGTCATATCGAACGCCACGGCCGCGTTCCGCAGCCGCAGGATCTCGGGGATGTCGATTCCGACTGGGCAAGGCAGGCACTTCTGGCACTCGGTGCAGAAATCCGAACCCAGGGCCGAGCGGTGTTCGCTCGTCCAGCGGTCCAGGGCCGCCTTCTCCTCCTCGCTCAGCGGCCCGACCTCGTCCGCAACCCGCATATGCAGCTCCAACTCGTCGGCGACGGTCGGCCCCAGCGATAGTGTGTGCACCCGCGGATCGCTCAGCAGCCACCGCTGGTTCAGGTGCATCGGATGAAACGGGGCTGACAGCCCGCGGAGCTTTTCCGTCGGGCGAAAGAGCATGCCGCCCTTCTCGTTCGGGCTGATGATGAACACGCCCATGTCCAGCTCGGCCGCCCGGGCGACCGCCGGTTCGAGCATCCTGTTGAACCAGTAGTAGTGCAGGTTGATCGACTCGAACATCCCGGTATTGACCGTCTGGAGCACGATCGGCGGCTTGCCGTGCGTGGAGAACCCGATGTGCCTGACCGTGCCGGCGTCCATGAGCTTGCGGACCGCGCGCCATGTCCCCTTCTCGTCGACGGCCCAGGCGAACTTTCGCGGGTTGTTGATCCCGTGGATGTCCAGGTTGTCGAGCACGTCGATGCCGATGGTGGTCATCGAAGTCTCGAAGTCCCTCATGAACCCGTCGTACGTGGCTGCCGGCTGCACTTTCGTTGTGAGGTACACCTTGCCGCGATCGATCTCCTTCAATGCCAACGCGAGCAGTTCTTCGCTGTCGCCGTACCCGCGGGCCGTCTCCAGGTGGTTGATGCCCGACTCGACCGCCCGGCGGACGACCGCGCAGCTCACCTTCGGGTCGGGGTTCATGTAACGCATGAGCCCGAGCGTGAACACGGAAAGGCGCATGTCCGTCTTGCCGAATCGCCGGTACTGCATACTCCTTTTCCTCAGTCCTGGGTTATTGATCGGCCGGCGAGGAGATCTGGTTCTCCGGCCCGGCATCCGCCGGTGTCGCCGGCGGTGCTTGTGGCAGTGCTCCCTGCGGCGGCGGCGGGGCCGGATTGCTCAGAATCGCCAGCCATGCCCGGGAGTGTCGCGGGTTCCGCAGAATGCGATGATTCACGATCACCACGGGCGTGCCGGTGACCCTGTAGTCGTTGAGCCTCTGAGGCGGGACAACGCCCTTTCCGAGATTGGCGCCCTCCTCGATGTGCCTGCGGACGCGGCCGATCGCCTCCTCGCTGTCCATGGCCGCGGCGAACGCCCCGGTGTCCAGCTTCAGTTCGGCCGCCTGCCGGACGAACCACTCCTTGCCGACACCCTTCATTCTGCTCCGAAGCCGGATCAGGTGATCGTGCATTCGCCAGAAGGCATCGTCGCCACCGACGATGCGGGCGGCCTCGATCGCCCGGGCCCCCATGCAGGCCTCCGGGTGGACGTTGGTGCTGTGCGGATTGCACTCACTGCACAGCGGGTAGTGCTTGAAAATGACCTTGACGCCGCCGTGCTGGGCGGCCATGGGCTCGACCTGGGCCTTGAGCGTTTCGTCCTCGAACTGGCCGCAAGCGGGGCACTGAACATCGCTGAACAGCACGATGGTGTGGCGGGCGTCGGCCGGGCCGCGGGCAGGCTCGCCATCCAGGACCAGGGGCAACGCCGGCTCGGACTTCCACAGCCAGTACACGAACTCCCAGCGTCCGTCGTAAAGCCTGAACTGTCGGCGGTAGTGATCCGCATACCACTTCCAGCTTTTCAGGTCCTTCTGGCACTGCGTGTCACCCATCTGCCCGAGCCTGACGCGGCAGGCGGCGCTCATCCAGAAGAAATGCTGAAAGCCGGAAGCCAGCAGGAACAGTATCAAGGCGGCGAATATGGCCCGGCCGGTCGGCCACGGAGCCTCAACCCGCAGGACGCCGACAACTACGGAATCCGTGCCCGGCTGGGCGATTACCGGTGACGCCGTGGCTTCTCGTTCGGCGCGCGGCCAGAGCAGCAGAACACAGATGAAAACCAGGAACGATGCGGCATGGGCGGCGATGCAGAACGGGCAGCGGAACTCGAGATGAGTCCACATGACGATTTCGAGGAAAACGCTGGCCCCGACGCCGGCCGCGTTCGCAAGGGCGAACAGGAAGTGCGGCCACCAGCGGGTCGGCCGGCGCGGCCCCATCACCAGCAGCCAGCAGATCACGAAGATGAAGAAGACCAGCCCCAACTCGGCGGTGGGAACGCTCGGTTTACCCTCCGGCTGGCCAAAAGGGAACCGCCCCCACTTGCTCTGACTGACCTTCTCGCAACTCCAGGTGGTATAGGCCGTGCAGATCGAGTCGAGCAGGCCCTGCTCATCAGCGGCGGCAGCAACAGTCGACGCGGGTGCCGAGGCCGGCCGACTGCTCGCCACCTGCCCGGATTGGACGTGTTCGTAGGTCAGGAATCCGCTGGCCACGAGCCCGACGATCGAGAACAACAAAGCCCACAACCAGACGACTATTCGGGCAAAACGCGATCTCAATTCCAATCTCCTCGCATAAACCCCCCCAGCCCAAGACCGTTCAGCCAGGACCACGGAGATCAAGTGCACATTCCATTTGCAGCCCGGACCCCGACGGGCTACACTCTCGGGCCCATGAGCCAGCCGAGAGCCATGATTCTCCGCACCGCAGGCACCAACTGCGACGAGGAAACCGCCCACGCCTGGGAACTGGCCGGCGCCGCCACCTGCCGCGTCCACATTCGCGAGCTGATCGATCGCCCGCGACAACTGAAAGAGGTCCAGATTCTAACGATTCCCGGAGGCTTCAGCTATGGCGACGACATCTCGGCGGGCAAGATCCTCGCCTGCCAGTTGATCCACCACCTGTCGGATGCCCTGCGCGAGTTCACGGCCGCCGGCAAGCTGGTTCTGGGCATCTGCAACGGCTTTCAGGTGCTGGTCAAGGCCGGGCTGCTGCCCGGCGGCGCCGCATCTCCAGCGGGATCGCAGGCCGTCACCCTGACACTGAACGATTCGGCCCGTTACGAGGATCGCTGGGTGCATCTGTGTTCCTGCCGGGACAGTGCATTTTTGCCGGCCGATGCCATTCTTGAAATGCCCGTGGCCCACGGCGAGGGCAAGCTGGTGGCCGCGGACCAGGCCACTCTCGACGGGATCATCGCCGGCGGGCACGTCGCCCTGACCTACTGCGACGCCCAGGGGCGGCCCGGCCCCTACCCGATCAACCCCAACGGCAGCCAGGCGGACATCGCCGGCCTGACCGACGCCGCCGGCCGAATCCTCGGCCTGATGCCGCACCCCGAACGACACGTCTACCCCCAGCAGCATCCCGAATGGACCAGCCGTAACAACGCCCCCGACGGGCGCATCCTGTTTGAAACGGCCGTCAAGACCGTGAAGTCTCTGTGACAGGGCCACGCGCGGCCGATTGGCCGGCGGATTCCCACGGAGTACAATCCGCCCCACGTTTGAAGCAGAACCCGGGACTCCGAATTGCCCCGAGCGAGTCAGACAGCATGAACAACACCTTGCGTCTCTACCGCCGTCAATATGTTCAGGCCGGCGCCGACATGGGCGACTGGAGTCACATCGAGCCGTACTTCGATGAGCTGGACCGCCGGCCGATCGACACGAAGGAAGCACTTGAGCGCTGGCTGCTCGATCAGAGCGACCTGGCGGCCTGCCTCGACGAGGAAGTGACCCGCCGGCGGGTGGCCATGACCTGCCACACCGACGACGCGGCGATCGAGACCGCGTTCCTGCACGTCGTCGAGAACGTCGTGCCCAGGTGCAAGCCGCGCTGGCAGCGGCTGCGCGCGCGTTACGTCGCCAGCCCGGCCCGCACGCTGCTGCCGCGCGATCGGTACTTCGTCCACGATCGCAGCACGGCATCGGCCGTCGAGATCTTCCGCGAGGAGAATGTCCCGCTCGAAACCGAGACCGAGAAGCTCGATCAGCAGTACAAAAAGCTCTGCGGAGCCATGACCGTCCAGTATGACGGCAAGGAACAGACGCTCCAGCAGATGTGCCGGTACCTGGAGGAACCCGATCGCACGGTCCGCCAGACGGCCTGGAAGCTCATGTCGCATCGCCGCCTCAAGGATCGAGAAGCCATCGACGACATCTTCGACGGGATGATGAAGCTTCGCGGCCGGATGGCGGCGAACGCAGGATTTCCCAACTTCCGCGATTATCAATTCCGCGTGTACGAGCGGTTCGACTACACTCCGGCCGACTGTTTCGCCTTCCACGAGGCGATTGAGAAGGTCGTCGTGCCGGCCGACCGGGCATTGCAGGAGGATCGGCGGCGCCGGCTCGGCGTGGACACGCTTCGGCCGTGGGATCTGCGCGTCAACCCGGGCAATCGGCCGCCGCTCAAGCCGTTTGCCACGGCCGTGGAGCTTTGTACCGGGTGCTCGACGATCTTCCACCGCCTGGACGACGCGCTCGGAGATCGATTCGACCTCATGGTGCGCGAGAACTGGCTGGACCTGGAGAGCCGCAGGGGCAAGGCCCCGGGCGGCTACCTGACC
>DATIKE010000313.1:0-11763 GCA_035477895.1 Phycisphaerae bacterium
GACCTGCTCGGCGTCCGCCTCTGAACATCCAACGAACCTGTCCGAAGGGTGCTGTAGCCACACCCTTGAAATCCCAATCCGCACTCAACTTCTTGGTGATTAAGGGGTTACGCTATTCAACGGGGGGTAAGTTGCGTTTCGGCAAGCCCCAAGGGTGGGGCGGCCCATGGCGCGACACGCCGGCCAGGCCTGGCGAGCCTTCCGACCCCTTCCTCATGACCGGCTTCGAGCACAAGTGCCTGCACCTGAAGCACGACTCGCCCGATCCACTGTCCTTCAAGGTCGAGGCCGACTTCCTTGGCAACGGCTCCTGGGTCAAGTACGAGACGCTTCGTTTGGACGCGCGGGGCTACCGCGGCCACGTATTTCCGGAAGGCTTCTCCGCCCACTGGGTCCGCCTTGCCGTGGATAAGCCCTGTAACGCCACTGCCCAGTTCATCTACACGTAGCTATAGTGTTGTGCGCGCGTTGGAGATGACTTGATGCCTTTTGCCGATCTGCAATCGTTTGTGGCCGAGCTTGAGAAGCAAGACCAGCTCCGGCGCATCCGGGCCGAGGTCGACCCGATCCTGGAGATCACCGAGATTGCCGACCGGGTCATGAAGTCGCCGTGCCCGGAGGGATCGAAGGGGGCGCCGCCGGCCGACCCGGCCCACGGTGGGATGGGCGGTCGGGCGCTGTTGTTCGAGAACGTCCGTGGGTCGAACATCCCCGTGCTGATCAACGCGTTCGGCAGTTATGCCCGGATCAGGCTGGCCCTGGGGTGCGAGGATCTGGAGGAGCTTGCTCAACGAATCCAGCAGCTTGTCAAGCCGGAGATGCCGACCACGCTGATGGAGAAGCTCAAGAAGTTGCCGGAACTGGCCCGGCTGGCGGGGTACGGGCCGAAGGTTGTCAAGCGTGGTATCTGCCAGGAAGTCGTGCACACCGACGAGGCCGACCTGCTGAGCCTGCCGATCATCCAGTGTTGGCCGAGCGACGGAAACCTTGCCTCCGAGCCGCCGGATCCGGGCCCGCGCGAGCCGATCGTCGAGGCCGCCGGAACCGAGGGCCGGACCGGCCGCTACATAACGCTGGCCGGTGTCTACGCTCGCGATCCGGACACCGATCACGCCAACGTCGGCATGTATCGCATCCAGGTGTTCGGGCCGAAACTGGCCGCCGTACATTGGCACGTTCATCACGACGGGGCCCGCATCTTCCGTAAGTGGGCCGCCCGCAATGAGCCCATGCCGATGGCCGTCGTCCTCGGTGGCGAGCCGGTGCTCACCTATGCGGCGACCTGCCCGTTGCCGCCGGACGTAAGCGAGCTTCTGCTGGCTGGTTTTCTCAACCGGGGCGGCATCGAGCTGGTCTGCTGCAAGACCATCCCGCTTGACGTGCCGGCCAATGCCGAAATCGTGATTGAGGGCCTCGTGCATCCAACGGATTGTTTTCTCGAAGGACCTTTCGGCGATCACACCGGCTTCTACTCGCTGTCCGGGCCGTACCCGGTGTTTCGTGTGACCGCTGTCACTCGCCGCCGCGACCCGATCTATCCGACGACGATCGTGGGTCCGCCGCCGATGGAGGACTACTACCTCGGCAAGGCCACCGAGCGCATTTTTCTGCCGCTTCTCAAGATGTTGATCCCGGATGTGATCGACTACCACCTCCCGATGTTCGGCGCGTTTCACAATTTTGTCTTTGTGAAGATCCGCAAGGAGTATCCATACCAGGCCCGTAAGGTCATCCACAGCATCTGGGGCGCCGGCCAGATGATGTTCAGCAAGTTCATCGTGGTTGTCGACGAGCACGTCGACGTGCACGACGAGCAGCAGGTTTTCTTTGCCGTCGGCGCCAACGTCGATCCCCGCCGGGACACGGTCATCGCCGATGGCCCGCTGGACATCCTGGACCATGCCGCGCCATTTGAAGGCGCTGGCAGCAAGATGGGAATCGACGCGACCCGCAAGATTCCCGGTGAGGGCATGATCCGGCGCTGGCCGTCGGCTCTGGAGATGTCGCCCGCCGTCCGCGACCGAGTCACCCGCTGCTGGGCCGAACTGGGCCTGGACTGAACTTTGTTGAGCTGCCGAAGCCACCGGGCCAAGGGGAGTAAGGTCGTTTCGGCCTCCGCAATACGCCTTTTAGGCTCATAAACTATGACTAATAAATACTTTATAGTTTTCGCGGATGATTATTCCATGTCAATAGTTAACACCACAAACCAATTTCATTGCGTTGTGTCTTTTCTGGTGACCGCAGTTGTTGCGGCGACCGGAAAGGAGGTCAGCCATGACCGGGTACAGCAAGCATCTGATCGGGGCACTGACTGTGGTGGTGGCTGCGGCGGTGCCGGTGGCGGCTGGAGAGTTTGGGTTCGGTCTGAAATACAACGAGGGGCGGGGTGGAACGTCGATCGGTCTGGGGTTCTCCTGGTCTGATCGGCCGGTGATGGCCCGGCCGATGGTGGCTCAACCGGTGGTAGCGAAACCGGTTTGGGGTCCTGTCGTGTGGCAGACTTATCGCGATGTGCCGGTATTCGATGCCTGCGGGCGGGTGGTCAGCTATCGGCGTGAGCCGGTTCTGGTGCAGACCGGCCGGTGGGTGAGCGCACCGGCACCTCTTCCCTGTAATGGTGGCAGTTATGGTGCCGTATGGGGAAAGGGTGGCGGTCATCGGTCAAGCCGTGGTGAGTATCGCCTGGACAACAAGTGGGCGCCGCGCTATCCGGCCCCGGCGGGCCCGAGACCTGTTCAGTATTGCGGTGGTGGACGGTAGGCCGGGGTTGATGCCGGGAGTCGAGAGGCACGGCTGATTCCAGGAGAGAAAAATGGCGGCCCCGGGATCCGGTTATCCGGATCTCGGGGCTGTTGTTATGGCGACAAGGTTCGCGATGACAGACCATGCTACAATGCCGCCGATGTCGCAGCAGACCCGGGATGATTCAGAAGCCGGACAGGCCTGGGACGCCGCCCGGCTGAGCGCGCCGCACGTTCAACCCGACAAGGCCGACCGCGTTCGGCGGATGTTCGACGCGATCGCGCCGACGTACGAACTCGTGAATCGATTGGGCAGCGCGGGCCGCGATGCCTGCTGGCGGCGGGATATGGTTCGGCTGGCGTCGGTTCGTGCCGACGACGTGCTATTGGATGTCGCCTGCGGGACGGGGGATGTCGCCCGTGCTTTCGCGGCGGGTCCGGTACGGCCGTCGCGGATCGTCGGCGTGGATTTTTCGGAACGGATGCTGGCGATCGCGGCGCGGCGACCCATCAACCGCGGGTTGTTCGTGTGCGGCGATGCGTTGCGTTTGCCGGTGGCCGACGGATCGGCATCGCTGGTCACGTGTGCCTTCGGGATTCGAAATTTCCAGGATTTGTCGGCTGGCTGGCGGGAGATGCATCGGGTGCTGTGCGATGGCGGCCGGGCGGTGGTTCTCGAGTTCTCAATTCCGGAGACGCCGATCCTGCGGCGTTTATACTTGTTTTACTTTCGGCGGATTCTGCCGCTGGCGGCCGCGCTGGTCAGCCGCGACCGCAGCGGGGCGTATCGCTATTTGCCGCAATCAGTGTTAAGCTTTGCCGGGGAAAATACCATCCGCTCGACGCTGATGTCGGCGGGATTCTCCGATGTCACAGTGCATCGCCGATCGGGGGGCATCGTCGCGTTATACGTGGCGGTGAGACGATAAGCCATAAGGTTTGCGGCCGCGGCGAGTAGGCGCGACTTCGCTGTGAACGAACGGCCCGACGGATTTAGACGCGGACGACGCGGCGGTCCGTTGGTGTCGTGGTTGCCGGACGAACGGATTCATGGCCAAGGTCATCAAACCCGTGCGGAGGGCCACGCAGCGTCCGATCCGGCTTATGGGCTGGGCATTGGGCCTCAGGCGACCTCCGGGTCATCGGCCGGACGCCGGCACTTCGATCGAGGTCTGGCAGTGGACCCGGTCCAAATACCGCCTGCGGGCGTTCCTTCTTCTGAGCCTTGACGCGGTTCTGTTCGCGGGTCTGGGGGCGTTCGCGCTCTGGCTGCGCACCGGCCAGTACTTCATGAGTTCCAGTCAGCAGTACTGGCGGGCCTGGTGGGACGCGTTTGATCCGACCCTCGAGCAGCAACTCACCCTGTTGGATTACCTGATCCGGCCGATCCCGGTGGACCAGGTGCCTCTGATGATGGTCATACTGGGGCTGGTGATGGCGTCGCTGACTGCCGTTCCGATCCTGGTGTCGATGCTGTATCGCCTGCCTTACGCCCTGATATTCACGGGGATCATCTGCTTCGTGGCGATGCTGCCGTGGCTGGCAGTGACGGTGACACTGTGCTGCTTTGTGGCGCGATGGCGTCCGATGCGTTTCTCGTTCCACTACGCGACCGCGCTGATCGCGCTGCTCCCGGTGCTGGTCTATTATGCGCTGGCCACGCGGAACGCGGCCGTTTCCGAGGTGCTTCCTCCGCTGGAAGTGGCCAAGCTGTATCTGCCGTGGGTGTTGGCGGTGGTGGCGGCGTGCGTGGTGATGGCGGTGGTGTTGCTGATCGCCTGGCTGGTGAGCTACCGGCCGGGCGCGATCGCGCCGCTGATGGCGGTTCTGTTTGCCGCGCCGGTCGTTCTGTTCGAGGTGGAGGTCGGTCGCGACGAACTCTATTATCGGCTCATCGAGGCGAATTTCGGGCCGGGCTCGACGACGCATTTCGTGGACAACGTGGACGCTTCGGAGGCGATCCGGCGGCTCGCCCGGCAACGGCGGAGCGCGGGCTCAGCCGAGGCGGCTGAGGAGCAGGTGGCCCTGGAGTTGCAACTCCGCGGGCTGGCCGAAGCCTTTGCCCAGCAGCAGGCCGAGGCCGTCCATGCGTGCCGGTCCTTCCGGTCGAAGTTCCCGCGCAGCCGCTACGTGCCGAACGTGCTGTACATGGAAGGCCGGGCGCTGGACATGCGGATCAATCAGGAACTGTTCCGCGAGCAGGCGATGCTGAGATATCACAGCGATTTCCCGAGCATGGCCTCGGAGACCGCCTGGCGGGAGTTGCACGAGCGGTTCCCCCAGTGTCCGCTGTGGTCCCATGCCACCTTGCGGCTCGCACAGTTGGAGGCGCGTCAGGGGCGGGTCGATGAAGCGATCGGCCTGCTGGATAAACTGGACCAGTACCAGGAGAGGAAAGACGTGCGGCCGGAGCCGCCGGCCGGACGCCTGGGGGCGTTCAGATCATTCTTCGCCAAAAGACCTGCTTCGTTGTCACTCGGTGTCGACGTGGCAGCGGTGATCCAGGAAGAGCGCAAGCTGCGATGGCTGTTGGCGCACAACCGCGACCCGCAGCAGAACGATGCGGCCTTGCGGCGACTGCTCGGTCTCGACCCGCATCACGCGATGTACCGGCAGAACCTGGCGTTGCTCATGGCGGACCTGCCCGTTCGGTACCCGTTGACGCCGCTGGGTGACAACGTGGACGTCTTGATCGCCGCGACGGAGCGGTCTCAGAGCCGCAAGATCGAGCAGTTACGGGCCTGCGTGGATCGACTCAGCCAGGAGCGGCGGAGCGACGCGTTGCCGCAGGCCCGGTACGAACTGGGCCTGGCCTACAAGCAGGACAACAGGCCGGCCGAGGCACGGGGGGTGTTCGAGGAGGTGCTTCGACTGTACCCGGACTCGCCCTGGGCATTCGAAGCCAGCCGGCAACTGGCGAGCATGGGCATCGTCGCCCGTCTTGCCCCGACGATCGCGGCGACCACGACGCAGCCTCTCTGAGTGGATGGGCGGTCAAGAGTGCTCTGGAGCCCCCGGCAGGTCTGCGGGGGGGGGGCCACATTGGCCGCGATGTGGATGATGCTGAAAAAAGGAAGATTGGTCGTGCACGGGGTGAGACCATGCCGGACATGCCCAGGCAGATCATCGTCGCGGTGACCGGAGCCAGCGGGGGGCCTTACGCCCTTCGACTTCTGGATTGCCTGGATGCCGCCGGTGCAAGCGTTCATCTCGTTGTGTCTCCGCTTGGCCGGCGGTTGCTCGCGGACGAGTGCGACGTTCGGGCCATGTCCGTGGAAGCCCTGATCGGCCGGCCGTCGCGGAGAATCATCCTGTATGACTATCATGACGTGGGATGCCGCCTGGCGAGCGGCTCGTTTTTCACCGACGGGATGGTCATCTGCCCGTGCAGCAGCAACACGCTGGGGGCGGTGGCTTCCGGGCTCGGGAGCAACCTTGTGACCCGGGCGGCCCAGGTCGCGTTGAAGGAAAGCCGGCGGCTGGTCCTCGTGCACCGCGAGATGCCGGTGTCCGGCATCGATCTGGAAAACATGCTGAAACTCCAGCGCGCGGGCGCGATTGTCTGTCCTGCTTCTCCAGGGTTCTACCTGCAGCCGAAATCGCTGGCGGATGTCGTGGACTTCGTGGCCGGGCGGGTGCTCGATCTGCTCGGCGTGGCTCACGAACTGGCCGTGCGTTGGCAGGGACCCCGGCGGGAGGGGCAATCCGAACGGGCCGCGGAGGTGTGATGATGACCGCGGCCCGAGTGATCGCAGGCGGGCAAAGCCTGCTCCGACGCTGGGGCGAGATGATCAAGTTCTCGCACTCGGTGTTCGCCCTGCCTTTTGCGCTGATGGCGACGTTTCTGGCGGCCCGGTCGGCATACGAGGCCGGCGCGGCGCTCCACGTTTGGCCCGCGTGGGATCAACTGGCGCTGATCGTCATCTGTATGGTGGCGGCGCGGTCGGCGGCGATGACGTTCAACAGGATTACCGATGCCGCTTGCGACGCGCGAAACCCCCGGACGGCTGTGCGGGCCATTCCCGCCGGCACCATCACGGTTCGGCAGGCGGCGGCCTTCCTGCTCGTTGCGGTATTGGTTTTCGAGGCTGCCTGCGCCGGATTCTGGTGGCGGTATGGGAATGTCTGGCCTCTGGGTCTGTCGCTCCCGGTGCTGTCCTACCTGGGTTTCTATTCGTACACCAAGCGGTTCACGAAGTGGTCTCACTTTGTTTTGGGCAGCGCGATCGCCTTGTCGCCGGTAGCCGCCTGGCTGGCGATACATCCCGCTTCGCTCGGCTGGCCCGCCGTGGTCCTGATGGCGGCCGTTACCCTCTGGATCGGTGGCTTTGACATCATCTATGCCTGCCAGGACGTGGGCTTCGATCGGGCGGAGGGGTTGCACAGTCTTCCCGCCCGGTGGGGCGTGGCCGGCGCGCTGTGGGCGGCGCGAATCGCCCACGCCGGCACGGTGCTGTTACTGGCTGGCCTGGTCCCTCTGGCCGGATTAGGCTGGCTCTACGGCCTGGGGGTCGGTATAGTGGCCATTCTGCTGGTGATCGAGAATGCCCTGGTGCGGGCCGACGACCTCTCTCGCGTCAACGTGGTGTTCTTCACCGTCAACGGCGCGATCAGTCTGGTTCTGGGCGGCCTGACAATCGCGGATGTCCTGGTACGGTAGACACTGGCACCGCGTTCCGTTTCATTTCCGCGCCGCGGCCTGGCCTGGGGGATGTGAGCGAGGCAACCTGTGTATTCACCGCCGGCTTCATCGCGAGCGACGAGGTTGGACGCAGCCGGCCGGTTGCGAACGCTCGCCACGCGGCTATGTTTTGGTCTCGCGTTAGCGGCGGCTTTGTTGCTGGCACGACCTGCGGTAGCGCAGGACTGTTCCCTCCTGATGCCGGTTTTCGAGCGCGCGGCGGCCGAATACCAGGTGCCGCTGCCCGTGCTGCTGGTGCTGGCCCGGCTCGGCAGCGGATTCGAGGATCGCGGCGCCGAGCCGACGATCGAAGGCGGCTACGGGCTGATGGCCTTGCGGGATAACGCATGGGAAGGCGATTCGTTGCCGGCGGCCGCACGCATCCTCCAGGTTGAACCGGAAACACTCAAGAAAGACGCCGCATTGAATATCCGCGGCACGGCGGCGGTGCTCGACGCCTACGCGGCCGAGGCTCGGATCGACCGCGCGGCAGGGCTCGATGCCTGGCGGCCGGTGGTCGTCCGATACGCGGGCCTGGGCCACGAGAACAGCGAGTTGTTCGCCGACGAGGTCTGGCATTGGCTGGCGGCCGGCTTCGTGAGCGGAAACCGATGCCGTGAGACCTTTCATCTGCCTCCGCAACCTGTCCACCGGCGGCCCGGCGCCAGTGCGGGTGTGCTTGTGTCCGGGTTGCCGCCGGACTATCAGCCGGCGATCTGGGACCCCGCGCCGTCCTGCAATTATTCCGCCCTCCAGACGGACAAGGATAGCGTGGTGATCCACATGGCGGAGGGGACGGCCGCCGGCGTGCGGGCGTGGTACAAGACCTGCTCCGCGTCGTCGTCGGTTCACTATGTCGTCAGCGAGATCGGCACGGTGTGGCAGATGGTGCGCGAGTCGCGGGTGGCCTGGCACGCCGGCTGCTATAACAGCCGATCGATCGGCATCATACACGAGGGTTTTTCCGCCTCGACCGGTCATCCCGGCGCTCTCTATCAGAGTTCGTCACTGCTCTGTCGTCATTTGTGCCGGAGCTGGAATATCCCGATGCAGCATCGCGTGGACGGCGGGCCGGGAATCCTCGGACACTCCGAGGCGACGGAGGTCTGCGGCGAGCCGAACGTGGCGGACCCCGGCTTGGGATGGGATTGGCAGGATTACATCGATCGGGTGAATGGCGGTCGGGGTGGGCCGCGCATCGTGGCCGCGGTCTCCCGAAAAGAGCATGGCGACGCGGGGCTGTTTGACCTCGGCATTCACGGGGCGTCGGCCATCGAGCCGCGCGTGGGTGGCCCGACGCTCCTGGTCATCACCTTCTCCTCGGCCGTTCATTGTGTCGGTGTGCCGGTGGCGTCGTCTGTCAACGTTTCGAGCGGCCAGGTGACCGCGGTTGCGGCGAACGGCAGCGACCTGCTGGTGCGGATGAACGGGGCGGCGGTGGCAGGCAAGCTGGTCGTCTCTTTCCCCGGTGTGGTCGGGGATGGCGGTGCGCCGGTTTCGGATGCGCTGTGTTTCGGCGTCCTGCAGGGCGACGTGAACGCGGATGGCACGGTCGATAGGGCGGATCTGTCGGCTGTTCGGCAGTCGATGCAGCCCGGTTCGCCCCTGAACCCGCGCTGCGATGTGGTAGTCGACGGCGTGCTCAATTCCTTCGACCTGATTCAGGTTCGCAGCCGGTTCGGGCGGTCCGTCACACCGTGCCCGTAAGGAGCCCCTCCCGGCAGGTCACAGGCCTGCAATCATCTTGCGGTCGTCATGAAGGCTCAGGTGGGCGATTTCTCGCCCAGGGCGGCACAGATGGCCTCCAGGTCGTCCGGGACCTTGCGCGGCGAGTTGGAGCATTTGCCGGTCGGTGTCACCTGCGGCGGCGGCGTGGCGTGTTTCATGTCCACGCCCATGTGATACATGACCGTCGCGTCGGGATCTTTGAGCACGTGGCCGGTAAGGATGCAGACGACGGTCTCATCGGGCGAGATGATTTTTTCATCGAGGAGCATGTGCGCCCCGGCGACCGAGGCGGCGCTGGCCGGCTCGCAGCCGAACCCGTAGCGGCCGACCAGGGCCTTGTGCTCCAGGATGCCCTCGTCGTTCACCTCGCGCACCACGCCGTTCATGATGTCCAATGCCCGCAGGGCCTTGGGCAGGTTGACGGGTCGGGAGATCTCGATGGCCGAGGCGATGGTGTGCGGCAGGTAGTGGCTTTCGTCCATGGCTGCATAGAGGGCGCTGACCTTGTCGCGGTTGTATCGTCCGCCGTTCCAGCGCACGCCGTCCTTCTCGTGCAAGTGATGCAGGGTGTTCGCCCCCGCCGCGTTGATGACCGCCAGACGCGGAATTCGCTTGATCAGACCGAGTTCGAGCAACTCACGAAACGCCTTGCCGAAGGCGCTGCAGTTGCCGAGATTCCCGCCGGGCACGACGATCCAGTCGGGCACCTCCCAATTGCGGGCCTCGAGCACGCGGTACATGATGGCCTTCTGGCCCTCCAACCGGTACGGGTTGATCGAGTTCATCAGGTAGAGGCCCAGCCGGTCGGCCGCCTGCAGGACCCGGCGGAGGCAGGCGTCGAAGTCGCCCTCGATCTGAAGGGTCAGAGCCCCGTAATCCAGTGCCTGCGACAGCTTGCCGTAGGCGATCTTGCCCGAGCCGATGAACACGATGCCCTGCATGGGCGGGTCGCTCTTGTGGGCAAACATGGCCAGCGAGGCCGACGTGTTGCCGGTGCTGGCGCAGGCGACGCGGGTTCGGCCCAGCCGCCGGGCCAGGCTGAACGCCGCGGTCATGCCGTTGTCCTTGAAGCTGCCCGATGGGTTCAGGCCTTCGTACTGAAGGAAGAGTCGTCCGGGCTTCATCCCGATGTGCCGGGCGAGCGGGTCGTTCTGCTCGAGTTGCGTCCGGCCCTCGCCGATGGTGACGATCGAGTCTTCCGGCACGAAGGGCAGCAGTTCACGGAACCGCCAGATCCCGGAAAAGTCGAGCCGCCCGCCCGCGCTGCGACCCTTGGTGCCCCAACGGTGCTCGAAGAACTCCAGCGAGCGGGGCACGGCCAGCCGATCCCAGTCGTAAACGATGTCCAGCAGCGACTTGCACTTGCCGCAACTGAAAATGATCTCGTCCAGGCTGTAGGTGGCCCGGCAATCGGGGTTGATGCAAACCTGGTAGGCCTTGTCGTTCATCGTGTCACCTTCCGAACGTGTTGGCGGTTGCCTGCGAGGCCGACGGGCACACTATAAATCCCGGACTTGGGAAATCAAAGACGGTTCCGGTGGTCGAAGTCCCGATCGCGTTCCTGCTGACGGCGGGTGGCTTCCGCCAGGATCTTCTTTTCGTGTCGCGTCAGGCTTTGCATGCCGTTCTCGCGGACCTTGGCGAGGATGTGGTCGACCTCGGCTTCCACCTCGGCCTGCCGCTTCCGGCGGTGTTCCCAGGCGCCGGCTTTGGTCTTGTTTCGCAGCCAACCGCCGGGTTTCGACGACGCGGAGCCTTCACCGCCGCCGATCGTGATTCGCGGGGCCATGCCCCATGACCGAATGATCAGCAACGCAGTCACAGCGCCGGCCGCGTGGCAGAGCTGCCCGCCGGGGTTATCGATGCCCTCCGGGCTGAGGAACTCGAAAAGCAGGATGGCGAGCATGATCAACCCGAAGACGCGGATCGGCACGGGGATAATGAACAGGATGACCTGGATATGAGGAAAGAAAATGATCGCGGCCACGGCAAGCCCATAGGCGGCACCGCTTGCTCCGATGAGCGGCTTGTCGTAGTACTGCGGATTGATCGCCCCCAGCCCGGCATAGGCCAGGCCGCCGACAATTCCGCAAATGGCATAGAATTGAATCAGCCGTCGCGACCCGAAAGCCCGCTCGAACTCCGTTCCGCAGACGTAGATCATGAGCATATTGAACAGCAGGTGCAGCACGCCGCCATGCAGGAACATGTAGGTGACGGGCTGCCAGACCATCAGGTGGCTGACGCCCCACAAACTCAGACCGCAAAACTTATGCACATGAGGGACGAACAGCTTCTGCAAAAGCAGGTCCAGGAAGAAGATGACGACGTTCAGGATGATGATCCAGCCAATCACCGTGCCCGGCCGGCGGAACTGGAGCCGCAGCTCCGGCCGTTCGTACTCAGGCCCGGAATATGGCCGATCCCGCCAGCTCATCGTGGTTGTCCTTTGCGGTAGTGGTACACGTGCAGGGCGGCGATCGTCTTGCCGTCGGTGATGCGGCCGTCGACCGTGGCGGCCAGTGCGTCGGCCAGCGGCATCCGCGAGACGCGGATCTGCTCCGTGGCCTCGAGTTTCTGCCGGGCGGCCTTCAGGTCGGTGGCGACGAA
>DATIKE010000314.1:0-23210 GCA_035477895.1 Phycisphaerae bacterium
GGACCAGAGCAGCATCCGGTGGTTTGGACCCTGGGCCTGCACCCCGAATCCGAGGGACCTACCCTCATCTCTCGTGCAGCAAGGCAGCTTCAAGTCGGCCTCTACATGACGGCCTCCTTTCCGCGCCGTCGTGGCGCACAGCCATCGGCGGACCGCCCAGCGTGGCCCTGCACCGATATCCCGTGCGCCCGGACGTCTATGAGAAACACAAAGACCAGCTTGTGGTCAAGGGCAACCCGTTCAACGAGCACAGCGAGTTCCAGATCAACGCCCAGGAGAATCAGGCATACACACGGCTTCTGCCGCACCTGGTCGAGGCCGTCCGCGGCTCGAATCCCTACGATCTGCAGAAGGCCTGGCGCCGAACGGCGGCTTCGGGCGAGAAATCCAGGGAACTGGCTCTCCTGCGTCAGCCGCCCTTCGATCAGGCCAAAGCCCTGGAATACGCCGACCTTTGCGCGAGCAATCCGGCCAAGGTCGCCGGTCTGGTGGCCGAGTGGTCCGAACTGTTCAGCCGGCGCTACCGCGAGGTGCTCGGCGAGGGCACGCGCTGATCAGCGCCGCCGGGGTCCCTCTTGTGTCCAGCCACACGCCGACCGGCGGGCCGCATGGGGCTGATACAGATGTGACTCTGCTGCATGTGCCGGGAGGGGCTCAACGGCCATGGGCAAGCGACCGAGAACTATAAAGAAGACCGCTGAGCCAGGAAAGCCCCGCCGCCCACCCCGCCGCTCGACCCGAAAAACCGCCCCCGCGCAACCCCCTCCCCCACCCGCACCGCCTGAACCGCCGGAACCGATCCGGGAGTCGCCCCCTCCGCCCCCGGAACGATGGATTCTCACCCGCCCGACGGCGGACGACCGCCGCAATGCGTGGACCGCGCGATGGCACGTCCTGCTGCCTCATCCGGCGGCGGTGCTGCTCGGGCTTGGCGCCGGCTGGCAATGGGCGGGGATTCGCACGCTTCTTTGCGCCGAGTTGGACCCTTCGCCGGGCACCGTGACCATGCTGGCGGCCATCGTGCTCTTCATGACCGCCGCCGGTCCCCGACTCCCGGCCCGCTTCGCTATCATCCTGGCCCAACGCATTCGGCACCGGATGTTGCCCAACACGGGAACGCCCGAACAGGGCGGCACCCTGTGGCTGTTGCGGGCCTTGCGGGAACGGGACGAGTCGATCCTCTGGCTGTCGCTGGCTGTCCTGGCCTCGCTGGCCGGGCTGACCACCCTGCTGACGTTCGCGATGACAACCCCGATCGCACAACTGCACCGATACCTGCTGGCCGGCTTCTTCTGGACCCAGTTCACGGCTTCTCTCCTGGAATGGCTGCTGGTCGCCCTGGCGATAAGCCCGCTGTGGCTGATGAACGGTCTGCTGGCCGCCGCCCTGGCGCCGGTCGTCGGGATTCGTGCCGGTCCGGGCCACGGCCGGCCCGCGATCGCCGCCGGCGCACTGCTCGGTCTTGGCGCGGCCCTGTGCCTCCAGGATCTGATGGCCGACCGGGGGCTGTCGGCCTCGCAGACGCTTCTGCTCGGCGCTCTGCCCATGTTCGCCTTGTCGGTGATGAGCGCTCTGCAGTCGCACCGGGCGGAATCGCAGCCGGCAATCACGTCGTCGCTGCAGGCTGAGGCGCCCGAACTGACCAGCCAATCCGAGGGCTGGATCTGGCTTGCTCTGGCCGCATGGGGCATCGGCTCGACGTTGTCCGCGGCCGGTTGGCTGACATGCCGGACAGGCACTGCCTCATCCTTGACCGGCGGCGGAGACTTCGGGCTGAGCGGCTACGCCATCATGCTGGGTTTGGGCGTGCTCGCGGCCCGAATGTTCGTCCGCGCGGATAATCCGTCCGCCTCGGGTTGCGGGACGGCATTGTGGGCAGCGGGCGTGGCGGCGGGCGTCGTGGCGGTGACCGGCGCCCTGGCACCGACCGGTTCGTTCGCCGCCCTGGTTGAACTGCTTCTTCTCGGCCTGGTGTTCGGCGGCGTTCTGCATTACCTCGAACGAGCGTGGCACGCCCGGGCGGGCAGCGAAACCCTCGGCTTCGCGCAGATGACCACCGCCCTGCTGGCGGGGGCGGCCATCGGCCTGATTCTGAACCGCTGGTGGGTCGAACCGGTTCTCGGGTCGATCGGCGCGATTACCACCGGCGCGCTGGCCCTGATGGCCTTTGGGGGACTGATCCAGATCCATGAACGACAGGCCCCGTCGCCGACCCGGGGACGACGGCTCGGACTGGTTTTTGCCTCCCTGGCCGCCGCCATTGTCCTGTTCCCCATGAGCGCCGAGCATTGGAGCCGCCGGGCTCGGGCGGAACAGCTTGCCCTGCATCAGAAGGTGCATGGTCTGGGCGAAATCGGACCGATCCATCGCCAGGCCCGCGTCTGTATCGCCGGCCTGCCGCCGGGAACGGCCTTGCCGGAACTGAATAGCCTGGAGACCCCCGTCGACTGGATCATCTGGACGACATCCGGGGCTCGCGTCCGCGCGACCGGAAGCCCGACCCACCCCATCCGGCTGCTCAGCACGCACGCGTTTCGCATCCGTCACCCGGGCACCGAACGTTACGACCTGATATACGAGAAAGGCTGCCCGGCCTCATCGGCGGACCGCCGTGCCATATACTCTATTGAATGGCTAAAGATTCTATCGGCCCGCATGGCGGCCGGCGGCCGCCTCGTGCTGGATGTCCCGCTGGCCGGCCATTCAACCGCCTCCCTTGCGGTCGTGGCGTGCACGTTCGAGGATGCGACCGGCTCGGAGGTCCTGTGGCGGGTCGTGCAGGCCGGGCCGGAACCCGCCCTGCGGCTGCTGGCCGGCCCCGATGCGATCCAACCCGCCGGTATGTCGGCGAGCGACCGCTGGTCCCCGCTGACCAGTCTGCTGGATGCCGGCGCGCCCCCCACGCCCGCGCATTCCATCCGCCGCGATCGCCTCACCCCGGCCTTGCGGGACGCGGACCGCGACCCCCGGGGCCTGCTCGCCTGGCTCGCCAGCCGTTCGGCGCCCTTCCGCGCCCCGTGAGTCGCGTCCTCTCGACCGTGCGGGCGATGTGTGTTCGATCGCGACATCCCGGCCTGCCGTGCCTGAGCCGGCATAGAGTGCATCCTGAAACCCTGAAATCTGACCGGCTGCCTGTCTGCCACAGGCAGGCACGCAGACAGGCCGCAGGCAGGGGTTTCAGGATGCAAAGATAGTGAGAACTTCGCTCGCCACGGACGCGCCGGACAGCGGATTACCGGACCGGCGAATCACGGACCTCGTGGCATCACCGATCTCTTTGAAACCGCTCGATCTCGAGCATAAAGGCCACCTTTACAGCCACCGATATGGATACTGCGGCCAAGCCCGCGCTCTAACTTGGGGCGTGCCGCCCTCGCTGCCGATCCGTCGATCCCGGCAATGGAGGCCGTATTCCCTGCTTGGGGAGCAGAAGTGGTTCGCTCACTCTCCTGGATTCGAAGGCAGTTCTCCCCCATCGCCATCGACTGGGGGCACCGGGTCGTCAGAATGGCACAGTTGGCCACGCACCGAGGCCAAGTCACCCTGGTTCATTATGCGCAGCGCGAGTTGCCCCCGGGCATCGAGGATCCAACCGAACTCGAAAAACTCCAGACCGAGGCGGTGCGCGGCATGCTTGCCCACGAGCGGTTCTCAGGACGAAATGTGGTCACGGCCCTCGACTGGAACGCTTTGACCATCAAGAGCGTCCGACTGGCCGTCCCGGAAGAAGCATCCGACACCGGAGCCATACGCCTGGAACTGGCCGACCGGATCGGCCTCGACCCGGTATTTCACGACGTGCGTTATCTCGTGGCCGGCGATGTGCGAGAGGGCACGGCCATCGGCCAGGAATACATTGTCATGGCGGCGGCCCGCGCCACGATCGAGTCCCAGGCGGAGAGACTGCAAACCCTGGGGCTGATCCCCGCGGCGATTGACGCCGCCCCCTGCGCGGTCTTCCGCTGCTTTCAGCGATTTCTTCGCCGCGACAAGGATCAGGACACGACGCTGGCATACCTGGACATGGGTTATTCGGGCGCCCGCATCCTGGTTTCGCGGGGGCCGAAGCTGGTGTTCGTCCGGACCGTGCCGATCAGCGGCGCCCGCCTGGACGAGATGGTCAGCCAGCATCTGGATCTGAGCCTGACGGATGCAGTCGCTCTGCGCATCCGCCTGCACCGATACCATGCCGCGCTGCTCGCCAAAACAATACACCTCTCTAATGAACCGGAGATGGTCAGTGACAGCATGCGGCGTGCCCTGCTTGGCACTATACGGCCGGCGCTGGACCATCTGGGCAAGGAGATCGCCCAGGCCCTTCGATACTGCTCGACCACATTCCGTGGCCTGCGCATAAGGAACGTCTTCGTCGTCGGGGGCGAGGCTTTCAACATCGACATGCTCCAGTTTCTCTCCGACCAGGTCGGGGTGCCTTTCGAGCCGGGCAGGCCGCTGCGGAACATCGCCCTGGAACCCTCGCTGCAGGTCGGCGACCGACGGACCGGGCAACCGGAGTGGGGAACACTGCTCGGGCTGGGCCAGATGAGACCGGTCCGCGCAGCCGTGGTGAGGTCATGATGGAAATCGACTTCCTGCCGATGAGCTGCCATCAGGCCGGGCGACAGCGCCGAAGGCGTCGTGAAGCCCTGGCGGCCGTCGTGACAACGATCGCCGTGGTCGGGGTTCTGATTGTCGGCCGATACATCCGCGGCGACGCGGGTCACGCGGCGATCGCCCAGCCCCCCCTCAACGAGCCGGACAGTACGCTGCCCGCTGACCGCGTCCATTGGACGCTGCCATCCGACATTGCGGTCCAGGGCACTCCCGCTGACGCGGTGTTCGAGCAGATTCGCCAACTGGATGTGAACACGGTCTCGGTGCAGAGCATCGAGATTCAGTCCTCCCTGGGCGGCGTTGTGATCCGCTTTGACGAACACCCCGCGCCGACGCCGGGGACCGGTGACAAGAGGGCAGACCTGCCGATTCCCGCTGATGAACCTGCCCGGGGATGTGTGATCGGCCTGGCCCCGGGAGAAATGCAGATCGGCATTCTCATCGGGCGGTTGTCTGCCTGCCCCCGGGTGCGGGACGTCCGACTGACGCGGTCGGCGGAAACGGAGTCCAACGGTCAGCCCATGCGGGGGTTTCGCGTTGCGTTTGTTCTGCTCCCTGAGGTGAGCGGCCCCCCGGCGGAAAGTGAGATGCAGCCATCGCCATGAGCATCCTCGGCCATAAGACGACGACCCTGCTACCCGCGCACGTCCGCCCGCGGCGGAAGGCGATCTTTTTCTCAATGGAGAAGACGTCGTCGCTTACACTTGCCCTGCTTGCGGTCATCGTCGTGGTGGCCTGCTCGGGCATTGTGGCGGCCGTAAAGGGGGCTCCCCTGCGCAACCAGTACGTCGTCTGGTCCGCCTGCGGAATGCTGGTCGGGCTGGCCACCACCATTCTGCTGATCGGACGGATCGTCACCCATCGTTCGCTGGCGGTGGTCGAGCGTCATCTCCGCGACTTGTCGCGTTCCGGCACGCTGACGACACTTGATCATTCGATGCCCGGCGAGCTCCAGCCGGTGATGGATGCGTTGTCCGCATACGTCCTGCACGTCCACACCCGAATGGACGAGCTACGGCTTCAGAAGAAGGAACTGGACATCCAGATGCGTCTGGCCGAGGCGGATCGCCAGAGTATCGAGGCCATCATCATCAGCATCTCGGACGCCGTCCTGGTCATCGATTCGTACGGCGAGCTGATCCTGGCCAACACCGCCGCCGAACAGCTTCTGGGCTTCCATGCGCGGCAATGGCGCCACCGCCCGGTCGAGCGCGTGCTCGAAGACGCCACGCTGGTCTCGCTGCTCAAGGACGCCCGCTCCCCGGACGAGCAGAGCGGACGCCGGCAGGTCGAGTACACCGTGCTCCGGGATGGCCGAACCCAGACGTTCAATATCACCCTGTCTCGGGTCACCGACGCCGCCGGGCATCCGCGCGGCGTGGTCGCTGTCTTTCACGACATCACCCGCGAGAAGGAAATCGCCCAGATCAAGAGCGATTTCGTGTCCGTCGTCTCGCACGAGTTGCGAACGCCGCTGTCCAGCATCAAGGCTTACGTCGAAATGCTCGTGGACGGCGAGGCTCACGACGAAAACACCCGGCGGCATTTCTACCAGATCATCGAAACGGAAACCAACCGCCTCCAGAGGCTCATCAACAACATTCTCAACATATCGAAGATCGAGTCGGGCGTCGTCGAGGTCCACTACAGGTCGCTCCAGGTCAACGAGGTGGTCGGCGAGGTGGCCGCCATGATGATGCCCCAGGCCAGGGACAAGAATATCACGGTCGAGACCGACCTCGACGAGAATCTGCCCGCCATCCGGGCCGACCGGGACATGGTCCACCAGGCGGTGCTGAATCTGGCCAGCAACGCGGTCAAGTACACGCCCAGCGGCGGATGTGTCCGGTTCATCACGTCGACCGACGAAAACGGGCGGCACGTGGCCATCACCGTCCGGGACAACGGAATGGGCATCAAGACCCAGGACCTTCCGCGCATCTTCGACAAGTTCTACCGCGGCCAGGACGGGGCCTCGACTGCCAGTGGCACGGGCCTGGGTCTGAGCCTGGTGAAACAAATCGTTGAAACGGTTCACAAGGGCGAAATCTCGGTCGCCAGCGAGCCGGGAGCAGGCACGACGATCGTGCTGCGTTTCCCCCTGCTGACGGATTAACGGACAGGAGCGGTATCCATGGATCCGAAAACCATACTCATCGCGGATGACGAGACGCACATTCTCAATGTGCTGACCATCAAGCTGCGGAATGCCGGCTACCACGTGCTGGCCGCCCGGGACGGCGAGGAGGCTTTTCGACTCGCCCTCGAGCACCACCCGGACCTGATCATCACCGATTTTCAGATGCCCCGGCTGAGCGGGCTGGAATTGTGTACGCGCCTTCGCGGCCAGGAAACCACCCGGGACATTCCCGCGGTCATGCTGACCGCCCGCGGGTTCTCAATGACCGAACAGGATCTGAGCCGCAACAATATCCGTCAGGTGATCAACAAGCCATTCAGCCCCCGGGAGGTGCTTTCCATGGTTCGGAGCTTTATCGGCGAGGTCCCCGAGGCAGCCGCCGCGCCTTGAATATGCATCCGAAAACCCTGAAATCACGCAGGCGAGACCTGTCTGCGTGCGTACACGCACAGGCAGACGCCTGTGCCACAGGGGTTTCAGGATGCACTCTTCATCCGGTCGGACACCGCGATCCGGCAACACGCGTCGACGGCGAGCGGGGGGAGAACGGGATTCGATGTACAGCCAGAGACAAGCATGACCATGCATGGGATTAACACCAATACCGCCGACGTCGCGGACGCAGTGGGGGATCCCCTGGCCGAATTCGGCGCCTGGGCGGAGCCGTGGGTCCTATTGGGTCTATGGGTTTCCCGCTGGGACGCACAATGCGAACTCGTCGAACACACCGGCCCCGCCGGCACATTCTGGAAGGCCCTCATCCACCACTCCCACCACTTTCGGAATCGCCTTCGGGAGTTCGCGATGGAGTTGCGCCAGGGTGAGCCGGTCGTGCGCGAACTCGATCCCATGAGCGGGATGATCGTGGTGGCCGTCCCGCTGAAACAACGGAACTGCACGGCCGGCTGCATGGTTGCCTGCGGTCTGTCCGACGCCTTCTTCGACGAGGAAGCGTTCGCCCGCTTCTGCGACAACCACCATATCGATCGCTCCGTGTTCGCACGCATCGCCGCGACGATCTCCCGGCACTCGTACCCGCAGACGGAAGCGCTGGCCCGGCTGTTCGTCAACCACTTCCTTGCCATGAACACCGCCGCGCTGGCCCGGCACGAAATCTCCGACCTGTCATCCAACCTCGCCCGTACCTACGAGGAACTCAACCTGCTGTATCGTGTCAGCGCCGGCATGAGCGTCAGCAAGAAACCCGCCATCCATCTGGAGGAACTCTGCGAAGAACTGCTCGGCACGACCCCGGTGCAGGGCTTCGCGGTGGTGCTTGAACCGCCGAGGTACCTGTCGGTCAAACCCACGGTGGTGCTGGTGGGCGTCGTGGACGCCCGGGGCGATGAAATCGTGAGGCTTTACCAGCAGGTGCGCGACCGCCACCGCAACGCCGGCCAGGCCGTGGTCGTCGATGACGCGCGATCCGATCCGGCTTTCGCATGGGCGACGCGCTGGCTCAGGCAGTTCGCTCTCTACCCCCTGTCCAAGAAGGATCAGCATTTCGGGGGTATTCTGGCGGTCAACCATGCCGACAACTCTCAGTTCGATTCCTACGAAATCCAGCTCATCAGCGCCCTGGCCGAACGCAGCACGGCATTTCTGGAGAACGTCCAACTCTACGACGACATGGAACATCTGTTCAGCGGGCTGCTGCACGCACTGGTCAGCAGTATCGACGCCAAGGATCCGTATACCTGCGGACATTCGCAGCGCGTGGCCTGGCTCAGCCGCCACGTCGCGTCCCTGGTCGGGCTGCCCGAGGCCAAGTGCCAACGGGTCTACCTCAGCGGGCTGCTCCACGACATCGGCAAGATCGGTATCGCCGAGAGCGTGTTGTGCAAGACCGGCCGCCTCACCCAGGATGAATTCAACCAGATGAAGCGGCACCCGGAGATCGGCGCACGCATCCTCAGCGGCGTACCCCAGGTTGCCGACACCCTCCCCGGCATTCTCCATCACCACGAACGGATGGACGGCAAGGGCTATCCCGCGCATCTGGCCGGACACGACATCCCCCTGCTCGGGCGGATCATCGGCCTGGCCGACGCCTATGACGCCATGACCACGAACCGCACCTACCGCAAGGCCCGCCCGCTCCAGATCGCAGTGGCCGAGATCCGCCGCTGGGCCGGCACCCAATTCGACCCGGAATTGGCTGACCTGTTCCTCCGTCAGGACATTCTCACACTGCACCAGGAACTGACCGAGTTCGGAAACCAGTCCATCGGTATCCGGGCCGAGATCAACCTTGGTGCCGGCCTGGCAGCGATCGTCTGATCGCTTCCATTCGGGTCGCGGCTGAGCGCAAGGAACCTGAGTTACGGAACCGAACAAACATCAGTCAGACCACCCGGGACCCGCTGTTTGACAACCTTTTGTCCCCGGGGACACAATTGCGGCATGAGATCCGCTCATTTCCTGCCACGCATCGTTCAGCTCAGGCGCGACCACGGCATCATGACACTGCTTGCCCACGCCGCGTTGGCCGGCTCGCTCTGGCTTGCGGTTTCCGGGTGCGCTTCGCCACCCCGAGGCCAACCCTGGCAGGCGGCGGCCGACCCGGATGGGATCACCTTCCAGGCCGACGACCGCCAGGTACTTCGATACCGTTTCGACCACGTGCCCTTCAAGCCTTACGTCGAGTGGCTTCGCACACCCGCGGGCACAAATGTCCTGCTCGATGCGCCCGCGGATCACCTCCACCACCACGGGCTCATGTATGCGGTGGCCGTCGAAGGCATCGACTTCTGGGGTGAAACCCCGAATGACGGCCGACAGTCGCCGCGGTATCTGCAAATCCTCACGCCGACGACGGTCCAAGGCCTGTATCGCACCGGCCTGCTCCAGACGCTTGACTGGATCGGGCCGGCCGACAAGGGAATCGTTCTGCAGGAGAAACGCACCATCGAAGTCTGGCGGTCCGCGGATCTGGACGCCTCGCTGGTCTCCTGGCAATCCGAACTGCACACGCCGCCCGGCAAGAACTCGGTCGAGTTAACCGGGCGGAAATACTTCGGACTCGGCATGCGGTTCATCCACTCGATGGACATCGACGGTCGCTTCTTCAACGCAGACAAGGGCAAGGGCGTCGCCGGAACCGATAACACTGCCTCCCGCTGGTGCGCCTACACCGCACAGGCCGACGGCTGCCCGGTCACCGTGGCGATATTCAGCCACATGTCGAATCCGCGACATCCGGCCACGTGGTTCACCATGACCACGCCGTTCGCGTACCTGTCGGTGACGGCGAACCTGCACCACGAGCCAATCCGACTGACCAAGGGGCAACCGCTGCGTTTCCGGTATGCGGTGGCGTTGTGGGACGGCACGATTGAGCACAATAATATCGAGTCCCTCTACCGCAGATGGGCCGGACTGCCACCATCGTCGTGATGTCCAGGGCCGTCCTGACAATTTGGACCGCACTTCCGTGCATCGCCGGGGCGCGACTCGATGGAGAGTGATTCCGTGCAACTTTCTCCCCTTGCAGGATGCGATCGGTTCACTAACCTGATGCGGGTACGAACGCCCGGCAATCGGACGTCCATGTCAAGGGCGGCCGCCGCATCGTTCTACGAACCAAGGAGCACCTCATGAACTCGAAGCGGACAGCCGCTCATGCAGACCGCCCTACGACCCGTCGCGACTTTCTTCGCCGGGCCGGCAGTGTCGCCGGAACGGTGGCCGCCGCCTCGGCATTGACCGCTCGATCATACGCCCGTGTCCTCGGGGCAAATGACCGGATCGGCATCGGCATGATCGGCTGCGGCGGACGCGGCAGCTACACGATGACCACGCTTAAAGAGATGCAGGCCGCAGGCGGGAACTTCGAGATCGTCGCCGTCTGCGACACCTACCGCAGGCGGCTTAACAAGGCTGCCGACGCCCACAAGGCCAAACCGTACATGGACCACCGTGAGCTGTTGGCCGACCCCAAGGTCGACGTCGTCGGCATCACCACGCCCGACCACATCCACGGCTACCAGGTCATCGACGCGGTCCAGGCCGGCAAGGACGTGTACTGCGAAAAGCCGATCACCCACTGGCGGCAGTTCGAGCTGACCAAGCGCATGACCGCGGAGGTGCAGAAGTCCGGCCGGGTGTTCCAGCTCGGATCACAGGGCATGTCCAACAACGCGTGGCACCAGGCCCGCAAGTTGATCGTCGACGGGCTCATCGGCCAGCCCATCCACGCCGAGTGCGGCTATTTCCGCGTCGGCGACTGGGGCGAGGCCGGCATGCCCATCGATGACCCCAACGCCATGCCCGGTCCCGATCTCAACTGGGAGGCTTTTCTCGGCGATTCGCCCAAGAAACCTTTCGATGTCAGCCGGTATTTCCGCTGGCGGCTGTACGAGGATTACTCCGGCGGACAGGCCACCGACCTCTACCCTCACTGCCTCACACCGACCCTCTACATGCTCGGCGTCGGCATGCCTGTCTCCGCCGTCAGTTCCGCAGGTACGTACCGCTACTTTGAGTGCAAGGAGCGCGAAGTGCCGGACACATCCAACCTGATCGTAGATTATCCCGAGAAGATCACCGTCGTGATCCTCGGCACGCAGGGCAACAACTTCTTCGCCACCGACGAGATGGGTTCCGTGGGCCGTGCACCGACAATCCGCGGCTGGGAAGGCACGCTGTCGTTCACAACAAAGGAGATCATCTTCACGCCCGCTCAAGGCTCGAAGAAACAGCCCCAGCGCTGGCCCACCGAGCATGGCGTGGAGCTGAATCCGCACTACCAGGATTTCCTCGACTGCTGCCGCTCGCGCAAGCAGCCCAAGAGCCCGGTCGATCTGGCTTTCAAGGTCCAGACCGCCCTGCAGATGGGCATCCTGAGCTGGCGGGCCGGCAAGACCGCCCGGTTCGACAAGGACAAGGAAACCATCGTCGTATGATTTCGTGTGGCGCGGATCGGTGCCGGCGATCCAGGGTCGCACCGCGGCTCACGCCCCGTGGCCCGCGCGGTATTGAATGAGGTGACACCGGTCCGAAGCGGCCGCTCCGCGTTCTTCCCGTCTTACGCGGTCAAAACGCCTTTCTGATCGACGCCTGCAGGAAGCGCAGGCCCTTGGTGGCCAGTTCGTCGCCGCTCTTGGCGACCGGGCGCCAGATGGACGCCGCACGGGCGATCTCCTTGATGGCCGGCACGAAGCTCTCGATCGTCACCCAGCGGTCGTACTTCATACCCGTCAAGGCGGTGATGATACCGCCCCACTGCACATGGCCGCTGCCGGGTATCCCGCGGTCGTTCTCGCAGGCGTGGACGTGAACGAGCTGGCGGCCCAGCCTGCGCAGTGACGTCGGCGGGTCCTTCTCTTCGATATTCGCGTGGAAGGTGTCGAAGTGCACGCCGACGCGCGGGCTGCCGACCTGCTTACAAAGCTTGGCCGCGTCATCGCACGTGTTGAGGAAATAGGTTTCGAACCGGTTGAGGGCCTCGATTCCAATGGTCATCTCCAGCTCTTCGGCGCGATCGGCCACCTTGCGAAGCCCGGCCACGGCGTGCTTCCATTCCTGGGTCGTCCGGCCTCGGCCCACGAGGTGCCCTACCGGGGAGTACAGCGGACCGCACAACAGCTCCGCCCCCACCGCCTTGCTTACGTCCAGCACGGCCATCACGTAATCGAGGCCTGCCTTGCGCTCCCGGGGGCTGTCGCTGATCAGTGAACCGACCGCCAGGGCGGTTGAAACCGTCGCCCCCAGCTTGTTGTCGGCCAGCACCCGCCGCGTGCCGGCGACGTCGACCTTCTTCGGGTCGAAAATCGGCAGTTCGACGCCGTCAAATCCCATCCGCCCGACCTTGTCGATCAGCGGCAGCGCCTTACGCGTCAGGTTCCCGGTCCACAGCATCAGGTTAACGCCGATTTTCATACGGGTGCTCCATCAGGATGAAAAAAACGTAGGGCGGTTCGTCCTGACTTGCCGGGACGGTCCACCCGCCTCCATTGCCTGTAACAATTGTCTGTGACAAACGGCTCCTGTTATCGCTGCACCGGCTGGCGGCCCCGGGTAACGACATCAACCCGTTGGTCGCCGGCGTCACCGGCGATCGCGCGAATAAAGAGGTCCGCGTCGGTCGGCGGATACCAGAAACCGATCGTCTGGAGTTCGGCGAAGCCGCGCTCGGCTTCCAGTCTCGCCCGCTCCAACACCGCTCGGGCGCTCATCACGAACGAGCGCTCGACCACGTCGCCGGGAACGTCCTTGGCTCCAGCCAGCTTCTCGAAAGCCGCCTTCTCGGCCGGCGAGCCCGCGTGCACGATCTGCGAAGACAACACATTGTGGCTGCCCCGCCCGAGGTCGAACTCAAAATCCACGAGGTCGTCCACGATCTGAAAGGCCGTCCCCAGCCGGGCGATGCCGCGGTGGGCCGTCTCCCAACAATCCCGAGTGTCGGCAGGCTCCCAGACCCACGGGGCGATGAACGACAGGGCGAACAGCCGGCCTCCGCGAACTTCATGCACTTTGCGAATCATCTCCTCGACCGGCAGGACCGCATCGACGCCCGCCTCCTCGCTGCCTTCCAGGGTCCCGATGTACGCCAGGGCGCTGACCAGGTCCCGCCGGAACCGAACAACCTCGTCGGGCTTCACCAGCGAGCCGCACCGCTCCAGCACGCGCATGATCAGGTGGTCGAAGCAGATCAACTGCATGATTGATGCGAAGCACTGCCCGCGGCCGAGCTTCAGCGGCAGGTCCATCTTGGCCTCGCGGTCGAACAGGTTGTCGCCCGCGACGACCAGCCCCTTGACGCACAGATTCAGCAGCCCGTACATCCTCAGCCGATCGGCCGGGCAGCCCAGAGTGCGGAACACCGAGTCGAACAGGGTCAGGAAGAAGTGCTCCTGCAAAAAAACGATTTCGTCATCCTCATTGCCGTCGGCGGCAATGTACCGATCGTCGATCACGTCCCGCAGCAGTTCGGCCAGCTCCCGCGAACAGGCCCGCTCGGCCTCGATCGACGGCCTCAGCCTGGCGAGGTAGCCCTTCATTTCGAGCATCTCGACCGCTTCGAGCGACCGGAAAATGGGGGAAAGCGTCATGATCACGCCCCGTTCAGCAGCATGGCATCAGGCAAGCCCCGGTCGAGGTCGGGGCTTCACGAACTGGAGTAGATTAGCCGACCCCCGGCCGAAACACAATGCATCGCGGGCTATTGCCTTGCCGCGGCCGCCCGCGATAATCGCCAGACATGGCCGACAAGCGCGCCACACGTAAAACCCGGACCGACGTGTTCGCTCCCCCCTCGCCCGACTCGGTCGTGGGACAGCATTACTACTACCTCACCCAGCGTCCCTGGCCGAGCCTGCTTTTTGTCCTCCCGATGCTGCTGGCCTTCGAGGTGGGCATCTACGTGCGGCAGGACGGCGTTCCCGGCGGCGGCTCGCAACTCGTGGCCGCCTTCCTGATCGAGCGGGTCATCACCGAGATCGGCGCCGGGCGTTTCGGCTACATCTTCCCGGCACTGGCCCTGGTCGCCATCTTGCTGGCCGTCCACCTCGTGGCCCGCCACCCGTGGAAATTCGACCTTGTCGCGCTGCCCGGCATGCTCGGTGAAAGCCTGATCTGGGCGATCCCGCTGCTGGTGTTCAACCGCGTGCTGTACACCGCGCTGATCGCCGGGGGCGCCGCCCTGCCGAACCAGTGGCTCGACCAGATCATCCGCAGCCTCGGCGCGGGCCTCTACGAAGAACTGGTGTTCCGTCTGATCTGCATTGCCGGGCTGGACATCCTGCTGATCAACATCTTCAAATTCCCGCGCTCCGCCTCGCGGGTCTTTGCCGTGCTGGCCTCGGCCGCCCTGTTCGCAGCCCAGCACCATCCGCCGCTGGGCGCCGACCCGTTCGAACTCACCGACTTCCTGTTCCGCACCGCGGCCGGCATCTACCTCGCCTGCCTGTTCCTCTTTCGGGGATTCGGAATCGCGGCCGGCTGCCACGTGTTCTACAACATCATCGTCGTCACCACCGCGGCAGCGCAAGGGTGAAGCTGCGGCCGATCAGCCCAGCAGCGCCCGCATCCGGGTCATCTTGTCCACCATGTGGCCGTCGTTGGCGGCGAGGGCGGCGGCGATGCCGCGATCGAGCACTTCCCTGGCTTTGTCGTTGCGCTTCAGGCCGACCAGAACATTGGCCCACTGGTAGTAGGCCGACACATGGCCGGCGTCCACTTCCGTGACTCGCTCAAACTGCATCAAGGCGTCCTGAGGCCGATCGTCCTTGACGTATTCCATCGCCAACGAAAAGTTCAGGAACACATCGTCCGGGTCCGCCTGCAGCATCCGCTGAATCTTGTCGAGCCTGCTCACGCGGGGGCACTCCTGCTGAAAACGCGGACTGGTCAGCGCATTCTAGCCCAGGTGTCGAGTTTCGGCGATGGTTGCGTGTTGTCACCGAATCACTAAACTGATCCGCACGCCGAGGGATGCGTGACTGGATTCCTGATTCCCTGCGACACGGAACACCACATGACGACGGATCCGACGCATAACTCAGCCATGCCGCCAAGAGACCCCTCCGTGAAGAATGAACCCGCGACCCTCCGCGGCGGCAGCCCTGTCACGCTCTTGTGGTGCCTCGTGGCCGGCGTCCTGTTGGCCCTGCCGATCGGCTGGCTGCTGGCGACGCTGATTCTGCTGCCTTTCATGCTGGGGCTGTTCTTTTACATGCTTTTCGGCCTGCTGGCCGGCGCCGTCGTCTACCGCGCGGGCCGCTCGGCCATCCCCATTTCCAAACCGCGGGCGTGGGCGCTCGGCCTGACGGTCTCCTTCCTGATCTGGTTCGTCGGCCTGATCGGCGAATACTACAACGTCCGCGGTTACGACCTTTATCTATATGGATCGCAGGGCTTCGGCTGGCACCCCGTCGACGGCGACGCCACCCGAAAAGTCCGGCTCTGGTTCGAGAAACGGTCATTCAATCCGGAGCAGGTGGCTGAACTGCGTTCCCGCACCCGTTGGGCCTTCAACGAACAACTTCGGAATCAGTACCCTCCAGGCGGCTTTGCCGGGTTTCTCAAATGGTCCGCGCAACCGACAAAGATCATTCAGGTTCCGCGCGTGTTCGCCGAGTCCGGCCAAGAGCTTGAGCCCCCGCAGAGTGGGATTAAATGGTTCATCCGCTTGGCTGTCTCCTTCGTGCTCCTGGCCGGCGCGGTCTGCTCCCAGATCCTCGGCCTGGCCCAGCCACCCCCCCGGCCGGACGAAAGCCCCGGGCCGCCGCAGTTCCCGACCGGCCCCCTGCCCGGCATGTGATGCCTGCGGCACCCTTCCGGGCCTTTCAGCCGCCGGCCGGCTTCCCTTCGGGTTCGTGCTCCCGTAGAATCGTGCCCTGACGAAGAAAAAACGGAAATCTACACCACCCCGCAATACAATGACAACAGAATGACCACCAGACTTCTCAAAGTCGACCCTTTGGCCCCGGACCCCAACATCGTTCGCGAGGCTGCCCAATGCCTGTCCGACGGCGGGCTTGTGATCTTGCCGACGGAGACGGTTTACGGCCTGGCGGCCCATGTGACGAATTCAAAGGCTCTGGCTCGGCTCAGGGCGGTCAAAGGCCGTGAGGCGACCAAACCGTTCACCGTCCACATTGGGTCGCGGACAGAGGTCGAACGGTTTGTGCCGGGCTTGGAAGGGCTTGGGCGACGGCTGGTGCGTAAGGCGTGGCCGGGGCCGCTGACGATCATCTTTCCGGTTCCCGACCCCGGCCAGGCCGCGGTCGTCCGCGAGACCTCGCTGTCCCACGTGGCGTCCCTGTACCACGAGGGAACCATCGGGATTCGCTGCCCGGAGGACGATGTGGCCTCGGCGGTGCTGACCGCGGCCAAGGTGCCGGTGGTTGCCGCCAGCGCGAATCCGGCCGGCGCCCCACCGCCGGTGACCGCGGATGAAGCCCTCGCCACGCTGGACGGCCAGGCTGACATCGCGCTCGATGCCGGGCGGACCCGTTACGCCAAGCCATCGACGATCGTGAAGATCGACGGCGGCCGGGCCGATATTCTGCGAGAAGGATTGCTCGACGAAAGGACGATCCGCCGGCTCTGCCGGCTCAACTTCCTGGTCGTCTGCACGGGCAACACCTGCCGAAGCCCGATGGCCGAGGGACTGCTCCGACATCTGCTCGCGGAAAAACTGGGGTGTGATGAGGAAGCGTTGGCCGATCGCGGTTATCATGTGGAGTCAGCCGGGGTGGGCGGAGGCGGCGGGATGCCAGCCTCCGATGAGGCGGTAACAGTCCTGGGGAGGCGCGGGATCAAGCTGGCCCGGCATCGCTCATCGCCGCTGACGCTCGATGCGATCCGGCGGGCCGACTTTATCTTGACCATGACGGCCGGCCACCTGCGGGCGGTCCAGGTAATGGCCCCTGCGGCGACCGATCGGTCCCAGATCCTGGACGCGGAGGACATCGAGGATCCGATCGGCGGGGACGAAGATGAATACGCGCGGTGTGCCGACCGCATCGAGAAAGCATTGCGGCGACGACTTGAGGAGATATCGCTTTGAAGATCGCTCTCGGGGCAGACCATCGGGGCTTTCAGGCCAAAGAGAAAGTCAAGACATTTCTGATCTCGCTGGGTTATGAAGTACAGGACTTCGGCACGGATTCCCCATCGAGCTGCGACTATCCGGACATGGCCTACCCCGCCTGCCAGTCGGTGACCAGCGGCGAAGCCGAGAGCGCGATTCTGCTCTGCGGCACCGGGATCGGGATGTCGATCTCGGCCAACAAGGTCCACGGCATCCGGGCGGCCTTGTGCCACGACGAGTTCTCGGCGGAGATGGCCCGCCGGCACAACAACGCGAACATTCTCTGCCTGCCGGCCGACCTGATCGGCGAGGAGATCACCCGCCGGATCGTCGAAGTCTGGCTCAAGGGCCGCTTCGAGGGCGGCCGCCACGAACGCCGGGTCCGCAAGATCATTGACTTCGAGGACCAGCAGGCCCGGTGCGGTGACAAGCCGGGGCAGTAGCCCAGCCCTGACTGTGCGTGTACGCCGTGGTTCAGGGCGGAGGCGATTCAGCGGGCGACCGGTTGGAGCACCCATGAGCATCGCACCCTATCGCGCTCATGCCGTCCACGTCCAGAGCGGCCCGCTGACCCTGGCGGGTTTTGACCGCGCTGCCGCTCCGCTCATCGCTTCCTGGGTGCGGGATGCCGACGAGTTGTTCCGGCTGGCGCCGAAGACGCCGCCGCCGCTGACCGCCGCCAAGGTCATCGCCTGGCCGGGAAATGACGGCTGCCCCCTGCTGCTCCATGACGAGAAACAACCCGAGCCGGTCGGCTATGCCGAGCTGAACCCGATGCCGGGCCAGATGCTGCACCTGTGGATCGGGCACTGCGTTATCCGGCCGGAGCTGCGCGGAACGGGTCTTGGCCGACGACTGATGGAGATGCTGTTACGGGATGCGTTTGTGAACCTGCGGGCCCTGTCGGTCAGCCTTGTGGTGTTCCCGGACAACACCATGGCGGTGCGGTGCTACCGGTCGGCCGGGATGGTCTTCATCCGCGAGCAGATGAAGTATATGCCGACCACCGGCCGGCAACACTGCATGCTCGAACTGCGGATCACACGGGCACAGTACGCAGAGATGTATACTTCGATCTGATCTGGAAGGCGGCTGGTCAACGCTTCGCCTTCAGCCCTGTCCGCGTGCCTGCCCCAGCCTCAACCTGAGCCATAAGGCCGCGCCCCGAAATCCGAACGCACATCGTCAAACCTCAGCACCCCACGAATCTTGAGATAACCCTCAGCCGCCGGCGGGTCCGTCGCCGGCGTTCTGGATGGCAGCGGCCCACCCGTCGATCAGACCGTTGAGGATCGTCTTGACCCCGTCGGCCAAGGCCGAGGTGGCGGTATCGCGGAACTCGGCCTGAGCGTTCTGATCGCAGTCCAGACCGGCTGCTCCGGTCATGACCGCCAGAAGCACCAGAGCAAAAATCGCCCGGCACCGCCGGAATTGCTGCATTCGTCGCATCGTCACACCACTCCTGCGGGCAGACCCGCATCAAGCCCGAGCACACATCACCTTGGAACAATTATCGGCTGATGGGGGGCTGTCCATTGACCCATATCTGACGGAATCCCGACTCGACGAGGCCCGGCGGTTGGTGGCCGGCTACGTGGAGCATTACAACACGATCCGACTGCACAGCGCGATCGGGTACGTCACTCCGGCGGACAAGCTGGCCGGCCGGGAGCCGGCGATCTTCGCCGAGCGGGACCGCAAGCCGGACGAGGCCCGGGCGCGTCGAAAGGCTGCCCGCCAGGCCGCTCGAATTGCGGTTGCCCGAGCGGAAAAAATGATTGCGGGAGTGGGCTAGATTAAACGCAGGGCCAAGGGGGCGGGCTTGCCACAAAGCACGTGCTGCCATACATTTAGGGCCACTGGAATCACGGCCTATCTCGACAACGGAGGAACCATCGAGAACGCCCAGGCGATCGCGGCGCACGAATCGCCCCGGACAACAAAGCTCTACGACAGGACCAGTGACGAAATCACCCTCGATGAGGTCGAGCGGCTCGCAATATGACGAGCGAACGGGTAATCCCCTTCCGGTAGGGCTACGCATGAGACTGATCAAGAACACAGGCGGCGACCGGCTAATCGATGAGCTGCGCCAGGCTCTAACACCACAATCCTCGCTCGACTTGGCCTCACCAGCGTTCTCGCTGTTCGCCTTCGCCGAGTTGCGTGAGTTGCTGGAGGGGCTGACCACATGCCGTCTCGTGCTTCCAGGCGGGAACAACAGCGACCTTGGCTTGACGGGCTCCGAGACAGATCGCGCCTTTCGGAATCGCCTCCAACTTCGCTGGCTTGCCCACGAATGCGCTGCCTGGATGAAGAGGAAGGTGGATCTGCGATGTGCACCAGCCTCCCTGCCCCAATCCATCCTCATCATGGGCAATCCGGAATCGAAGCTTCATCGTGTCATCACTGGCAACTGCCCTTTCACGACGGAGGGCTTGGGCGTCACGCCCGGCAACCAATTCAGCCTGATTCAGTGTTCGGAGATATCCGAGGAATCCACCATTCTCGGCTCATGGTTTACGAGCCTTTGGAATACCCTGCCCTCCTCCGATCAGCAGAAGGCCGCCTTTCTCTCGCGTCTCCAGGAACTCGCCGATCCGAAAGCTCCGTCGCTCATCTACTACCTTACCCTCCTCCACATTTTCAAAGACCTCGGTGACGAACTGGACGAAGAGCGAATCGTTAAGTCCGCCACCGGCATCCGCAACACCACCGTCTGGAAAAAGCTCTTTAAGTTCCAGCGCGACGGCGTTGTCGGGGCCATTGACAAACTGGAGCGCCTGGGCGGCTGCATCATCGCTGACAGCGTCGGCCTCGGAAAGACCTTCGAGGCCCTGGCCATTATCAAGTACTACGAGCTTCGCAATGACCGCGTGCTGGTGCTGGTGCCCAAGCGACTACGCGACAACTGGACGCTCTACAAGGCCAACGACCGCCGCAACTTCCTCGCTTCCGACCGCTTGAATTACGACGTGCTCAACCATACCGACCTTTCCCGCGACGGTGGTTCTTCCGGGGATATCGACCTCGCCCACGTCAACTGGGGCAACTACGACCTCGTGGTTATCGACGAGTCCCACAACTTCCGCAACAAGGCCACGCACAATGACCGTGAGACTCGCTACGACCGGCTCATGCAACGCATCATCAAGGAAGGCGTGAAGACCCGCGTGCTCATGCTCTCCGCCACGCCGGTCAACAACCGTCTCGCAGACCTCAAGAACCAGATCGCCTTCGTCACTGAGGCAGACGACGTTGCCCTGGACACCCACGGCATTTCCAGCATCCAGGCGACGGTTCGCCAAGCGCAGCTTCAGTTCAACCGCTGGCTCGCCCTGGAAGATGTCGAGCGCCGTCCCGCGAAGTTAATGGACATGCTCGGCTTCGACTACTTCAAGCTGCTCGACCTGCTCACGATCGCGCGTTCCCGCAAGCACATCGAGAAATACTACGGTATCAACGAGACAGGCCGGTTCCCAGAACGACTCAAGCCCATCAACATCAAGCCGGACGTGGACCTTGCCGGAGAGTTCCGGTCCATCCGCGACATCAACAACGAAATCCGCCGTCTCACCCTTGCGGCCTACGCGCCTCTGCGTTACGTGCTGCCGCACAAGCAAGCAGCCTACGACGCCAAGTACAGCACTCGAATCCGTGGCGGCGAGAGCTTCTTTCGGCAGGTGGACCGCGAGGAGAGTCTTGTCCACCTCCTGCGGGTAAACGTTCTCAAGAGGATGGAGAGTGCCGTCACTTCGTTCGCCCTCACGCTAACCCGCCAACTGGCCGACGTGGAAGGCACCCTGGCCCGGATCGAGGCCCACGCGGACGCCGTGGACGAGATCGACATTGCGGACGTGGACACAGACGACCCTGCTTTTGAGAGTCTGCTGGTCGGGCGCAAGGTCAAGGTGCTGCTCCAGGACGTGGACCTTGTCCGTTGGCGGCAGGACCTCATTGAAGACCGCAACCGCCTCGCCACGCTCCTTTCGGCCGCGAAACAGGTGGGGGCGGCGCGTGACGCCAAGCTTGGCGCCCTGCGCGAAGTCATCGAGCACAAGTGCCGCCAGCCATTCAACACCGGCAATCGCAAGGTCATCGTCTTCACCGCGTTCGCCGACACCGCCCAGTATCTCTATCGTGAGCTTTCCGGCTGGGCACAGAAGGAACTCGGCCTGCACTCGGCCCTCGTCACCGGCGCCGGTCACAACCAGACCACGCTGCCCAACCTCCGAAAGGACTTTGTCAGCATCATCACTTCCTTCTCGCCTCGCTCAAAGGAGCGCCCCGAGGATCTCGACAGCGAAGGTGAACTCGACTTGCTCATCGCCACCGATTGCATCAGCGAGGGCCAGAACCTTCAGGATTGCGACACCGTCATCAACTACGATATCCACTGGAATCCCGTGCGCATCATCCAACGCTTCGGCCGGATCGACCGTATCGGCTCACACAACGAGCGCATCCAGCTTATCAACTTCTGGCCCAACATGGAGTTGGAGGAATACATCAACCTTGAACAGCGCGTCAGCGGCCGTATGGTGTTGCTCGATATTTCCGCTACCGGGGAGGAGAACATCATCGAGCACCAGTCCGGCAACCAGATGAACGACCTCGAATACCGCCGCAAGCAGCTTCTCAGGCTCCAGGACGCCGTCATTGACCTTGAAGACCTGAGTAGCGGTGTCTCCATCGCCGACCTAACGTTGAACGATTTCCGGATCGACCTGGCGGGCTTCCTCAAAGATCACGCCGGGAAGCTCGAAACCCTGCCGTTTGGCACGTTGGCCGTCACCACCGCCCAGGGCACTGGCGAAACCGCCATCCCACCAGGCGTCATCTTCTGCCTGCGTGCGGTGGGTGAAGGGGCGATTAAGGCCATCGAGCCTGGCTACCCGCTCGCCCCGCATTACGTCGTTCACGTGGGCGAGGACGGTGCGGTTCTGCTCCCGTTCACGCAGGCCAAACAGGCGCTCGACCGCCTCAAGCGGCTGTGCATTGGCCGCGACTTGCCCGACGCCGGGGCCTGTGCCCGCTTCGACAAGATGACGAAGGATGGCAAGGACATGAGCGCCGCGCAAGACCTGCTCGCCAAGGCCGTCGCATCCATTGTCGGCAAAAAGGAGGAGCGCTCCGTTGCCAGCCTGTTCACCCCGGGCGGCACCCACGCCATGAAGGGCGAGTTCCAGGGCATCAACGACTTTGAAGTGGTGGCGTTCCTTGTCGCCCTGCCGGAGAGCAGCGGGGGGACGACGCCATGAGCGGCAAGAAGAGGATCTTCATCAGCTCTGTGCAGAAGGAACTCGCCGCTGAGCGCCGGGCGTTAAAGGACTACATCCAGGGCGACCCATTCCTAGGACGTTTTTTCGACGTGTTCCTGTTCGAGGATCTGCCTGCGTCCGGTCGCCGGGCTGATCAGGTCTATCTGGCAGAGGTGGACCGCTGCAACATATACCTGGGTCTGTTCGGGAATGAATACGGCTACGAGGACAAAGAGGGCCTCTCGCCCACCGAACGCGAGTTCGACCGGGCCACAACCGCCGCCAAGGAACGCTTGGTGTTTGTCAAAGGCGACGACACCGCCCGCAACCCGAAGATGCTTGCTCTCGTGCGCAAAGCGGGCAACCAGGTCATCCGACGCCGCTTCAACAGCGCTCCGGAACTGACCGCGCTGGTCTATTCCAGTCTCGTCGAGTATCTGACTAATGCCGGAGTCATACGGACCCGGCCTTTCGACGCGGCGGCCTGTCCTGAAGCCACGCTCAGCGATCTCTCCCGAAAACAACTCTCCGAGTTCCTCGCCCGTGCCCAAGCGGAACGTGGCTACCCCCTTGGCCCCAGCACGCCTACGCAGAAAGCGCTGGCCCACCTGAACCTGCTCGACGGTGGGCAACCGAGCCATGCGGCCATCCTGCTCTT
>DATIKE010000315.1:0-2614 GCA_035477895.1 Phycisphaerae bacterium
CCTGAACCTGGCCCATTCGATCTGCCGCTCGAACCGCTCGACTTCGGCTCCGCCATCCAACTCGGGTCGGCCGGCGGGCTGCTCCATCGCCGCGGCGATTTCGCCGGCCATGAGCCGGCGGGCCAGGGACCAGGCACCCACATCGGCCGTCCACGCCCCCGGCCGACCATCCAGAAAATGGTCTCCGTACGAGGCCGTCCCGCCGAATGGAAACAGGTCGCCCGCGATCCGTCGGGCGATCGCCGGTCGGCGATTCTGCTCGAGGAGCCAGAGGTACTCGTAGTCCTGAATCCCGCGCATGAGCCGCTTGAGCCGGATCGACGCGACCGGGCCCGGCAGGCCGTAGGGTTTGCCCGGCCAGATCAGGCAGCGGTCGGCCGAGGCCGCGAACCGCCCATCCTCGGGCCAATCACTGACGGCTTCGATCAGAATCCCGTCGCAGCCCAGCCGATACGCCTGCCAGGCCAGACTGACGGCATGGTCGCCCGGCGCAAAAGCCGCCAGGGACCCCGAGAACGGCGGGCGATCGGGCTTCAGCCAGGTTCGCTTGCCGGCCGCTCGTTGGCCGGCCAGTTCGGCCGCGTCAGCCAGGCCCGCGGGCGGCGCCCAGATGCCCACCCAGCCCGACACATCGGCGAAACCATCGTTCCGCCAACCCCAACGGGCCATCGACTGCGGCGGCAGTGCACAGACGGTCCGAAGCCGTTCATCGGCCAGCCGAATCAGACGGCCCAGCTTGTCAAATCGGTCATAGCGATCGGTCGCGGCCGACTCGCTGACCGGGATCCACACAAAGTGCCGATCCAGCCACCCGCGCTGTGCGAAATGCTCCGCGCAACGGCTCAGGTACGCCGTGACGGCACGATCGTAGCCGGCCGACCCGATGCCTCCATAAGATTCTGGAGAGGGGTTTCGATCGTCGATCGGCATCGGCCAGGCCGGGGTGGCCGCCCGGTCCTCGAACGCCGACCCGTCGATCACCGAGGCGGCCAGCCGATCGTAATCCGACCAGTCCAGTTCCAGGCCGCCGTCCGGGCCGATGGTGCGCCGTGGGGCGATATCGCCGAGAATCGGCCCACAGCGGTGTTCGTGCAGCAGCCTGACCGCCGCGTCCAGAACCAGCGTGGCCTTGGAATACATGGGGTCGTCGAAGCTGAGCTGCCCCGGCACGTAGGGCTTCCCGTTGACCTCCAAATGCTGGCTCAGCAGAGACCGCGTGTCGACCCCCGCCACCACCGCCAGATGGCGGGTCAGCGGAAGCGCGAACGGCCAGACCTGCAAGGCCACGCCAAGCGTGGCCGTCCCGCCGCCGCTTTGCGAGACGCGGAGTCGCGACTGGTACCGCCCGGCCGGCGTCCCCGGCGGAATCCGGACTTCCGCCCAGATTCCTTCGGTCTCGCCGGGCTGAAGCGAGATCGGCAAGGCCCCCCGAGGGGCGGCCAGCGGCACCAGCACGTCGCCGTAACGCCTCGGTTCGCGCAAATCCGGCGTCAAACGCAGAAACCAGGCAGGATATTCGTCCACGAGCACCCGCGCTTCCCGGTAAAGGGCCACCCGATCCCCCGGTATGACGCGATCCCCAGCCCGGAGATCCTCCACCGCCACGGCGGTGATCTCCGTCCCGCGCAGGCTGCGAAAAGCCACCTGAAAGGCAACAACCTCATTGACCGCCCCGGCCAGGGTGATCCGCTCCTCCCCGACGCTGAAAACCGCGTTCTCAGCCTCCGGGGGCGAGGTCGGGAGTACCGTTGCGTCCTCGGGCACCGCCCAGACCTCCAGCTTGGCCGCCGGTCCCCAGAAAGCCACCGGGCGCCCACAACCGGCCAAAGCCGCCAGAATGAGACAAATGCCCGCGAAAAAAAACCTGCTCAAGAAGGGACCCACGCTCTGAAAACTCCTAAATTGTGTCACCGGGGCGCTTGCCCGCATCTCCGCCGGACAGGGCTACATCGCTTTTCTATACTGGCAAGCCCACCCAGTCGCAATATCAACACTGACAGGGCCGATCCGTGCCGCGCATTGGCTCTCCCACCCTCTGCGCTTCGGAATGAAACACCATTCAGGAACGGGGCACACCTGCGACGATAAATACCTCATGCCAATCTGAAATTGTGCCCGGTTCGAGATTCATGCGGCGTCGGGGGACGGTGGAGATTTCAGAATAATGGTCACGCAAAATCCCGACGGTGGTGTGGAGTTCACTTTTTATCGGCCCGACGCGACACGCGTGGCGATCGCGGGTGATTTCAACAGTTGGCAGCCGAGTTTCCAGATGAGGCGGCTCGATGACGGCCGCTGGCACTCACGGCTCAAGCTGGCCCCGGGGAGTTACCAGTTCCGCTACTGCGCCGACGGCGAGTGGTTCAACGACTATGCCGCCTTCGGCCTGGAGCCCGGCCCGTTCGGCCTGAACTCCGTGGCCCGAGTGGATCCCCCCTTCTCCGGTGGCCGCCTCCACTCCTGAGTCGGCGCCGGAGCCCCCGGCGCAAAACCACAAGCCCATCTTGACCCATCGAGCCGGTAGAAGTACTGTACATGGTACCGGCAGGCTCGCCCCCGCCGGCGTGCAGCTACACCCTCGCCCGGGTGGCGGAACTGGCAGACGCGCATGGTT
>DATIKE010000316.1:0-12453 GCA_035477895.1 Phycisphaerae bacterium
GAAGTGCTCCTTGGTGCCGACGCACTCGACCAGTTGCGCGACTGCCTGGCCTGTTAGCCTGCCGCGAACACCTGTTAGCCCGCCGTGAACACACGGCGGGTCTGGATACCCGCAATGCGTGTCACCGCCCGTTGATTCGCCCATGGCGCGGGGTACACTGTCGGCATGGGCGCGGTTCGACCCCCACGGCCGGTGAACCTGATCTGCGGGCTCATCTCCAACGATGAGGACCTCATGGCCCGGGCAGTGCGTCTGATGTCCGAGTCCGCCGGTCCCACCGATGCGGTCAGCGAGGTCTGGCCTTTTGATATGACCGACTACTACGCCGTCGAGATGGGCGAGGGCCTTCAACGGCGGTTCGTGTCTTTCGAACGGCTCATCGACCCGGTCGAGCTGGCCGGCCTCAAGCTTCTGACCAGCCATATCGAGTCGCGCATCTGCCGGGACCTGGGCCTGCCGACCTTTCACCGCCGCGTCAATCTCGATCCCGGCTACCTCGCCACCAGCAAGCTGGTGCTGGCCACGACCAAGGACTTCGGTCACCGGCTCTACCTGCGCGACGGCATTTATGCCGAGTCCACGCTGCATTATGTCGATGGCAAATGGGTGCCCTGGCCGTGGACATACCCCGACTACGCCGATTCGCGCTACCACGGTTTTTTCGAGCAGGTCCGCGAACTCTACAAGCGGAAACTGGCCGCTCGCCAAGAGAGTCGCGCGGCGTCCGCGGGAGGTCATTCCTGATGTCCTCCGGTCCGATCCTGGGCGGCGTGCTGGCGTTTGCGGTCGCTCTGTTGATCAGCGGCGTGCTGACCCCGCTGGTTCGCGAGTGGGCCCGCCGGCGGGATTTCGTGGATCGGCCGAGCGGAACCGTCGGCCACAAGACCCACACCGTGCCCACGCCCTTCGGCGGCGGGATCGCCATCACGGTCGCCATCCTCCTGCCGATGGCCGCCATCCTCGGGCTGACCGCGATCCTTCGGCACGCGGACCTGACGCAGATCCGGCTCCTCACCGATCATGTGCCCCAGTGGCCTTACTGGCTGGGGGGTGTGGTTCAAAAGATGCCGGCCGCCCTGGCCGTCGTCGCCGGCGCCCTGGTCATGCACTTGCTCGGCATCATCGACGATCACTGGCCTTTGTCGCCGTACCTGAAGCTGGCGGCCCAGACCGCCGTCGCCCTGATGCTAACCGCCGGGTTTGGCATCCGGGCGGGCGACGCGCTCGGTCCGGCCCCGGCCGCGATCCTCACCACCCTCTGGATCGTCGCCCTCACCAATGCCTTCAACTTCATCGACAACATGGACGGTCTGGCCGCGGGCGTGGCGGCGCTGACCGCCGTCATTCTGGCGATCTCGGCGCTGCTGGCCGGGCAGGTCTTCGTGCCCTGCATTCTGCTGCTGGTGGCCGGGGCCGCGACGGGGTTTCTGTTCCACAACTTTCCGCCCGCCTCGGTCTTCATGGGCGACGCCGGCAGCCTGGTGATCGGTTACATGCTCGGCGTTTGCGCCGTGCTGACCACGTACTACGATCCGCAGCAGCAGCGCACGCCTTACGGACTGCTCGTGCCGCTGGTCGTGTTCGCCGTACCGATCTACGACATCATCAGCGTGGTCATCAACCGTTGCCGCCGGGGTGTCAGCATTTTCCAGTCCGATCGGCACCATTTCTCGCACCGGCTGGTGAAGCTCGGCTACAGCCGGCGGGCGGCGGTGCTGACCATCTATCTGGCGACCGCCGCGACCGCGCTGCCCGCCATGCTGCTGCCGCACCTGCATTGGCCCGGTGCCCTCGTGATCGTGCTGCAGTGCCTCATTGTCGTGACGCTCGTCGCAGTTCTGGAATCGCGCAATGACCTCTGACCAGTACCAAGGCAGCCGAGGGTCCCGCGCCGTCGAGGCCGCATCGTTCGCGGCCTCCGCCGCAGCCCGCGGCCTGGAAGTCGCGGCCTTGTTCATCCTGCTGCTGGTCGTCGCGATGCGCCCGCTGCTTACCGAAACCTGTGATTCGACGCTCATGCCGATCGCCCGGGCGGTCGGCATGCCTGCCGGCCTGACGCCGGCCGCCACCGCCTGGTTTGGCTTGTTCATCTGGCTGGCGGCCGTCGCGACCGCCGTCGCTGCGGCCCTGCGTCGCGCCCGCTGGCGGCTGACCGGCCTGGAGGTCGGCTGGGTGCTCATGCTGGCCGGAGCCGTGTTCTCAACCGTCGTGGCCGGCAACAAGCGAATCGCCATCAACTACTCGGCCGACTGGCTGACCGCCGTCGTCCTGGCCGTCACCCTGGCCAATCTTTGCCGCGATCGCCGCCGCATTCTGCTGGTGCTGGCCGCCCTGGTCGCCTCCGGCGTGGCTTCCGCCGCCCGCTGCGGCATGCAGGTCGGCATCGAAAACGCCGAGACCTGGCAGCACTACCAACAGATCAAGGAGGACTTCTGGCGCAGTCAGAACCAGCCGCTCGACGATCCCACCGTCGAGCTTTACGAGCGGCGGATCCGTGCCGGCGAGGCGACCGGATTTCTCCCTCTCGGTAACGCGCAGGGCGCGTTTCTCTCGCTGGCGGCCTTCGCGGTCCTTGCGGCCATGACCCTCTTCAACCGCGGGGTGGGCTCACGCCTGTTCCTGGCCCTCCTGGCCGCCTTGCTGATGGCCTGCATCCTGATGACCGGCAGTCGCGGCGCGCTGATGGCGACCTTCGCCTCGTTGTTCATCCTGGCCGGCGCCTGGCGATTCCAGGAGACGCTTCGCCGCCGTTGGAAGCTCCTACTGGTATCCGCCTGGCTGGCCGTCACACTGGGCACCGTCGGCGTCGTGGCCTGGGGACGTGCTCACGGCGGGCTGCCCGGCTCGTCCCTCAACTTTCGATGGCAGTACTGGGAAGTGACCAGTCGGATCCTGGCCGATCGGATCTGGTCCGGCGTCGGTGCGGGCAACTTCGACCGTGTCTACCTGGCCTATAAGCCCATCGAGTACCCCGAGGAGATCCGCGACCCGCACAACTTCGTCCTCTCTCTGCTTGCCCAATGGGGATTGCTCGGCGGAGTCGGGCTGATCCTGGCGATGGTCGGCGCATCCGTTACAGTCGCCCGACGATGGGGACTGCGAAATGACCCTCCGGGGCCGGAAGGGACACAGAACGTCTCCATCTCGCCGGCATGGCTCCTGGGCGTGCCGATCGGCTTCGTGATCTTGCGGTTGATGACTCAGAGCGATTTGCTTGGTGGAGGGGAAGGCGGCCGGGCGATGCTGTTCTTCGACTTGGCCATGTACGGACTGCTGTGGTGCGCGGTCTTCGTGGACCTGTCCTGGCTGACCCGCTGGGTTCGACCGGGGAAAGACGGATCGTTTCGTCTGCCGCTGCTGGCCGGCGTGTGCGCTTTCCTCCTGGCCAACACGATCGACTTCTCGTTGCTGGCGCCTGCCACACTGACCACCTTTGCCGCGATGGCCGGCCTGATGCTGGTTGCCTCACCATGCCCGGCGGAACAACAGTCCGGCCCGCGCCGCTGGGGACCGGTGACGATCGGCCTGGTCGGCCTCGCGGGATTCGTTGCTCTTGTGTTCCTGCCCGTCACCCGGTCTTCTCACTGGCTGAACGTGGCTCGACACACGCCGCAGCCTGTGGCTGCTGTCGCCTACGGAAACGCGGCAGCGGCAGATCCGCTCGATCCGACGCCGCTGGCCGAGTGGGCCGGCCTGGCCGTGCAATCGGGCACACTCGATGGTCTCAACCAGGCCGTGGATGCCATCAACGAGGCCATCCAGCGCGACCCCGATCGACTCCTTTTCTATAGCGATCGGATGAATCTGCTGGAAGCCCGCTATCGGATTGCCGGGTCCGCCGCCGATCTGCTGGGCGCGATCGGGTCCGCCCGTCGCGGCGTCGAGATGTATCCCTCATCTCCCGATCAGCACAAGGAGTTGTCCGACCTGCTGGTGCGGGCCAACGCGGAGCTCCGGTCGTCCGAATTACAGGCCGAGGCGATCCATCACTATCGCGAGGCATTGCGGCTCAACGACGCGCGTCCCGGCACCGACGAGGCCCGCCGCTGGTCCCCGCAGCGTACCGAACAGGTCCGCCGGTCCCTGCAGGCTCTGGAATCACCCGCCACCGTGCCGGTTTTCGCTCCCGCCTCGCAGCCCTGACGAAAGCATCCGCAGTTCGATTGTGGTTGGCTCCTCGATCGCGTCAAAGGTACACTCTTCGCCCGCCCGGCTCGACTGTTTGAATCAGCAACTGTCGGTTGCAGGCTTCTCTTGGGATTTGAGGCACTTGTGATGAGCCCGATGAAGATTGTCTTACCGGTTGTGTTGGTGTTCTCGGTCTCGACGGACACGCTTGCCGGACCCGCGACAATCGAAATCACCGAGGATGTCCTGGCCGACAAGATCCACGGCGGCCTGGTCGGGCAGATTCTCGGCAACCTCAACGGCCTGGTTCACGAGGCGAAGTATCTCGACAAACCCGGCGCAATTGCTTCATATACGCCCCATTTGCCCGAGGGCGCACGCACCGACGACGACACCGATATCGAATGGGTGTACATCACCGAAATGGCCGGGACCGGTGAGACCTTCATTCCTCCCGGCCGCATCGTCGAGCTCTGGAAGCGACACATCACGAAAGGCATCTGGTGCGCCAACCGGTATGCCGCCGGATTGATGGAACTGGGCGTTGAACCGCCGTTGACCGGCCGCATCCCTTTGAACCCTTGGGCGGACTTCAATATCTCCGGCCAGTTCGTCTGTGAAGCCTTCGGCCTCGTTACGCCGGGCATGCCGCGGGCAGCCGCGGAGATCGGAACGTATTACACCCACGTGGCCGTCGATGGTGAGCCGATCCAGGCCACGCAGCTTTTCACGTCCATGATCGCCTCGGCATTTGTCACCGAGGACCTCAATGCGCTCATCGAGATCGGCATGGCGGCCGTCGATGCCCGGAGCGAGATTCATCGGGTCGTCGCGGATGTTCGCCGGTGGCACGCGGAGAACCCGGACGACTGGCGAACGACCTGGAAGCGAATCCACGGCAAGTATTTTCGGCATGGCAACACCGTGCGGGACTGGAACGGGTACGAACTCAATACCGCGGCGGTCATCGGCTCGTTGTTGTACGGCAAGGGCGACTTCGTCGAGACGGTCCGGCTGGCGTTCTGCTTCGGGTGGGACGCCGACTGCAACGCCGCGACGGCCGGCTGCATCATCGGTGTCATCAAGGGCCGCCGGTGGATGGACCACCAAGGTTGGGTGATCAAGGACATCTACCGCAACACGACCCGCCCGGGCATGCCGATGGACGAGACGATCACGCGATATGCGGAACGGTTGCTGCGGGTTTCGGAAATGGTTGTCCTGCGTAACGGCGGCGAGTGGGTGACGAGGGAAGGTCGCAAGGCGCTGCGAATCAGGACGCAGAAGCCGGTCAATATCGAATCCTTGCCGGACCCGATCGATCGGCTGGCAGACCTGCGGCGGGAATGGATCCCGCGAATCGAGAAAGACCTGGAGGGTGAAGCGGCCGACACCGCCCGGGCGGCCTACCTCGCCTTGTGCCTGGATGAGTTCGACAGATTGGCCCGGCAGCGCCCCAGCCAATGGAAGGCCGCCTGCGACGCGCTCCGCGCGCACGGTGACATCATCAAGAACATCCACAAGACGGCAGGCTCCCGCGGTCGGATTCTGCAGGACAAGGCGACGATGGCCGGTTTCCCCGCGCCAGTCAATGTGCCGCGGACCGGGCCTTCCGTTACCGATTAGTTGCCCACTGACCACGCAGAGTGAAACGTCACGTTTTCCGCCTTTCGCCGTCCGACGGCCCCTCGTACTCCGCGTAGGTCTTGGGTGTTTCCCAGACGCGGATGCGTTTCAGCGTCGCCGGCGCGAACCGATCGGCCAGCAGATCCCAGATCACACGGGCGATGTTTTCCACGGAAGGGTTGAGCGCGGCGAATTCAGGGCAATCCCGGTTTAAGTGCTTGTGGTCAAGCCGGTCGATCACCTGTGCCTGAACGATCTGCTCCATCCGGCTCACCGGCATCAGCACGCCGCTCAACGGGTCCGGCTCGCCGGTGATCGTGATTACCACGGCGTAGTTATGCCCGTGCCCGCTCGGGTTGTTGCATTTGCCGAATGTCCGACGGTTCTCCTCGTCGCTCAGCGATTCGCAGTGTAGGCGATGGGCGGCCGAGAACTCAAAGCATTGGCTGATGTCGATCATGTTGGACGCTCCACAGATCAGGCCGTAGGAGAGGCAGGGCGTGACGTAAAGTTGCCAGTTGATCCAGCGCGAGCCGTTGGGTGCCTGGGTCCGCAGGTCCGCGGCGATGGCCTGGATCAGCGTCTCGCCGGTGACCCGCGGCTGGCCGATCAGGCGGTTGACCAGCGGAACGGACCGCTCGCGGATCAGCCGATCGATCATCGTGATGTTGCAGAGGTAGCCGGTGACCGGGTCCGATTCACCTTCAACGCATGATCGCAGAACCAGGTACGGCTGGATGCTGCTGGCCGTCGGCCATCCGCCCCACGAGTTCGTGATCGGCTCGTCGGCTGCCGGCCCCACGCTGAACCGCACTTCACGCATCAGGCGCATCACGAGTGGATTGTAGGCCCCGCGCGCGGAACGATCAATTCGTCGGCGCCCGACAGGATCGTGTGCCAACAGGCTTGGAGACGCAAGGCAGTTTCAGGAAATGGCGATGGCCAGACGCTCTCCGGCTTCCAGGGCGACCGGCTCATCGAATCGAACGATGATCTGGCGACCACGCAATGAAATCCTGGCCATCATCGCGGATCGCCCTTTACGCGCGCTGACGGACAGCCTCGAATGAACCCATTCGCGGGTGGATGCCAGTTGCACTTCGTTCAACGCCAGCGAGCCGTATTGCAGGTCGATCTCGGCGGTCTGCGTGATGCCTTTCTGTTTCTGCCGGAACTGCCCCCAGCCGGTGCCGGTCGAGAAGAAGCACGCGAAATCCTCGGGGCTGATACGCGGGTCGAAGCCGATCATGCCTTGCGGCGCGGAATAGCGATAGCCGCTCAGCGCCGGAATCAGCGACCAGCTCGCCATCGCCCGCGCGTAGTGATGACCGCACTCGATCTCGTTCCACGGGTTGCGCTTCTCGCCGTCGTAGCGGTCGCGGACTGCCTTGACGATCGTAAGCCCCTCGTCGATCAGTCCGTGATACATCAGGTGGGCTGCCACCTGGTATTCGATTCCGGTCCAGACTTCGTCGGCATAAATGAACGGCAGCGGGGGGCGTCCGCCACGCGGCCAGGTGCACAGCAGCAAGCCCGCCTCGTCGTTCATCGCGTAAGTCCGCTGGACGCTCTCGTGTGTCGAGAGGTCGTCTCGGAAGTTGTGCCGATAGATCGACCGCAGGGCCTTGCGGACGTGGCCGCGGGGCAGCACGTCGCCCAGCCCGACCACCTCGCAGAACCACTGCCCGAGCAACTGGTCCGCGAGGCACCCGCGCCCGAACTGGTACTTCGTCTTGCGGACATCGACACCTTTCTGCTCGTACCACTGGCCGTTGAACAGCAGCCGATCCAGCTTGGCGCCGCCCCGCTTGAAGAGCGATTCGCATGTGGTCGCGAATGTGTCGTCGCCGACCTCACGAGCCATGATCGCCGCGGCCTTCAACGCCCCGAGGTAGAGCGTGCCCATCATGGCGTTGGGGCCGAGGAACTCGATGTCATAGGTATTGTGCTGCTCGCCTTCCATCACGCCGTCGCGGTCACCGTCCCACCCCCCCGTTTTCCACGCGAACTCGAGTGCCCGCCGGGCGTGCGGCCACAGATTCTTCAGAAACTGCCGGTCACCGCCGAATTGCCACTCGCGGTACAGCTTGAGAATCGTTCCCATCTGACCGTCGGCGGCCGGCTTGAACTCCCAAAGCCGTTTGCTCAGCGGCAGCAGGGTGCGGAACGCCATGTAGCCGTCGTCACTCGTGTTGTGGACGAAATCCGTGATCCGCATCGTTCGTTCGAGCGACGGGAACAGGTACGCCAGCGTCTGCTCGTAGTTCCAGACGTGTGTGCAGTTCAATGGGCAGGAACCGGAGGCGTCGCGCGTGCCCTCGTAGCCGTACAGCCGTCCGTCGTCCGTGCGATAGACGGTGTTCGTCCGAATGATCGACGCCTGGCTGCCGGCCGCGTCGATCGCGACCCCGGGCAGGGTGCTCGACGTGAGCGTGTCGATGTACAGCCGACTCTCGAACTCCAGGTGATCGAGGTTTTCCGCGACGTAACGGGCGACCGACCATGCGTCGGGGAACCGGTCCGTGTGCCAGTTGCGCAGCCGGAACTTCTGCGGCCAATTCACCGGGTTGCGGTCGTATGCCCGGTTCGGGAAGTGCCAGGCGATGATGAATGTGAACGACTTGGAGCTGCCCGGCGGGATGTCGGCGCCGGGAACGATCGAGCCGTGCTCGGCCTCGCCGTCGGCCGAGACCCCGCTGGTGTTGCCGCGCACCACGCCGTCGAGCGCGAAGTCGTCCCAGAATGCGTGCATGTCGTCCCAGTGCTCGCCGCGCAGCCAATGCGTCAGGTACGAGAGCCTGCCCGTGTGCGTCGTGACCAAGGCCATCGAACCATGACCCGGCGCATTGGGTGTTACCTTCCGCGACGTCATCCGCAGACCCGCCAGCGCTTTCTGACGCATGAACTCGTTGTGATTCTTGCCGTAGGACGGATGTTTGCGGCCTGTTGGCGGTTCGCGGCCCTCGTAGCCGACGACGTTGGTCAGGCAGCCGGCCACGCTGACGGCCAGCGGCTTGCGCGTCCGGCTCTTGACGGTATACCGCAGAATAGCCACCGGCAGGCTCGAATCCGGCTCGTTGAGCGGGATGAACGGGTTGAACGCCTCCAGTTGCACGCAGGCCGGCAGACCCGGGTCGCTCAGCTCAACCCGGGCGAACGGATAGCAGCCCGCGAACGTCGCTTCGCGGAACCGCGGCAGGCCCCAGAGATCAAAGGCCGACACGCCTTGCCAGGAGTTCTGGTAGGGCGGCAACCGCCTGCCTTCGAGAATCCGGGCAACTGCCTGGTCGCCTTGAGGCCGCATCCAGATCGCAAAGAACGACAGCGGCACCTTTTCACCCTTGCCCGGCCGATTGAAGATTTCCCAGTCGCAAAGATCGCCATACCCGCCGAGCGAGATCGTCCCCGTGCCGATGCCGCCGAGTGGAAAGGCGATCGTCCGTAACGCCTGTCCGCGAAACACACGCTCCGTGTATCGACGGTGCAACTCGGATCCGGAATACGGGGTTCCCTTGTGTGCGGGTGTTCGCCTCATCCTGCTTCATCCCCGATCGATATTGCTTGCGGATTCGCGGGTTTACGAATCCTTTTTTGAAAATGTACTCGTTGGCGACACAGGGGGCAACGAAGCCTGTACGCGCGTGGCGTGCCCTTCCTGTCTCTCGGGCACGTCACCTCAAAGGAGGGAGGAAAATCACGAAAAGACTGGAAAGCTACCGTCCGGTACGGAATCGCCGGGGATCGACGGTGTGCTTTCGGATCCGCAGGCCCATGAGTCGCTCGCTGATGCCGAGTTGGCGGGCGGCCTTGGCCATGTTGCCGCGGGCGCTCTTGAGGGCGTCGAGGATCATTTCCCGTTCCATGTTGTCCAGCATGGCCGGAAGGGTGGTCAGGGGCGCGGTGCCGCTGGCCTCGGCGGTCTGCAGGGTCGGGGGCAGGTGGTGGCCGTGGATCACGTCGTCGTTGCTGAGCAGGACGGCGCGTTCCATGCAGTTCTCGAGCTCGCGGACGTTGCCGGGCCAGTGGTAGGCCATGAGCATGTCGATCGCGGGGGTGGAGATCCGGCGGATGTTCTTGTGGTTGAGTCGGCTGTACTTTTCGACGAAGTGGTCGGCCAGCAGGAGGATGTCGCTTCGCCGCTCGCGCAGCGGAGGGATGTGGATGGGGAACACGTTGAGACGATAGTACAGGTCCTGGCGAAATCCGTCCTGGGCGATCAGCTCCTCAAGATTTCTGTTCGTGGCCGCAAGAACTCTCACGTCGACCTTGATCGTTCCGGTGCCGCCGACCCGCTCGAACTCGCGCTCCTGGAGGACGCGGAGCAGCTTGATCTGGGTGGCGGACGAAAAGTCTCCGACCTCGTCGAGAAAGATGGTCCCGCCGTTGGCCAGCTCGAAGCGCCCCTTGCGCTGGGCGAGGGCTCCGGTGAAGGCGCCCTTTTCGTGGCCGAAAAGCTCGCTTTCGAGGATGGTCTCGGGCAGGGCGGCGCAGTTGACCTTGATCAAGGGTTTGTTGGCCCGGGGGCTGCTGTAGTGGATGGCGTTGGCGACGAGTTCCTTGCCGGTGCCGCTTTCACCTCGGATGAACACGGTGGTGCCGCTTCGGGAAACCTGGGCGATGAGGTCGTAGACGGACTGCATGGCCCGTGAGTTGCCGACGATGTTGGCCGGGCGGAACCGTTCCTTGAGCTCGTCCTGGAGGCGAAGATTGTCCTCCAGAAGCTTCTTCCGCTCCTGGTTCATGGACTGGCGCAGGCGGACGGCCTGGGCGATCATGGAGGCGATGATGGACAGCAGGCGGACGTCTTCCTGGAGCGAAACGGACTCCGAAAAGAGGTGGTCGACACTGAGCGCGCCCATGACCTCGTGGCCGATCTTGATCGGAACGCAGATGAACGAGATATCCTCCTTCCGAAGCCTCTGGCGGGCCTGGGTCCGGTCGAGGAAGAGGGGCTCGTCGGAGAGCTGGGGCACGACGGCGGGCTTGCCGGTCTGGATGACCCGCCCGGTGATGCCCTCGCCGGGCTTGTAGGAGCCGCGCTTGAGCTGGCTGGTGGACAGGCCGTGGGCCGCCTCGATCGAGATCTCGCCGGACTCCCGGTTGACCAGCGAAAGCGTCCCGCGGGACATGCCCATGTGCTCGTGCAGGGCCTTGAGCACCGGGCCGACGACGTCCCGCAGGTCCAGACTGGTATCCAGAGTCTGGCTAATCTGAAAGAGAAGCTGCAGTTCCTTGACCTCGCCGCGGACTGCGGGTCGCTTGGGGGCGGTGATCATGGGGGTTGGGCCTTTCTGGCGCAATCGCAATTGGCCGGCACTTCCACGACCCGGATCGAATCCTACCATTTGGTAGGATAACCATTTCAGGCCGACAGTCAAGAAGGGACAGGTCGGGATCCGGCGGGACGGGCGGCAAAAACAGGAATCGGCAGGCGGTGGAGATTCCGACGGTTTGATCCGATACTTGGTGTGACCTAGAACAGTACGCTATGGATACTGACCGGATGATGCTGCGTGGGTGGGGTTTTTGGGGGCGCGTGGCGGTCGCGGGGCTGGTGCTGGCCCTCGGCGGGTGCGTGCCGGAAACGTCGAACACGAGCACGGACGGGAATGTCGGGGTGGACCCGGCCGCGTACCCAGGCGAGCGGGTGCGGGGCGAGCCGAACGACACGTTCAACGAGCCGATCACGATCGTCCTCAACCCGGCCAACCGCGGGCATCTGGCCGGCACGATCAGCTCGACCGCGGACGTGGATGTCTATGTGTTCAAGACACTTCTTCCCGGTGATCGTGTCATCCTGGACGTCGGCACGAGCAATAACGGGCTGGACGCGGCGGTGGCGGTCTACGACGAGGGGGGCAGAATCGCATTCGAGAACGACGATCGAAGCCTGAGCCCGATGCAGATCGATCCCTATCTGAACCAGGTGGTCCGGCGGGAAAGCCTGGTGTATTTCCTGGCGGTGTATCGCTCGCCGCTGGCCGTCAACTCGCGGGTCGGCGCGTACGAGGTGCTGGTCACCGTGGTTCCCGGCGGGCAGGTGCCGGCCGGCGAGGGGCAGACGGTGGTCCTGGATTTCGACGGCGGCTCGATATCGCTGCCGGAGCGAACTTACACGGTGGGGGCATTCAACACGGCGGACATTTCTCCGTTGTATTCGGGGATGACCGCGGTGGTCCGGAGCCAGGTGGCCGCGACGGTGCGCGACAATTACGAGGGGCTGTCGCTGGATGTGCGGACGGTTCCCGGGGACACGGTGCCGACCGGCGCGGTGTACTCGACGGTGTTGTTCGGCGGGACGAGCCCGGACGCGTTCGGGGAATCGCAGGCGATCGACTCGTACAACAGCAACCAGGACGACCAGGCGATTGTTTTCACGGGCATGTTCACGCCGTCGCAGTTCGGGCGGGTACTGACCGCCCTGGAGCTGGGGACGGCCGTCGGCAACATCGCGTCGCACGAGCTGGGGCACCTGCTGGGGTTGAACCACGTGGCCGACGTGGATGACGTGATGGACACGACGGGGGATTCGTCGACGCTGCTGCGAGACGTGCGATTCCTGAACTCGCCTCTGCACTGGACGATCGCGCCGCTGGGGACGCAGGATTCGTTTCTGCTGCTGCTGGAGGCGCTGGGGGGCGGGTGGTAACGGGCAAAGAGGGTTCGAGAGTCTTTTGCCTGCCTCGCCGGCGGGGGGGG
>DATIKE010000317.1:0-7287 GCA_035477895.1 Phycisphaerae bacterium
CATGCACAAGCGGTCGATCATCAACCAGCGCGAGGTCGGGCTGGACGTGCCCAGCTTCGCCGAGGCCCTGCGCCGCGTGCTGCGCATGGACCCGGACGTGATCCTGGTCGGCGAACTCCGCGACCTGGAAACGATGGAGGCGGCCATCCGGGCGGCCGAGACCGGACACCTGGTCTTTTCCACCGTGCACACGACCGGCTGCCAGGGCACGATCAACCGCATCATCGACGCCTTCCCGCACGAGCAGCAGGAACAAATCCGCGTCCAGGTTTCGACCAACCTGATCGCCGTGCTGTCGCAGAACCTGTGCCCGCGTCTGGACAAGGGGATGGTGGCGGCCTACGAATTCATGGTGGTCACGCCGGCGATCGCCAACCTGATCCGCGAGAACAAGACGTTCCGCATCGACTCGAGCATTCAGACCGGCAAGAAATACGGCATGCAGCTTCTGGATGAGCATCTGCTGCAGATGTATCGCGACAAGATCATCTCGGGCGAGGAAGCGACGGACAAGGCCCGCAACCCGGGCGAGATGCAGGACAAGATCGAGGTCCTGGAGAAGGGCCTGCCGTTGCCCACCGAGGGCGAGGGCAAGAAGAAGGACGAGGACGACCTGCCGAACGCGCCCAAGGCGTGATCGGCCCGAAAGGGCGAAGCCAGGAGTGTCGAGGAAGTGCCACCCGTAAGACCCATCGACCCGAATGACATGGACCCGCGCAAGAAGCCCGGTCCGGAAGGTTCGTCCGGTCCGGGCAAGGGCGGCCCGGAGCGAAAAGATCCGGCCGGGAAGCCTCCGGGGCCCGGCGGGGACAAGAAAACTCCATCATCCGGAGGGCTGGAGCCGGGCAAGCGGGCGGAGGCCGCCCGGCCGGCGAGGATCCCGCCGGTGGCCCAGCTCAAGGGCAGGCCCCTCGGGCGCATTCTGATCAAAATGGGCAAGTTGACCCGCAGCCAGGTCAGCGAAGCCCTGGAACTTCAGAAGACCAAGACCGGCCCGATCGGCGAGCTGCTCATCCATCTGGGCTACGTCACCGAGAACGACGTGCGGATCGCGCTCGGCGCCCAGGCGGGGATGGAGCCGGTCGACCTGTCAAAAATCGAGATTCCGCGCGAGATCCTGAGCCAGATCAGCACTCAGATGGCCAACACCTACCGGGTCGTGCCCCTGGATTATGAGCCGGCCGGAAAGCTGCTGACCGTCGTCCTGGACGATCCCTCTAATTTCCAGGCCACCGACGACCTCAAGACCCTCCTGGGCTACCAGATCAAGGCCTGCATCACCACGAAGGAGGACATGGTGTCGGCCCTGGGCCGGTTTTTCCCGGAGGACCAGCCGGAATCGATCAACGACCTGATCGCCGAGATCGCCGGGGACGAGGATCTGGCCAAATTCGAGGGCCGGGGCGAGTCCATCGACCTGGACGAGTTGAAGGAACTGGCCGATTCCAACCCGGTCAAGAAACTCCTCAACCTGGTGCTTCTGCAAGCCATCCGGGACAAGGCGAGCGACATTCACTTCGAGCCGTTCGAGGACGAGTTCAAGATTCGCTACCGCATTGACGGCGTGCTTTACGAGATGGTGCCGCCGCCGCGGCATATCGCCGTGGCCATCGCCAGCCGCATCAAGGTCATGGCCAACCTGAACATCGCCGAGCGCCGCCTGCCTCAGGACGGGCGTATCGAGCTGGTGGTGGCCGGCAACCCGATCGACCTGCGCATCAGCGTGTTGCCGACCATGTGCGGCGAGAGTGTGGTCATGCGTGTTCTGGACCGGGGCAACGTCTCGCTGAGCCTGGACCGGATCGGCATGCGCGATCAGGAGTTGACCATTTTCAGGCAGCTCATCCACAGGCCGAACGGGATCATCATCAACACCGGCCCGACCGGGTCCGGTAAAACCACGACGCTGTACGCGGCCCTGAACGAGCTGAACTCGGTGGACACCAAAATCCTGACCGTCGAGGACCCGGTCGAGTACGACATCGACGGGCTGGTGCAGTGCCAGATCAACGTCGATCAGGGGATGACCTTCGCCAAGGCTCTGCGGAGCTTCCTGCGCCAGGACCCCGACGTGATCCTGATCGGTGAGATCCGCGACCTGGAGACCGCCCAGATCGCCGTGCAGGCCAGCTTGACCGGACACCTGGTCTTTACGACCCTTCATACGAACGATGCCCCCTCGGCCATTCCCCGTCTGGTGGACCTTGGCCTGGAGCCGTTCCTGGTCACCGCGACGCTCGAGGCGATCGTCGCCCAGCGTCTGACGAGGCGGATCTGCAACAACTGCCGGGACGAGTTCCAGCCGACCGAGGAGATGCTGATGGAGCTGGGCCTGACCCCGGAGGAGGTCCAGAGCCGCTCGTTCATGTACGGGCGGGGTTGCGATTACTGCAACAACACCGGATACAAGGGCCGGCTGGGCATCTTCGAGACCATGGTGATCACGGACCCGATCCGCGAGTTGATCATGCAACGGGGCTCGACCGCGGTGTTGCGGGACGCGGCCCGAAAGGCCGGGATGCGGTCGTTGCGGGATAACGGCCTGGCGTCGATCTTCGAGGGCCTGACCACGCTGGAAGAGGTGGTCCGGGAGACGATCGTCGAGGAAGGATTGTAAGAGTGCGCCCTAAGCTCGCCTTTTGCGGAGTCTTGCCATGTCCAAGTTCCTCTATGAGGCGATGAACCAGTCGGGCCAGGAGGTCAAGGACGAGATCGAGGCCCTCTCCACCGAGGAGGCGCTGGCCAAGATCCGGGGCCTGGGCTACTACCCGACCAAACTCCGCCAGAAGGGCGGCAAGAAGGCCGCCAAGGGGGCCGCGGCGGCCGCAGGCCCCGGGGCCAGAAAGAGAAAGTCCGTCAGCGGGATCGGAAAGGTCAAGGTCAAGGAAATCACCCAGTTCACCCGCCAGCTCTCAACCCTCCAGGACGCCGGCCTCCCGATCCTGCGCAGCCTGCGGATTCTCGAACAGCAGCAGAAGCCGGGCATGCTCCGGGTGATCCTGCGGAACGTGGCCGACGACATCGAGGGCGGGGCGACGCTGTCCGAGGCCATGGCCGGCCAGCCGAAAGCCTTTGACCGGTTGTACTGCAACATGGTTCGCGCCGGCGAGACGGGCGGCGTGCTCGACGTGATCCTCCAGCGTCTGGCGGACTTCATGGAGCGGGCCCAGCGGCTCAAACGCAAGGTCGTCGGGGCGATGATCTACCCGATCGTGGTCATCACCTTCGCCATAGGCATCGTGGCCGGCATCATGATCGCGGTCGTGCCCAAGTTCCAGGAAATCTTCAAGGATTTCGGCACCCAGTTGCCTTCCATCACCATGATTCTGATCGGCATCTCCGACTGGTTCGTGAAAGGCAAGCCGCCCGGCTGGGTGGTTCTGCTCTTCAGCCCGGTCGCCCTGGTTCTGCTGATCAAGCTGATCCGGATGTCGGAATCCGGGCGGTATGGCGTGGATATGGTGAAGCTGAAGATCCCCGTGATGGGGAACATCCTGGCCAAGACCGCGGTCGCCCGGTTCACGCGGACCCTGGGCACACTGCTGGCCGCCGGCGTGCCGATCCTCGATGCCATCAACATCACCAAGGAAACCTCGGGAAGCGAGGTTTACAGCCGGGCCCTGGGCAACGTCCACGACGAGATCCGCGAGGGCGAGTCGTTTGCCAACCCGCTGCGGGCAGCCAAGATCTGCGACTCGATCGTCGTCAACATGATCGACGTGGGCGAGGAGACCGGCGATCTGGACAAGATGTTGATGAAGATCGCCGACAACTACGACGAGGAAGTCGAGACCCTGGTGGACAGCCTGGTATCGCTGCTCGAGCCGATCATGGTCGTCCTGCTCGGCGGTATCGTCGGGTTTATCGTGATCGCGCTGTTCATGCCGCTGGTGACGCTGATCAACTCGGTGTCCGGCGGCGGGTGACGGGCTCAAACGAGAATCCCTGCCGGCGTCCGGATCAGACGTGACTTTTGCGGTCCCGGGGTGATACGATATAGATGGGGGAATGGACGTGCGGGCCCCGGCAGGCCCGGCGGAGATTCCTCCCGTATAAGTCAGACTGGCCCCGGTTACGGCCTCATACGATATCTCTTGCCACAGGAGTCCTCCCATGACTCGATCCAACCTGCCGCTGAACCGTCGATCGGGCTTTACCCTGATCGAGCTGCTGACCGTGGTGGCGATCATCTCGCTGCTGATCGGCATCCTGCTGCCCTCCCTGGCCAGGGCCCGCGACCAGGCCAAGAACGCCAAGATTCTGGGCATGCTGAGGTCCATCGAGGGTGCCTTGGAGATGTTCCACAACGATTTCGGGCAGTATCCCGACTCGCGGCGGCGCAGCGACCCGATCACGGACTGGCCGGCTTTGGGCGGGATTACGCCCCCGGACGGCGCCGACCTCACCGGTGCCCACTGGCTGGCCCGTGCGTTGTACGGGCATGATTCACAGGGCGTCGACATCAACGGCAGGAGCATGGGTGACGGAAGCGTGACCGCCAACCAGATCCAGTATGCGACGCTGGCCACGACATCGCGAAAGGCCGTCTACTTCTCCGGCAAGGTATTCTTCCGCGATAATGACATATCGTCGGGGGTTTCCCTCGCCAATCCCACCACCGACTTTATCCCGCCAGGCCGAATGATGGTGATCGAGGATTCCTTCAAGTCGCCGGTGCTCTACTACCGGGCGAACGAGCGGGCCTCCAACCCCTTCTGTCTGGACGGCAACGGCCAGGCCGCGCCTGGAAGCTCCAACGATATGCCCGGCGTCTACCGCCTCCGCGACAACAACCTGATCACCGGCGACGCCGCCAACAACATTGCAGGCTGGGATTTCGCCAACGCCGGGCGCCAGCACTGGCTGGCGATTTTCGGAACAGTCAACCCGGCCAATCCACAGCAGATCCTCTCGCAACCCGCGGAGGCCAAGAGCACCTTCGCCCGGTATCTCCACGACCCCAACGCGCTGAGCACCTCGAACATCATCAAGCCGATGCGCCCGGACAGCTTCGTGCTGATCACGGCCGGCAAGGACGGGTTGTATGGCACGGACGACGATGTGAACAACTTCAACACGGCCCGGTAAGGTGAAATGAGCGCAAGCGGCCGTGTGGCTGCGGCCCCGGCCTGCCGACAAGGAGCGCGATCATGAGAGCACACAAGAGGACATCCGCGGGGATCGACGGCCGGTTGTCCGGGCACCAACAGAGCTCGAATCGGCGGATTCCGCCCCTCGTTTCGGCGTTTCGGCGTTTCGACGTTTCGGCTTTCACCCTCGTCGAATTGATGGTCGTCATCGCCATCATCGCCGTGCTGATCAGCATCCTCCTGCCCTCGCTGGGCGCCGTCCGAACCCAGGTCAAGGTCGCCGCCACCAAGACCACCGTCAGTGTCCTGGAGACCGGCGTCAACCAGTTCCAGGCCGACACCCGCTGCGGCGGGTCGCTCCCGCCGTCGGCCGCGCCGCCGACCACGGTGTCAGGCTTCAACGGAGGCAGGATCGTTAATCCCCTCACCGGGAACGATGCCCGGGTCGAGGGTGCCAGTTTGCTGTTCTGGGCCCTGGCCGGCGCGGATCAGTTGGGCACCCCGGGGTTCACGGATCTGGACGGCAACGGCACGTGGGCTGATAACACCGGGCCGGGCGCCGGAGGTCTTTACGCGATATATCCCTCCAACCACGCACAGCCAACGCTGCGCAACAAGCCGGTCGTGGTTCGCTCCGGCCCGTTTATCGAGATCAGCAAGATGAAGCTGCCCCAGCCGGCAGTCCCGGGTGATCTCTCGAGGGGCTTCGCCGTTCCGGTCGCAAAGGTCAACGGCGTGATCGCCTCACCTTGCTTCCTCGACGCCTTCGATCAGCCGATCCTCTACTACAAGGCCAACGCGAACCGGTCGCTCATGGCCGGGGCGGCCATCGGCACCGCCAACCTGGGCACCTACAACTTGATGGACAACTTCGGGATCACCGGCCTGCAGGGGACGGTCGTCGGCATGGACCTCGGGCGCGGACCCGTGGACGCATCCGGGCTTTTCCACTTCGCGGGTATCCCCGGCGAGGGCGCGGATGGAAACCTGTCATCGGTTGATATCCTGACGGCGATGAACGACCCGACCAACCGGTGTTTCTCCCGGACGATCTGGAACCCGAACGTGGTGGCGGTGCCCCGGCCGCACAACGAGAAGTCGTTCATTCTCCTGTCGGCCGGGCCGGACGGCGTGTTCGGGACCGGGGACGACATCGCCAACTTCGAGGTCAACAAGTAGTGTGCCGGCGAGGCAGCGGGCTTGTGTGAGAATTTCCGACTCGCACTTCTGCGGTGATGTAGCGTTCCCCAATCGACACAGCAGGATACCGCACGGATAGATCGCAACTACTTATGAGTAATGCAGTTGCGTCAAACGCTGTCCCGGCGGATTTACCTGACACGTGGGATCGACGATGATGTCGGATGAGATGGAAACCACACTCGCAACATCACGACGGGCCTTCTTGCAGAATGAGACCCCCCCTCTATCTCCGGCTCGCCCGCGTCAAGGGTTCACCCTCGTCGAGATGATCGTGGCCATCTCCATCATCCTGGTGCTGGTGGCCCTCGTCCTGCCGACCGCCTTCAGCCTCGTCGAGAATGCCCGGACCAAGCAGACCAAGGCCACCATGAACGTCCTCCGGGGCGCGATCGAGGCGTTCCACAAGGACAACCCCTTCGTCAACAGTCAGCCGGTGCTCCGCGAGATGACCGTGCCGAAGGTTCCGGGGCCGGGGACGGTTGTTGTTCAGCACAGGCTCCGCAACATCTTCGACCGGTTCCCGCCCAGCCCGACGGCCATGTTCTCGACCGACCCGGAGAACCCGGACGTCTTCAAGGCCAACGGCCTGGTGACGATCGACGGCGTGCCGTATCCCAGCCCGCCCTACCCGGCGACCAAGGAACACGACGAGGAGCCGGCGGTGGGGAACAACTCCCGGGCGATCACCGAGACGAAGTTCGTCCGGCTGATCAACGTGATGAAGGACCAGGACCTCATTCCGAATATGTATCGGCTGTGGCTGATCGAGCACGATACCGCCCAGCCCGTGGAACAATACGCCAGTATCGAGTGCCTCGTCTTCGCGTTGCGGGAGTTCAGCCCGTCGGCCAGGAGCATGGTCGACAAGCTGGAGCCGGCCGGGGCGATGGCGAACCTCGACAAGGACTTCGCGTACCACGACACCTTGCCGCTATCCGGCCCGAACAATGCATACGACGGCGAAAAGCCGTACTCTTTGTACGAGGTTCTGGAT
>DATIKE010000318.1:0-4631 GCA_035477895.1 Phycisphaerae bacterium
CCCTTCGTCAGACTTCCATCACTTCGCTGACGGCATGGCGTGAGGCGTGGAACAGCGGGAACATCTTCCCGATGTGTTTGCGGTGCGTGTCGAGGGCGAGCTGGGGGTCGTTGTTCTCCTGGCTGAGGTGGGCGATGGCGGCCCACTTGAGCTTGCCGGCGGCTGAGTGGATCAGGGCCGCCGCCTGCTGGTTGGACAGGTGCCCGGCCCCGCCGCGGATCCGCTGCTGAAGGTGATACGGGTACGGCCCGGTCTCCAGCATGTGCGGGTCGTAGTTGCTCTCGATGTAGCAGGCGTCCAGCTCGCCGAAACAGCGGACCAGCTCCGCGAACGGGTGGCCCAAGTCGGTCATGATGCCGAGCCGCTTGCCGTTGTGCTCGACGACGAAGGCGACGCCGTCGGCCGCGTCGTGCGGCGTGCGGAAGGTGTGTACGGTCACGCCGTCGAAGTGCAGCGGCCGGCCGGCCTCGAAATGCCGAAGGTCGCTCATCGGGCCGAGGTTGCAGTAGAGCGCCAGGCGGGTGGGGCGGGTCATGTAGACCGGCAGGCCGAACTTCCGCTGGAAAATGCCCGCGCAGCGGACGTGGTCGGCATGGTCGTGGGAGATGATCAACGCGTGTACGTCGCGGATGTCCCGCCGGTGCACGCGCATGCGACCCTCGGCCTGCTTGCCGGAGATCCCCGCGTCGAACAACAGCCGAACGTCGCCCGCCTCGACGTAGATCGAGTTGCCGTTGGACCCGCTGTTCAGCGAAAAAGTGATCATCGAGACAGCCATCCCTGCCTGTCGGGACTATGATATCCCAACTACCGGACGGGAAGCAATCGGGCCGCCGCGGGCCGGGAGACTGTCTGGGGTTTGGTGAAAAACCCCGGCGGGTACGGGATTTCTTGAATAATCTCCGGTTCGGCGGGACAATCCCGCGCGACTGGCGGACGGCCTGCAGGACTCGAACGACATCGACGGAGCAAGCGAATGGGGCTGTTGGACCGACGCAAGGGGCTCATCTTCGGCGTGGCCAACGATCGCAGCATCGCCTGGCACATCGCCCGCAATCTCATCGATCACGGCGCCGACTGCGGATTTTCGCACCTGCCCGGTGAAAAAATGGAACGTCGGGCACGTAAGACCATCGAGAACGGCGGCATCGCCAACCCATGGCTTTTCCCGTGCGACGTGGGCAAGGACGAGGATATCGACGCGCTGTTCGCGGCGGTCAAGGACCACTTCGGCACGATCGACTTCGTGGTCCACTCGCTGGCGTTCGCAAACAAGGACTACCTGCAGATCGGCAGGTTCGCCGAGACCCCGCGGGACGTGTTCACCCAGGCCCTGGACATCTCGGCCTATACTCTGGTCGCCGTCGCCGGGCGAGCCAAGCCGCTGATGCCCGCCGGCGGTTCGATCCTGACGCTGAGCTACTACGGCGCCGAGAAAGTCATCCCCGGCTACAACGTCATGGGCGTGGCCAAGGCGGCCCTCGAGGCCTGCACGCGCTACCTGGCCGCCGAGCTCGGCGCGGCCGGCATCCGCGTCAACAGCCTCAGCGCCGGGCCCTGCCGGACGCTGTCGGCCATGGCCGTCGGCGGCATCGACGATATGTTCGACTGGGTCGAGCGAAAAGCACCCCTCAAACGCAACATCGACACCGACGAGGTCGGCAAGACGGCCGTCTACCTGCTCAGCGACCTGTCCAGCGGCGTGACCGGCGAGAACTTGTACGTCGACGCCGGGTACAATATCATCGGCCTGTGATCTCATCGGGCGGGACGCCGGCGCGGCGTCCACTCGTCGCAACCTGCTGACGCTCTACCAGGAGGTACCCGGACATGGCAGACCCCGGACGCCCTGAATCCACCTCGACCCCGCGCGGGCTGGGCATGGCCGGCTTGGCGGTCATCGGCGGCATGATTACCGGCTTTGCCGGTCTGGTCCTGGCTCTCGTCACCAGTGCCCGGGACGGCGCCGGCGCCGCCGGCATGTGCCTCATCGCCGCCGCCCTGGCCTTTGGCCTGCTGGCCAATGCGTTCTTCCGGCGATAGCCGGCCGCCTGTTCAGCCGGCCCTCTTTCCCCCTGCCTGTTCTATCTTCTTGCCCCCTTGGCAAGGGGGGTTCTTCGACCAACTCCGCGGCTCGGGTAAAGACGGATCGGCCTTGCCCTCGATCGGCGTGATGGCGAGGATCACTCCTGGAGGGGGTTACAGAATACCTGTGGTCATTTGACGCCTTCGTACACCCGCCGGCAGGAATCCAGCAGCCCGGCGAGCTGGTCGAGCGGCCAGACCGTGGCCGGGTCGCTCTTGGCCGCGGCCGGGGTGTCGTGGACTTCGAGGAAGAGGGCGTGGGCTCCGGCGGCGATGCCGGCGCGGGCCAGGGTCGGGACCATCTCGCGCCGGCCGCCGGAGTGCGTACCGGCCTCACCCGGACACTGGCACGAGTGCGTCGCATCGAAGACCACCGGCGCAAAGGCCGACATTGTCGGGATCGCGGTCATGTCGTTGACCAGCTTGCCGTAGCCGAAGAACGTTCCCCGCTCGGTCAGCAGTACGCCCGAGGCGCCGGACTCAGTCACCTTCTGGACCGCCAGACGCATCTGCTCGGGGGCCATGAACTGGCCTTTTTTCACGTTGACGGGTTTTCCGGTCCGGCCGGCGGCGACGAGGAGATCCGTCTGTCGGCACAGGAAGGCCGGGATCTGCAGCAGGTTGAGGGCCTGGGCGGCCGGGGCGGACTCGTGAGGCCAATGAACGTCGGCGGTGACCGGCAGGCCGACCTTTGAGCGGACTTCTGAAAGGATCTTCAGACCTTCCTCGAGGCCCGGCCCGCGGAAGCTGTGGGCGCTGGAGCGGTTGGCCTTGTCGTAGCTGGCCTTGAAGATGAGCGGCACCTTGGCCGCCTCGGCGATTTTGCGGATGGCCTCGGCCAGCTTGAGGGTGTGGTCGCGGGACTCGATGACGCACGGCCCGGCGATCAGCACCAGGCCGCAGCCCGGCCCGATCCTTGCCGACCCGACGGACACCGGCTGAACCTTCGATCCACCCGGGATACTCATTCCTTTGCCGCTGGCGTTTTCGCTGCTCATGGCCGGGATTCTACCCGGATTTCAAGGTGGCCGAAAAGCCTGCTCCGGTATCATTGACCTGCCTTCCGCGGGCCGCAGGCAGGGAAGCCGGTCCCACACGGGTTTTTAGGATGCACTCTAACTCGCAACCGTAATCCGCGAGCCCTTCTTGAATGAGGGGTATCGGCGTCAGTTGCCGCAAGCCGGGTCCGCGAGATTTGTACCGGAATAGCACCGCTGCATGATGCCGAAGTCCGCCTGATCCACGTCGCCGTCGTTGTCGAAATCGGCTTTCAGGTAGTCTTGCCCGTCAACACGGATGGTGCCGCAGGTGCATCCGGAGGCGGGGCTGTTAACATCGTACGGGATGTTCGGCCCGGCGGCGCAGGCCTGAAAGATATTCATTTCCGCCGCGCTCACCCGCATGTCCCGGTCAAAATCGGCGCGGGCCACTCCGACGGTGAAGGTGAGAAGGGGGGTTTCGTTGATGTGCGTCTGCTTTACGAGATTCTGGCTGTAAAAGGCGACGTTCGGGTCGGGCAGATTGAAGGTGCCGGTCGTCGGCAGAGCACCAACGAATCCCGGGTTGATGCGGAAGGCATACAGCACCACGCGGCTCATCGGCTTGTCCAGGATCGCGTTGGCCGGATTCACGGTCGATCGGGCGGCCTGTGTTGGCGGCATAAAGAAGTAGTTGTAGGTGGGGAATGGATTCCATTCCGGGCCCGAAAAGAAGTCCGGGCTCGCCGGCACGCTCATGCTTATCCACTGAATCCAACCGGGGCCGGTCACCTTCCACTCGATCGACCTGGTCCTGTCCGGGTTGAGGGCCGTGTTGTCTGCCTCCACGAAAAGCTCATAGCTCCGGCCCGGCTGGATCTCGACCGGGCCGTTGAGCCGGATTCGGGCATCTCCGGCGTCCGAAGCGGCAAGGGGAGGCAGGCACAGAACGGCCGTCGAAAAGATCATTCTCAACGCGTGTTTGCGGGTCAGGTGTTTAGCATCAGTTGAAAAGGGAGCGGCGCAGAACAACACCCATCGCGCACTACGCAACCGCCGGCGATCGCCGATAGTCGGAAGGACGTGCATTTCCCGCTCCTTCGTGAGATCCATCGTACCCGGACGAGACAGTCCGCCACAAGCCCCCAACCCACGATAAACGTCGGCGGAGAGGGCATACCACTTCGGGCTACCTCGGGCTTGTGCTGCCGGGCTTCTATGGATGCAGTCACAGTCAAGTTTCGCTCAGGTTTGGGCTGGCAATGCAGACCCAGTGGCGGACGGTTTTCCGGCTGTTCGGTGACGTAGGCTCGTGAGGCCCGGGTTTGGCCCGACGCCGCCGTGAAGGTGATTTTCATTGGCTTGTGGAACGGCCTCACTGTCTCCCGATGGGAGGGCGTGAAGCCCTCGCCTTCAGGCGAAACCTTCAGGTACACTGCTCCGCATGGAGAACTACCGTACGGCTTCCCACACGCGGTTTGATATCAAGTACCACTTCGTGTGGACGACCAAGTATCGCAAACAGTTGCTCAGCGGCCCGGTCGCCCTTCGGCTGCGTGAGCTTGTCCG
>DATIKE010000319.1:0-10714 GCA_035477895.1 Phycisphaerae bacterium
CCGCCACACCGGTCAGCCAGCTCGACCGACTCCTGCCCGACCGCTGGCAACCTGCCGCCACCCCGTCGAACTGAACCCCACGCAGGCAATCGCTGTGCCCGGCAGTTCAATTCCGGCCCATGGGCTTCGCCGGACGCTTACCGCAGATCCACGTCCGTCAGGCTCGCCAGAGGCTACAGTCTTTCAAAGAGGATCAACATATGCCGACGACGTAAGCGATCCAGGCGGGTTCCTGGCAGACGCGGGCGGACGGGCGGAAGATGCCGTTGCCCTCGCCGTCGGAGCCGGTGCCTTCCCAGTAGACCCGGGTGTGGCCGAAACCGGCTTCCTCGAGTGCCTCGACAAGCTCGACGGGGGTCCACAATCGCCAGTCGTAGGTGAACGCCTTACGCATCCGCGAGCCGTCGGGGAAGAGGAAGTGGATGTGGTTGAGAGCCTCGTGGGTGATGGGGTTGAAGTCGGCCTGGTCCCAGACGTAAGTGAAGCCCTTGTAGCGTGTTTTTTCCTTGCCGGTCTGCTGGGACTCCGGCCCGCCGTAAAGATCGAGGACCATCAGGCCGCCGGGTTTGAGAGCGGCCAGGCATCGGCGGAAGTAGCGGAGGAGGTGGGGGCGTTTCTTGAACACGCAGAATGAGAAATTGAGCGCGGCGATGACGTCCACGGGTGGAGTGCGGACATCGAGCACGTTGGCCCGGCAGAGGCGGAGCCGTCGGGCCTGCTCGGCGGCGAGTGTGGGGAGGTAGTGCTTGCGGCAGTAGGCGAGCGGCTCTGGATCGAGATCGACGCCGATGGCCCGGTTGTGCGGGCCGGCCTTGACCCAATCGCAGGAGATGAGGGCGGTCCCGCAGAAGTCCTCGCGGATGAGCCGCGGTGGGCGGTTGTTGTGCTTGCGGAAAACACGGGTGAAGAACGCGATCTCGGCTTCGGTGGTCTGGACGGACCCGGAATAGAGTTGGTAGCGGTCGGCGGTCCTAGCTGTCAGTCGTGGTTTACGTCTGGTGGCCATGATCGGTGTGGTTACTCCTGGCGCTCCGGGTTTTGTGCAGAGGATCAGTCGGCCTCAGTGAACTGCCGGATGTCGTCGTCGCGGCCGATGATGACGAGCGTTCCGTCGGGTTTGAGGATGGAGTCGGCGTTGGGCATGAACTCGACGATCCCGTTTCCCGGGGCCTTGATGGCGATGACCATGATGTGGAATTTCTTGCGGAGGTGGAGTTGGGCGAGGGTTTTTCCGGCCAGGGTTTCGGGCACGGTGACCTCGACCACGCGGTACTCCGGCGACAGGGGAAGATAATCGAGCAGGTCGGGATTGAGGATTCGCTGGGCGATGCGTTCGGCGGTTTCCCGCTCGGGGAAAATGATCTCATCGGCGCCGATGGCCTTGAGGATGGAGGCGTGGTCCTGGCTGGAGGCCTTGGCGCGGATATGCGGGACACCGAGCTTCTTGAGGTGGAGGGTGCAGAGGATGCTGGCCTCCATGCTCTCGCCGAGGCTGACGATGGCTTCGTCGATGTCCTTGGAGATGACCGATTCGAGGGCCTCGGGGTTGCGGACGTCGGTGATGATCGCCTGCTGTACGTCGTCGCGGATGCGCTGGACGGCGTCCTCATTCATGTCGATGGCGAGGACCTCGCACTTGGTGCGGGCGAGGCTGCGCGCCAGGTGGGATCCGAACTGCCCGAGGCCGATGACGCAGACTTGTTTACGCATGGGTAGGAGACCTTATGGTCCTTTGTCCTCGTTGTTGTCCGAACTCTGCAGGGGGTTGGTGTCGATCGAGTAGTTCTTCAGGTCGGGCAGGTTGAGCTGGCTCTCGACCAGGCCCGGGTTCACCTTGACGTTGGAGAAGGTGGCGATAATTCGGTTGCCTTCCTGTTTTTCCACGGTTTCGACCCGGACAGGCAGGTCGAGCTTGCGGTCGACGAGAAAATGGACGACGTCATATTTTCGGGCCATGTCGGTGCCGGCGAGGGGCGTGCACTCCAGGTGGTCGCAGTTGGGCGGATCATCCGGCGCGGATTTCACCAGCCTTACCGTGAAATGCCGGAGGATGTCGGACTTGGTCTGGCCGAACGGCAGGGGGAAGGGGCCGCGGCCGAGCTTGAAGACCTCGATGGTTTCGCCCGGGCGGACGATCTCGTTCTTGGTGATGGTACTGGTGCTCTCGCGGGCCTCGATGTACCACTGGCCGTCGAAGACGTGCCATTGTTTGCTGTGGCGGGTCACGCCGTCGTGTTTGAAGATGTCGAAGCGGATGAAGAAGCGCGGGTTCGGCTTGAGCTGCTTGAACCGGAGGATGCCCTTGTATTCCTGCCGATCGTCCAGGACGGGGTCGATCTTGATGAACTCGATGTCGGCCTCGATGCTGTCGATGCGGACGCCCATTTTCTCCAGGCGGTCGAGGATGGCCTCGAGCGCCGGGTCGAGCGGGGCGGGCGCGGAGGATGTCGCTGGTTGCGATGCGGGCGCGGAGGATGTCGCGGGTTGCGATGCGGGCGTTTCGACGCCACGTGCGCCGGCCGGGCCGATCGTCGCAGCCGTCAGGACGGCCGAGACCAGAAACAGGTGGATGCATGCTTTCACGGAACACTCCTGTCGGACCTTGCCGGCTGACCGCGTACCGGCGGCTTTCCGATGCCGCGTGGTGCGGTTATTCTAAAGATTGCATCCGTTGGGGACAAGGCTTGGCAAGAGGCACACTTCGGATGGGTCAGCCATGTCGGACTTAAGAGCCTGGCAGCGAATGGCAAGCCTGGTCGGCGACTTCGAGCCTGGGACGGTGTCGGTGGTCGGCGCTGGGCCGGGCGACGCGGCGCTGATTTCCGTTCGCGGGGCGGTTCGGCTCATGCAAGCCGACGTGGTGGTGCACGATCCCAATGTCGCGGCGGCTTTGCTGGACCTCGTCGGCCCGCAAGCCGAGGTGGAGTGCTTTCCGGGGGAAGGAGAAGGCCGGGAGGGAACGTCCCAGGAAGGAAGTGTGCCGGCTCGCAAGGCCAGGGATGGCAAGCGAGTTGTGCGGCTGCTGGCCGGGGATCCTTTCGTGTCCGGCCGAGGCGGCCGGCTGTGTGCCTTTCTGGCGGGGGCGCAGGTACGTTTTGAAGTGGTGCCGGCGGTCAGCGCGGCGCTGGGTGCTTCGGCCACGGGGGGCATTCCCCTGGTTCACCTGGGCATGAGTCGGACGGTTGGGCTGGTCGCGGATGTTGGCGGGGGCGATGACGGTCTGGCGTTGGACTTCAGCATGTTGGCCGGGATGGATACGCTGGTTTTTCCGGCGACGCCGGGCGAAATGGAGCGGTACTGCGAGCGGCTGATAGAGGCCGGGTTGGACGCGCGGACACCGGCGGCGGTGGTGACTCGGGCGACGCGGCCGGAGCAAAAGACAGTTCTGGGATCGGTGGGTGACATCGCGGATCGCCTGGCGGGCGAAGGGAGCGATTTGCCCGCGGTGATGATTGTCGGCCCGGTGGTCAGGATGCGGGAGTCGCTTGAGTGGTTCGAGCGGCAACCGTTGCATGGATTGACGATGGCGGTGACGCGGATGTCGGACCAGTCGCCGGTGCTTGGAGCGGCCCTTCAGGCGGCCGGGGCGGAAGTGATCGAGGCGCCGACGATCCAGTTGGCGGAGATCGACGATTACTGGCCGGTGGATCAGGCGTTACGCGGCGTCGGGCAATACCACTGGCTGGTAGTGACCAGCGCCAACGGCGTGGACGCTCTGTTCAAGCGGCTGGAGGCGATGGGACTGGACGCCCGGGCCTTGGCCGGTCCGCGGATCGCGGCGGTCGGATCGGCGACGGTGGGCCGCTTCGTCGAACGCGGAATCCGGCCGGATCTCGTGCCGGGCGAAGCGGTGGGCGAGGCGCTGGCGGAGGCGCTGATTCAGCGGGGCGTCGCGGGTCAGCGGGTGCTGCTGCTGCGGTCGGACCTGGCGCGGAACTACGTGGTGGATGCGCTGACGGGTATCGGCGCGACATGCGACGACCTGATGGCCTATCGCACCGTGTGCCCGGAGTCTCTGCCGGCGGGATTTCTCGAAAGGTTTGATGCCGGAGAGATTGATTGGCTGACGCTGACAAGCCCGTCGTCAGTGGCGAACCTCGTGAAACTTCTAGGACCCGAGCGCGCGGAGCGGCTGAAAGCGATCCGACTGGCGAGTATCGGGCCGGTGACGACGAAAGCGATCCGGCAGGCGGGCCTGACGGAAGCCGTGGAAGCGCATCCGCACGATGTGCCGGGGCTGGTCGCGGCGATTGTGGGGGCGGTGGAAGCGCTCCCTCGACGGCCGCGGTGAAACAGCGGGAAGAGGACGGAGACTGGATCGGATGTCAGTCAGTTACTGTGTGGTGAGCATTGGGACGCTGAGCCGGAACCGGCTCTGGGGCGAGCAGGAGCCGCGGCGGGTACCGCATGCGACGACGACGCTGATCCGCAGCGGCAGCACGGTGATCCTGGTCGATCCCTCCTTGCCGGGGGAGGTTCTGAAGCATCGCCTGGACGAGCGCGCGGGCCTGCGGCCGGAACAGATCGACGTGGTTTTTCTGACGACGTTTCGGCCGGTGCACCGGCGGGGGCTCGGGCTTTTTCCTCAGGCGACGTGGCTGGCGCACAAGCCGGAGATGGAAGCGACCCGGGAGCATCTGGCGGGTCTTGCGGCGAAGCTGGAGGCGGGCGTGGAGGCCGCGGATGGCGAGGTCGAGCAGATGGTTCGCGAGGAGCGGGAGTTGCTGGGCCGATTCCAGGCGGCGGACGACCGGCTGACGCCTCAAGTGCACCTGTATCCGACAGCGGGGGTGACGCCGGGTGCGGCGGGACTGTTGTTGACGGAAGTGTCGCGGACCGTTCTGGTTGCGGGCGATGCGGTGGTGACGCAGGACTACTTCGAGGCCGGTCGCGTGTTCGAGAAGGTGGTCGACGTGGATCAGGCGCGTGCGTCGCTGGAGGAGATCCACGAACTGGCGGACGAAGTAGTGCCGGGGCACGACAACGCATTCCGTGTGGCGGGCCGATGAACGTGCGCGTACGATCCGACAGCGAATGTTGCAGAGCCCATGCCAACCCCTGAAATCCGACAGGCTGTCTGCCTGCCGCGGGCAGGGAAGCCGGTCCCACACGGGTTGTGGAATAAGCTCCTGTGGAAAGGGTGCGGTGCCGGGCCGGTTCTGTCAAGTGGTTGGCGGCCGGGGCGGTGTCCAGGGATGAGCGTGTATCGCGTGGAGAAATCGGGTTGCTTGACACCCCCTGAACAGGCCTGTAGTCTCGCAGAAAACGGAGCATGACGCCATGGAAGTCCGCATGGATCTCGCCCGGATCGTGATCAACGAAGGCAGCGACCAGGCGATCATCGTGTTGCGGGAGCGCGACGGCGATCGTCAGTTCCCGATCGTGATCGGCGTGATGGAAGCCATGGCGATCGATCGGCGGGTGAAGGGGATTGTCACACCGCGGCCGCTCACACATGATCTGCTGGCCAATGTGATCAGCGACCTCCAGGGGGAATTGGAGAAGATCGTGGTTCACGATTTGCGGGATCACACTTTTTATGCCAAGCTGGTGATCCGGCGGAACGGTCAACTGGTGGAGGTGGACGCACGTCCGTCCGACGCGATTGCGTTGGGAGTGGGGAGCGACACGCCGATCTACGCGGAAGAGGGAGTGCTTCAGCAGGTATGCAACGAGCCGGAGCTGTGATCGGCGAGCGGTCGCCGGGGTGGTTTGGGAAGGTGGGTCAAGTGGACAAGGCAACGGTGGCATTACCTGGAACCGATCGAGCGCCGGTGACGGGTTTCGAGCGTTTTGCCGCGACATGCCGGGCGCATTGGCCGGCGGATCAGGGCCGCCCGCGGGTGGTGACCCGAGCCCCGGGCCGGCTGGACTTCATGGGGGGGATGGCGGATTTCGCGGGCGCGCTGGCCTTGCAGATTCCGATCGATCGGGGCGTGTTCGTGGCCGCGGGCCGGCGGGACGACGAGCGGGTGCTGGTCGAGTCGATCGGCTGGAACGGGGGCGAGGATAGCCGGGCCGAGTGGCCGCTGTCGCACCTGTACCAGTCGGACGGCCAGTTTGTTCAGCCAGAAGTTTTTTCCTCCAAGTTCTCGTCGTGTTCATGGGTCCGGCATATTGCGGGGGTGTGCTACGCGCTGGTGGAAGCGGGGGGCCTGCCTCACCTGGCGGGTGGTGTGACGATACTGCTGCAGTCGGACATCCCCGCGGGCGCGGGCCTGGCTTCGTCGGCGGCGATCCAGGTGGCGACGGCCAAGGCGCTGGCGGCGCTGTTCGGGGCGGAGCTGACCGACTACCAGCTTCTTTCGGCCTGCCGATCGGCGAACCACGAGGTGGTGGGCGCCCAGCCGGGACTTGTGGATCACCTGACGTGCCTGTGGGGCGAGTCGAACGCGCTGCTGCAGATCCGCTGCCAGCCCGACGACGTGCTGGGCACGGTGAATCTGCCGGCCGATGTGCGGATCGTGGCGATCGACGCGGGTTTTCGCCTGCCGTTGTATGAGCAGCGCTACGCCGACAATCGGGCATCCTCGCTTATCGGGAAGTACCTGATCGAGGCGCTCCTGCGCCAGTCAGGCGCGGTGGGCGATCCGACCGGAGGATACTTGGCCAACGTCGCGCCAAGCGAATACGTCCGTCGGTTCCGAAACGAGTTGCCGGTGAAACGTCGGGGGCAGGATCTGCTGGCGGAGTTAGGCCAGCCGGACGGGCTGGATCTCACCATCGAGCTTGACCGGATCTACAAGATCCGATCGCGGACGGAACACCACATCTACGAGAACGACCGGACGCATCGCTTCATGGAGCGGCTGTCGCGGGCCCGACGAACGGGTGAGCGGGACGCGCTGATCGAGGCGGGGGAGCTGATGTACGCCTCGCACTGGAGCTACGGGCAGCGGTGCGGGATGGGCAGCATCGAGACGGACATCCTGGTGAACCTCATCCGTCAGCGGGGTGCGGCGCGGGGTCTGTACGGCGCTAAAGTGACGGCGGGCGGCTGCGGCGGGAGTATTGCTGTCCTGGCGGTGAACCAGCCCGCGGTCATGACAGCGCTGCAGGAGGTGTGCGCAACCTACGCCGGCCAAACCGGCAAGCAGGCGACGATCCTGGCCGGCAGCTCTCCGGGGGCGGCCACTTTCGGCGTGCGGACCCTCGACTGACGCCGGGATTTGGAAGGCACGGGATTCGTTGTCGGTGTTCCGCGGCGTACTATAATAACCCCGCATTGGCGGCCGGTGTCGTATTCGGCGGCCGTAAGTAGTAAGCGGAGGAATCATGGCTCACATCATCGGCGCGACCTGCATCGGCACGAAAGACACGGCGTGCGTGGCCGTCTGCCCGGTGGACTGCATCCACCCGACCAAGGAAGAGGCGAACTTCGCCGATGCCGAGCAGCTCTACATCGATCCGGAGACGTGCATCGACTGCGGGTTGTGCGTCGACGAGTGCCCGGTCAAGGCGATTTTCCCGGAAGAAGAGCTGCCGGCGGAATGGCAGCGGTTCATTCAGATCAACGCGGACTATTACAAGAAAAAGTAGCGGCGTTTTCCGTCCGCGGAGAGCGTTCTTGCCTTGTTGAGAACCCGCCTTGCATGGAGGGGTTATCCATGACGCGCAACGTGTCGAAGGTCGTGATATGCGCGATCGCCTGCCTGATTCAGGCGATCTCCGCGGCCGACGAAGCCGGGAGCAGGCCCGGGCGGCCGAACGTGCTGATGATCGCGGTGGACGATCTGAGGCCGGAGGTGGGCTGCTACGGCGCGTCGTATATTCATTCGCCGAACATAGACAAGCTGGCCCGCTCAGGCATGGTGTTCACCCGGGCATACTGCCAGCAGGCGGTGTGCAGCCCGTCGCGGACGTCGCTGCTGACCGGTTTGCGCCCGGACACCACGCGGATATACGACCTGGACACGCATTTCCGCAAGACGGTTCCGGACGCGGTGACGTTGCCCGAGCATTTCAGGAAAAACGGGTATCACACGCAAGGCATGGGCAAGATATTCCACAACGGTCTGGATGATCCGCGATCCTGGAGCGTGCCGCACTGGATGCCGACCGATGATTTCCCCACCTATGCCAAGCCGGAGACCCTCGCGCGGCAGAAGGCGCGGCGCGAGCAGATGAAGGCCGAAGGAGCGCGGCTGGAGGACACGGTAATCGAGCGTGATCCCCAAACGGGGACTACGCTGTGGTTAGCGATGCGGGCCCTGGTCTACGGGCCGCCGTGGGAAGACCCGGACGTTCCGGACGACGCCTTGCCGGACGGCATGACCGTGGAAAAGGCCGTCCAGGTGCTGCGCGAGGTGAAGGACAGGCCGTTTTTCCTGGCCGTGGGCTTCTCAAAGCCGCACCTGCCGTTCGTGGCCCCGAAGAAGTATTACGATCTGTACCCGCCGGATTCGGTCAGACTCGCGGACAACCCGCGGCCGCCGGTGGACGTGCCCGACCCGGCACTGAGCGATTGGGGCGAACTGCGGCAGTACGACGGCATGCCCCAGAAAGGCCCGGTTTCGGCGCAGACCGCCCGCGAGCTGATCCGCGGCTACCGGGCGGCGACGAGCTACACGGACGCGCAGATCGGGCGGGTGCTCGACGAACTGGATCGGCTCGGGCTGCGCGAGCGGACGATCGTGGTGCTGTGGGGCGACCACGGCTGGCACCTGGGCGAGCACGGCCTGTGGTGCAAGCACACGAACTTCGAGGACGCCACACGTTCGCTGATGGTCGTCAGCACGCCCGGGCAGAAACATCCCGGCGCCAAGACAGCGGTGCTGGCGGAGTTCGTGGATATCTACCCGACGCTGTGCGAGTTGACCGGACTGCCGATACCGCCAGGACTGGAGGGCACGAGTTTCGTGCCGGCGCTGAACGACCCTGAAAGGCCGTGGAAGAAGGCGGCGTTCAGCCAGTACCCGCGCCAGAAACTCATGGGTTATTCAATTCGAACGGACCGCTACCGCTACACGGAGTGGGCCGAGCCGGGCAAGGAGCCCGTCGGCCTGGAACTGTACGATCACCAGACCGATCCGGGCGAGAATGCGAACGTGGCAAGCCGGCCGGAGCACAAGGAGCTGACCGCGCAACTGGCGAAGCAACTGCACGCCGGCTGGCGGGAAGCGCTGCCTGAAGGCCGGCGGTAAGAACGGTCGAATGACAATCGGCAGGGCTTGTGCGAGACGAACCCTGCGGATGATGCCGGACAATTGTCGGTCTGGTTACTGGCTCGCGGGAGCCGATGCCGCCGGAGCGCTCTCGATCACCGGGCGGGTGACCTCGACCTTGACGGCGACAAGCTGCTTGTTGGGGCCGGAACCCTCGATGCGTCCCAGCACCTTGACCTCGTCGTCAATCATGACGTCATCGGGCGTGGCTGCGGCCCCGTTGATGAATACTTCGACGTTCGGGTCGAGCCGCCCCGGGATCACGAGTTCCTTTTTCTCCCTGGGGTGGTAGTACCACATTTTGACGACGCCGGTTTCCCTGTTGATTTCGGCCACGCGGCCGTTGCGTTCGACGAACTCCGGTTGGTCGTCGTCCTTGCCGCAGCCGGCGAGTCCGCCGACCAGGACGAGAGTCCCAAGAACCAGTGCAAGCCAACGCCAACGCATTTCAGTAGCGGTCATGTTCGGTTTTCTCCGTTCGGGACATCGCACAGCGGGTGGAGTCGCGGCCCTCGCCCACACGGGGCGCGAGCACTGAAGGGGGATACTCTAGCCTGCGATCGTCGGCGAGGCAAATGGGCGCGATCTCATTTGAGAATGCGTTCGAGGCCGGCATCGACCCAAACCTGACGGATGTTGCCGTAGAGGCCTGCCTGACCGATGGTGTCGGCGAGGACGAGTCGCAGTTCGCCCGCGGCGACCTTCTTGTCGAGAGCCATCAGCTTGCGCAATTCGTCGCTGGCGTCGCGAAGCGGCGCGCTGGCGGGCAGGCCGGTGCGTTCGATGATCGAGACAATCCGCTCGGCCGAGGCCCGATCAAGTCGGCCTGCGGCGACGCTGATCTCGGCCGCCGCGACCATGCCGACGGCGACGGCCTCGCCGTGACGCCAGGGATCGCCGCGCCGGGTCATGGCGGTTTCGATGGCGTGGCCGACGGTGTGGCCGAAGTTGAGCAGGGCCCGCTCGCCGGTGACCTCGCGCTCGTCGGCGGCGACGATGGCGGCCTTTATTCGAACATTGCGTTCGAACAGCTCCGGCAGATGTTCGAGGCGGCGTTGGCGCATGGCGTCGGCGTGCCGCTCGTGCCAGTCGAAGAAGGCGGCGTCACGGATGACGGCGTGCTTGATGGATTCAGCCAGGCCGGCGCGGAAGTCGCGTTCGCTGAGGGTGGCCAGCACGTCGGGATCGATGAGTACGAATCGCGGCTGATAGAACGCGCCGATCATGTTCTTGCCGCTGGTGTGGTTGACGGCCGTCTTGCCGCCGACGCTGGCGTCGACGTTGGCCTCGATGGTGGTGGAGCACTGTGCGAAGGGGATGCCGCGCATCCACGTGGCGGCAATGAAACCGGCGAGGTCCCCGACGACGCCGCCGCCGAGCGAAAGTGCCGGGCAGGCGCGGTCGATGCGGGCGGCGGCCAGGGCGTCGTAAATGCGTGCGGCTGTTTCGAGTGATTTCGAGGACTCGCCCGCGGGCACTGTGAAGACAGTCGGCTCGAAACCGGCCTGCCGCAGGGAGGATTCGGCCTTTTCCGCGTAGAGCGGGCCGAC
>DATIKE010000320.1:0-3359 GCA_035477895.1 Phycisphaerae bacterium
TCTTCCGAGTAAAAAACCCCTCCTGCCGCAAGACCACTCTGTCCGACTATTCGCGCATCTGCCCCTTCGTGGTGATATCGCTTCTTTACGACCGCTTGACAGCAAGACTGCGGAACAGGCCCAGGAAGCGTTCTGCCGCCGCGCCCCAACCAAAGTCAGCCGCCCGCACGGCACCTCGTCGGCGAAGGTCTGTTTGCACGTCGGGAGAATCCAGGACCCTCGCCAGCGCCGCCGCCCAGGATTCCGGCGAATCGTCGCAGAACAGGGCCGCCTCCCCGGCCGTCTCGATCACCGCCTCAGCCCGGGAAGCGACGATCGGACAACCAAGCTGCATCGCCTCGACCAGCGGCAGCCCGAAACCCTCGAACCGACTTGGAAACGCCATCACTTTCGCCCGACGATACAGCCCGATCAGCACCGCCTGCTCCACGCATCCGAGGAAATGCACCCGGTCGGCGATTCCGAGATTGTTCGCCAGCGTTTTCAGCGCGTCGCCGTGCTGCGAGAACATGCCGGTCAGGGCCAGGCGCTCCGGCCGCCCCCGACGCGCCAGCAGAGCCATCGCCCGCAGCAATGTCTCATGATTTTTGTGCGGCCAATCCGCCGCCGGGTAGAACACAAACGGCACGTCCCCTGATACGTCGATAGCCCTCTCCTTGGAGCCTATCCCAAAACCCTGTAATCCGACCGGCTGGAAGCCGGTCCCACACAGGTTTGGGAATGGGCTATGAGTCCTCGGTGACACACCGGGGACGAACGAATCAGTTGCATTCATTTCCTCCTGAAGAAATCCCCCCGCACGGATCACATGCAACCGGGCCGGATCGGCATTCAACTTCTCACGCATCGTCGCCGCCGAGAACTCCGAGCACGTGACCACCGCGTCGGCCATCGCGACCGACTCGGGTATCCGCTCGCGCCGCCAGGCGAGCTGATCGGGTGGGAAGTATTCCGGGTAGAACTCGTGCTGAAGATCGGGTATGTGAACCACCACGGGAATCGGCAAAGGCCGGGGAAAGAAGAAAAACAGCGGAAAGAACGCCGCGTCAACCCCGGCGTCCCGCATGATCTTCAGCGCCCATCCGGCGTAGCCGTCGCCATAGTGCTCCTCCGGGCGTCCGGGGACGGACTCGACCTTCGGATCGCCAAGCACCGGCCGCCACTCGGCCTCGTCCGCCAGCTCAGGCCGATGAAACACCACGATTCGATCATCGTCGGCCATCGGCAGCATGCGGCGAAACAGCCGCCGGACGAGCACCTCCTGCCCGCCGACCTGGCCGGGACGTAACGACAGGATCTGCACGCCAAGACGCATGGGTGACTCGCGCGAGTTCAGGTCCGACTTACGGGCGTCCTGCAAACCATTTGTGGCACCGGCATCTTGCCGGTCAATGACGGGTTGGAAGCCCGCCCCACACTGTTTCAGGATGCGGTATTACTGCCTGGCCAAGCCCGCCAAATGCTCCGGCAACGTGCGCCGACACGCATGATCGAGATCATATGCCGCCTTGCGGTGATCGGGCGCGACCGATAGGCACGCCTCCAGCAGTTCCTGTGCATCGGGCCACCGCCCAGCCGGCATGGCCAGCTCAGCCAGGTGAAACGTCGCCCGGCGAACATGCACCGGGTCGTCAGCATACGATTCATGCAACGATCGGAGCAACTTCTCGGCCTCTGCGAGCTGCCCCGTGCGCTTCAGCACGACCGCCAACCGCCACGCCTGCTCGGGATCACGCTCCGCATCCACCGATGCTTGCCTCGCCGCCCGGCCGATCGTCTCGACCAGCTTCCCCGCTTCTTCACGAGTCACCAAGGGAAAGGCGGCTGTTTCCGTGCGATGCTCCTCGTCCTCCGACGCTTTTTGACTGGCCGCGACCCGCGTCAAGTCAGCCGCATAAGCTTCGATGCACTTCTCGACGTCGAAACGCTCAAATGCATCCTCTCGCGCCTCTCGGGCACGTTCGAGCCGTGCCGGATAATCCGTCATGGCCTCCAGGATGTGCCGGACGAGTCGTTCACGATCCCCCGGCGGCAGCAGCGGGCCCCAGCGGCCGTCAGCCAGGATGTCGCGTTGCCCGCCGGTGTCCGTGGCGATCATCGGCAGGCCGGCCGCCATCGCCTCGACCATCACGCGCGGCAGGCCCTCGAACGCCCGCCGCGACGTGAAAACGAACAGGTGGCCGGTGGCATAAAGTTCCGGCATCCGATCGGGCGGCAATATGCCGACGAACTCGACCCGGAATCGCTCGGACCTGTGCTCATCTGCCAGACGACGCAGTTCAGCCACGTAACCGGGGCTTCCCCCGCCGGCGATCCGCACGACCACCGGGAACGGACACCGTGTATCGGTCGCCGCCAGACCCGCGGCCGCAATCAGATCATTCTGGCCTCGCGACTCGGTCAACTGCCCGGCATGCACGATCACGAACGGCGGAGGCGGCGGCGCGCCCGGCAGATCACGGAACGTCGCCATGTCGATCCCCCCCGGTCGCACGCGGCTGTTGGGGCAAACCAGACCGGCCTTGGCGTAATAGTCTTTCAAAGCCGATGTGACGAAGGTGATCGGCGCATCCGCCGCGTGCCCGCGAGCACCCGCCGGGCAACACAACGCGCCAAACGCCCCCTCCATCACCACGCCCATACGTTCAGCCACCCCAGCCACCTGGCACAGCGGGTCGCGCGACCATCCGTCCAGCAGCCAATTATCCTCCAGCCAGAGGTGCACCGGCATGCACGAAGCCGGCAGCGCCGCCACCAGCGATTGCGACGCGAACTCCATGCCCCACACGTCGATGATCTCGGGCCGGAAATCGGCACAAAGGTCAGCCAGCGCACGATGGTCCGCGGCCTCGGCACCGAGCAGGCCGGCAAGATCCTCCGGCGGATACGGCGGCCCCCACGACAGGTGCAGCTTCCGATGCACGTGCGGCTCCGCGCCACCGACCGACCCGGAAGCATACCGCCCGGTCAACACGCGAACCGCGTGCCCCCGCGACCGCAAACCATCCACCACTTCCCGGCAGCGCAGCTCATAACCGCCGATGTGGTGAGGCGGATAGAAGTTCGTGATGACCAGGATACGCATGGTTGTACACGGCTTATCGGCAGATTATCGTGGTCGTCTGCAAGGCCCGCGATGTGCGAGCCCTTGCTGCCGGGAACCAGGCGGTCAAACACCGATGGGCACCGCGAGTTCACAACCCGTCGTCAGCATCGTGATCGCTACTTACAACCGGCGCGACCGTTTGCAACGCTGCATCGCCGGCATTCGAGCCAACGTGGGCATACCGCATGAGATCGTTGCCGTGGGCGGCGCGTCCGACGATGGCACGTCCGAATGGCTCGCGGCCCGGCCGGAC
>DATIKE010000321.1:0-8863 GCA_035477895.1 Phycisphaerae bacterium
GCTCGAGCCATTCCCGCCACGCGGCCTCGTCCCCGCTGGATCGGCAATAGGCGTCCGCCGCGTGAATATACCACAAGCTGGCGTCCACGCTGTTGTAGTCGCAGCCGTCGCCGTAGTCGCTGAACCGGTTCGGTATCAGCCCGTCCTTCTGGGCCGACGCGAACGTGGCCAGCACCTCGCGGGCCTCGGAAAAGCGCCCGGTCTCGACCAACAAACCCGGCAAGGCGATGAACGTGTCGCGGCCCCAGTCGCCGAACCAGGGGTAGCCCGCCAGGATGGTGGCCGATTCGCTTCCGTCAACGCGTTTTCGCTTGACGACAAATGCGTCGGCGGACTCGACCAGCCGGTCGTTGACGGCGGTCGGAAACGCAGCCGGCTGCCCATCGGGGACCATCATCGTGAAACGTTCACCGCCGGACCGATCCTCCCCGCCGAAATCCGCGGCCGCCCGAAGCGTCACTTCGAGACAGCCGGTGCCGGTCGCCTTGAACCAGCCGGGGGTGAAAAGGTCCTCTCGGCAGTCCTGTCCGCGATGGGCTTCCTGGCGATAGAAGAACCCGTACCACCAGTCGGGTTGGGGCGAGAAAATCACGTCCCGGGCTCCTTCGACGGCTTCGGCTTGCAGCCACAGCCGGGGCGTCCCATCGCGCCCGCCGACCACCACCCGGCCATCGACCTGCCCGACCGGAAAACCGCCCTCGAAAGCACGCGTGAGGTGGTGATAATCCCGCATCGCCGTGAACGGGCGGATTTCCAGCGACAAAGGGATTGGCCGCGACGACTCAAGCCTCAGGTGGACCGCGACCTCGTCATGGCCTCGGCTCATGTAGACACACTTGGTCAGGCAGAGGTCGTCCCAGGCATAAACGAATCGCGCGTACCCCGTCGGTGGATGGTTGCTGACCACGAAGTCCGCCTGCCAATCGAATCCGCGCGGATGGCAGACATCCCCGAAGCAGAATCCCGGCGTTTCCGCCGACCAGTCCATTGTGCCGACCCGCTCCAGCGTGGCCGACAGCAGCATCCATCGTTCGAGCGGCGGCCGGGCAGCCGCCACCAGCAGGCCGTGATAGCGACGGGTCGGCACGCCGATCGATGTGCCCGAAGCAAAGCCGCCCCGCCCGTTGGTCAGAAGCCACTCCCGCGAGAGCTGCCGCCCGAATTCGGCCGCCTCGCAGGCCACACGTTCCGCCAAAGTCATTGTGTCCTGAGTTGTCATGTCAGCCCTGCGACAAAAAAGGGGTCAGAAGCCTTTTGTGCGAAGCGCCCTTCGGGCCGTTCCGGAAAAAGGCTTCCGACTCCTTTTTCTCCGCCGGAATACCCTTCGACTTTGCACAGGCCCCGTAAGAGGATATCGGCCTTCGAAGCCCTACGCCATTGCAGTGAATTCACCCCAAAGTGCCGATTTGAGGCCCGGCGAACAACTGGCCCAGCACAAACGCCACCGTCACCAGGATCATCTGATCCCTTTTCCTCCCAAGGCAACTTCTGAAACGGGCCAATCGGTTCGTGATCATCCATGCGGGGGGTTGTCCGCAATCAGCGCCGGCGACGGGCCAAGCCGCCCTATCTGCGCCTGCCTGCCGGCAGGCGGGGCAGGCAGGGAATCCCCCGATGCGTCGTGTCGGTGAACCTATGAACAACGCGGGCCGGTCGCCCGCGCGGGCTGAACGGCCGTGGCTCTTTGGCGTTGCGGGGGGACGACGACCCGGCGACGGAGGTGATCGAGGACGTTCATGAAGTTGATATAGGAGTCGTAGGGCGACTCGTATGGGTTGAAGTAGTCGTGGACCGCCCCGTCGGCCCAGTGCTTGGTGCACATATAGTAGAAGTGGTCGGAAGTCTGGAGCAAGCGCCAATCGTCCAGCACCCGGGGATCACCGCAGGCTTTCACGTCGGCCTCCAGGCGGTAAAGCTCGTGCAGGGCGTTGGACTGCATGGCGTTGCCGAGCCAGGCGGACAGATCGCGTTCGGTGTCCGCCCAACTGATCATGTGGGGGACGTCGTATTCCTCGCCGGCCGGATACGAGGCGATGACTTCCGAGGGGGTCTTGAAGTCGTTGTCGCGGTGGATGAGGACCTCGCCCGGCACGGCCTCCAGGAAATCAAAGATCCCGCTGTCGGCCCACTGGTGCTCGCCCACGGTCTCGTAATCGGCGAACAGGTTCACCGTGTAGCCGTTGCCGTTCACCTGGTTGACCCACCCGGCGAACTTCTCGGGGGTGAGCGGGTATTCCGCCCACTGGCGGTCGGCAATGCGGAACGCGATGTCGTCGCTCAGGTTGTGGTTTCGAAGCAGGACCGTCAGGCCGGGCGCGCCGGGTGCCCGATAGAGGTAGTTCGGCGATCGGCCGCGGAGCAGGTGGTCGGCGCCCTCGGTCAGGACGCCGCGAAAACCCAGCCCGGCGACGAAATGGGCCAGGTCGTTGTTGTAGATCATTTCGGTATTGCGGAAAACCGCGGGCCGGCAGCCGAAGAGTTTCTCCATCCGGGCCTGGTGCAGGCGAATCTGTTCCTCGAACTCCCGGCGTGAATAAAGAAAACTCAGCGAGTGGTGGTAGGTTTCGGTCACGAACTCGACGCAGCCGGTCTCGTTCAGCTCTCGGAAGCTGTCCAGCACCTGGGGGGCATGCTGCTGAAGCTGGTCGGCGAGAACCCCGGTCATACCATAGGCGATCCTGAATCGTCCCTGGTGGCGGCGGATGAGCCGGAGCATCAGCTTGTTGGCCGGCAGGTAGCATCGGCTGGCGATGCGCTTGCAGATTTCGGCGTTTCGGGGGGTGTCGAAGTAATCACAGCCGGTGTCGAAGACGCTGTAGCGCCTCAGCCGGCAGGGCTGGTGAAGCTGAAAATAGAAGCAGACGGATGCCACGGGCGCCCCTTCCTGTCGGCGATCGTCGACGGCCATCGGCAGCAGGCAGCAACGGCCACGCCGCCCATTCTCCTTGCCACGGCAGCGCCGTGCTTACCAGTGATTATACCTCTTTGCGTGGGTAGTCCAAGGGCCTGCCGGGTCGAGATTCCCTGCCCGCGGCCTGTCTGCGTGTACGCACAGGCAGGCAGGCCATCTCGGCACCAGCATCCCCGCGGTTCTGGTAACGACGCCGACTCGCTGGCGCTCGCGGTTCTGATAAGCCCAGTCGCCCGGCGACCGGCATTGGGGGATTCTCGCAGCCGGGTCAGTTCATCTGCCCCGCAAAGGGGCCTGGCTGGCGGGCCGGCGGGTGCTCGCTGTTGATCGGATCGGCCATCGCGGGGGTGTGTTCCGCCTCGGCGGACATGACCGGCCCCGGTTGCCGTGGACGAGCGAGATACTGGTGGAAGAAGGCGACCGTCCGACGGGCATAGTATTCGGGGCACACGATCACGGACTGGTTATGCTTGGCCCGGGGGACGATCCAGAGGGACTTCGGCCCGGGGGCGCGGGCGTAGAGCAACTGACTCTGCTCGACCGGGATGTAGCTGTCGCGTTCGCCGTGGATCAGGAGAACGGCCCGGCCCGGGCCCATGCGTTCGAGGGCCTTGCGGACGGAGGGGAAGGTGCAGCCGAGCTTGCGCCGACACTCGCGGAACAGCAGCCAGCGCAGGAACCGCCAGAACTGCGGCGGATGGTTCTCGTAGACGAACCGCACCTTGGCGAAGATATAGGCCCAGCGCTTCATGAGGTGCTCGAGCGTGGTGTCGGTGCTGAAGGCCCCGTCACAGACGATGGCCTTGACGGCCGGGTTGTACTGGGCGGCGATGATGGCCGCACCGGCGCCGCGGGAAATGCCGAACAGGCCGATCTCCACCCGCCGGCCACGCTGCTCGAGCCAGTCCTCGACATACGCGATCGCGCCGAGCATGTCGTTGACCTCATATTCCGTCGGCCACTGCCGGGGCTGATACCCCGGCGCGCCGCTGGACTCGCCGTGCCCGCGGAAATCGAAGCTGAACACGTCGTAGCCGGCCTCCAGCAGCGGGCGGCAGTAACGGGCGCAACTGTACATGTCGCTCGAGAATTCGTGGGCGAAGATGACCAGCCCCTTGGGCCGGCCGGCGTGTCGGCCGTAAAGGAACATGCCGCACAGGTTGAGGTTGTCGAATGCCCGGAAACTGACGCGCTCGCCGTCAATCCGCTGGAAATCGCAGGGGCCCATGGCCAGGGGCGGCGGGGTGTCCCGCAGAATGTTGAGCATGATCTTGACGTATTTGCGCAAGACGAGCCACGCGATCACGATCAGCACCGCGACCGTGACCACGAACGACGCCAAGGCCCAGTTGCGATAGATGTAATGCAACCACGTCCCGGTCATCCCGGAAGCCAGATGGAATGGTAGCCAGGTGGCCAATGGGTCGTCTCTGTCGGGCCTGGGCGGCCCAAATCCGGTAATGCTTTTTCTCTCTGCTTCCCTTCCGCGCCGGTTGTCATATTAGCCATCGGCAAGGGCCGGATCAAGCCCTGGTGATTCCGGCAGGGAAACAGGCCATACAAAAACCCGGCCTCGTCCTGGTGGGACGAGGCCGGGTTCGGGAGAATCCCTTGAGTCACTGAACGCCGTCCGTGGCGAAAATCCGGCGCCTTCCGTGGCTCCACGCGGCTTACCCGAGCAGGGACAGCACGCTCTGGGGCAACTGGTTGGCCACCCCGAGAATGGAGGTCGTGCTCTGGACCAGGATCTGGGCCCGGGTCAGGGCGGCGACCTCGGCCGCGATGTTCGCATCCCGGATGGCGGACTCCGCCGCCGTCACGTTTTCCAGCGCGATGCGCTGGCTGTTGATGTTGGTTTCGAGCTGGTTGCGCTGCAGCCCGCCGAGACGCCCCCGGAGAACGGCCACCTGCTGAATCGACTGGAAGAGGATCTTCTCAGCCGCGGCAAAATTGCCGCCCCGGACCGAGTTGGCCCCGCCATCCTTGAGGGTGTAGAGGTACCCCACCTCGGCGTTGCCCAGGTTGCCGCTGCCCACGTTGGGTATGCCGATCGACACCTGGCCGCTGGGGTTGACCTCCGGCCCGATCTGGTAGGTCGCGCCGCCACCGGTGATCTGGAACGTCGTGGTCCCGAGCCGGGTGCCGAAGTCGGCCGTCAAGGCCAGGTGGACATCGATCCCATTGGCCCGCAGCGATGCCTGGAGTCCGCTGGCCGAGGCACTCTGGCCGTTGATCAGAACCGTGGCGTCCTGCCCGTAGTCACTGGCCGTCGAGCCGGTGGATACGATGAAGTTGCCGTCGATGGGCTTGACCGAAACGAGGGCGTCCTTGCCATAGGCCTGACTGTTGATATAGACACTTCCGTCGCTGCTGGCGATCGCCGAGACGCCGGTCTGCTCGGTGACCGCGTTGATCGCCTGCATGATGTCGTTGCCGTTCGCGCCGGAGATGAAGGAAAGCATCTCGGTGCCGACCCTGCCGGCGACCTGGATGGTGACGTTCTCGGACAGTCCGGAGCCGGCGGCGAAGACGACCTGGGCGGTCTGGGCCGACTGCGTGACCTGGACCGTGATGTTCTGATAGCTTCCTTCTGGAACTCTAGCCGCGAAGACGGTCAGCGTCGAGACCGCCGACGCCGCGATGCCGGAGGTTCTGTACTCGAAGTTGCCGTTGATCAGCTTGGCGCCGCCGAATTGCGTTGTGTTGGCAATCCGGTCGATGGACTCGATGATCGAGTCGATCTGGAGCTGATCGGCCTTGAGCTCCTCCAGGCCGATCGCGCCGGAATTCGCGGCGTGGTTGACCAGGCCGCGGATGTCCAGCAACAGGGCGGAGATCTCGTTCAACGCGCCTTCAGCCGTGGACAGCACGTTGATGGCCCGCTGCGAGTTGTCGATCGCCTGGCTGATGCCCCGCATCTCGTTGCGCAGGGTTTCCGAGGCGATCAGACCGGCCGGGTCGTCCCGCCCGCGGTTGATGCGCAGACCGGTGCTCAGCCTCTCAAGCCGGGTCCTCAAATCGGTCTGATTGGCCGCAAGCCGGTGGACAGCCGTGATCGAGGGGATGTTGGTGTTGATGACGCTCATGGTATCCTCCCTGACAGTCGGGCAAGTTTCCGTCCTTGCACCGCAAGGAACACAGCCTTGTGTCCCGCGCGCCGAAACCCCCTGGAACACTTCCGGCGAGGCTTCGGTCAGACAAACCCGACCCGCCAGCGGCGGATTCCACCGCCCCTCTTGCGGGATGGCCCGGCAATCAGAAGCTCTCGCGTCCCTCTTGCCGGCACCTTAGAAGCAGGCCAATGCGTCCCGATCAGCCCCCCACCGTCCCTGGTGAGTCGCCGCCGATGATCTTCATGAAAGATCGCCCGCGGCTTCGTCGGCCGCCTGACGCGGCCGGCCATATTCGATTGATCTCCCGCCCGGACCGCTTGGGCCCCATGCGACCTCTGCGGGAAACATCCGGGATTTCGACACAATACCCGGACCCTCTTTAGATAATAATCAGCGGTCCATATCCGTCCCATCACTTTTCGATATATCGGACCTGCGCTGCCCTCGATCGCTTCGGCCCGACCTCTGGTTTCGCCCCTTTTGGGGCGACCCAAGGCCTCCGGGCAGTCCTTCCAGGGCGGCAAACCAGGCCTTGCGGGCAGGCCGCCCGCGACCGTAAAAAAATGACCGCGGGCCACCGGAGTTTCCCCCGGCAGCCCGCGGATCACGTCGCGGATGGAGCTGAGTAACTGTTAGCCACCCATCAATGACAGAACGGCCCTGGGTTGAGCATTGGCGATCTGCAACACCGACGTCGAGGCATTCACCAGGATCTGAGCCCGCGTCAGCTTGCTCGTCTCCGCGGCAAAGTCCGCGTCGCGGATCGCACTCTCGGCGGCCATGGTGTTCTCCAGGATGACAGAGAGGGAGTTGACGGTCGTCTCCAGCGTGTTCTTCTGGAAGGCGCCCAGTCGGCCCCGGAGGCTCGATATCTGGGAACTCGCCTCGCGGACGATCCGCTGAGCGGTCTCGAAGTTCTCCGAACTGAGCTGATTGGTCTGGCCGCTGCCCAGCGACGAGAGGTAACCGATGTCGCCGCGGCCGAGACTGCCGGTGGCCACGTTCTGGATGCCCAGGCTGGCCATGGCATTCAAACCCAGCGTCGGGGAGATGCTGAACGTGGCCCCGCCGCCGGTAATCGAGAAGGTCTTCGTCGAACCCACGCTGGTGGCGAACTCGGACGCCAGCGTCATCTTGAGGCCCAGAGCGGTGCTGTTGATCGACGCGTCCAGGCCGCTCGTCGTGGCCGTAACGCCGTTGATCGTCAGACCCACGTCCTGGCCGTAATCCTTGGTCGAGCTGTCGCCGCCCGTGACGGTGAACGATCCGGAGATCGCCTCGACCGACACGAAGGCCTCTGAGCCGTAACCGGTACTGCTGAAGTAGATGGAGCCGCCGCTGTTTGTGGCCGACACGCCGGTCAGGGCCTTCGAGGCGTTGACCGCGGTCACCACATCGCCGGCACCGGTCCCACTGGCAAAGCTGAGCTGCTCGATGCCGTACTTGCCACCGATCTGCAGGGTCACGCCGCCGGCGCCGATGCTCGATCCCGCGTAGGCCAACCGGGCGGTCTGAGCGGACTGCGTGACCTCGACCACGACGGATCGGGAGCTGCCGGCCGCGATACGCGCCGAGTTGATTTGCAGGTCGGCGATGGCCGATGCGGTCGCCCCGGTGGTCACATCCGAAGTCGTGTAGGCCAGCGATCCGTTCAGCAGCTTCTTGCCCTGGAACTCGGTGGCCCCGGCGATCCGGTTGACCGAATCCAGAATCGAGTCGATCTGAAGCTGATTGGCGGCCACTTCCTCACTGCTGAGGCCGGCCGAGTTGGCCGTCTGGTCCACCAGGCTCTCCAGGTCGAGCAGCAGGGCGTTCACCTCCTGAAGGGAGCCTTCGGCCACCGCGACCACGTTGTGCGCCCGCTGGGTATTACCGATTGCCGCCTGGATGGCAGTGATTTCACCGCGCAGTGCTTCCGAGGCGATCAGACCCGCGGGGTCATCCCTCCCCTTGTTGATTCGCAAACCTGTGCTCAGCCGTTCCAGCGACAGGTTCAATGCCTCTTGGTTCTTGCCCATGACGCGGGCAGCCACAAGAGACGGCACATTGGTATTGATCCGACTCATTTTCGCGTGCCTCCAAAACGACCTTGGGCCGTCGCTTCCCCCGGATGTCCCGGGCCGAACAGGAGCTTGGCCTTGGTCAATCAATGACCGTCAGCGGGCGGCCTGGCGGATATCAATCCGCCGCCAAGGGCTCGCTCGTCTCTGTATTCTGTTTCCGGGCCGTTCGGCCCACGCCCACTGTCGGGCACAGGCCGGCTGCCCACCTTAATCCTTGAACTACTTCCCGGCTTCGAGGTCGGTTCATGCCGGCCGGCTGCACACCCCGATGCCGTCGGAAGCCGCCGATTCCTTCAGCGGTGATCGTCGAATCGTCATGAGTCTGACGGCGCTTTAGTATTCTCCGAACGCCCCCAGCCAAAGGCTGAGTGCGAGAAGAAATGTTCCCGGACACGCCCGCGGTCTGATAAGCGGGACATGGGCATCGGCCTCACACGTCATACTCTTTTACCGGACAGCCAGGCCAAGGACCGATCATCTTCGGCCCTGAAAAATCTTGCCTTCCGAAAAAATTGGACCCGGCCGGGAATAATTCCCTGCCGGGTCCACCTGGCTTGGAGGAGTTGGAACGAATTGATTCGGGCGAGAATCTACCCGCCGAGCAGAGCCAGCACGCTCTGCGGGGTGGTGTTCGCGATCGACAATACACTGGTCCCCGCGTTCACCAGGATCTGAGCCCGTGTCAAACGCGACGTCTCATACGCGAAGTCCGTGTCCCGAATGCTCGACTCGCTGGAGGTCAGGTTCTCCAGGGTAATCGAGAGCGAATTAATGTT
>DATIKE010000322.1:0-16846 GCA_035477895.1 Phycisphaerae bacterium
GGGGCAAACTCTTCTACCGCCTCGTCCAGCAGGCTGTGCAGGTTTCCCCGCAGCCCTATTCGGCCATCGTCACGAAGAACCGCCGCACCGTCCCGCCACCCATGGTGGATGGTTGAGCAAAGGGGATACCCCATATGGGAAAAAACCCCTTCTGCTCCGGCTTCCTTAGACGGAGGGACATGATGAGGTTGATGTCCTCGTGGCTGTGGTATCTCGTCGCAGGCACCATGCTCGCGATCCTCGGCTGCGGATTCCAACCGCCCTGTCCGCAAAGCGGCGACACTATCTCAATGGTACTCACGTTTGACGACGGGCCGTTGTCGGCGGATGTCCCACCCGACAAAAAAGCAGCGGCTGGCCAGACGCAGCTCGATCCCCTGCGCCAGATCCTCGACACCCTGGACCGGCGCGGGATCCGGGCGGTCTTTTACATTTCCGGGCCGGGAATGTCGCCCGACCCCGACACACTCAAGCCGATTTTTGGTGAAGGCCTTGCCGCGATTCACGAGGCAGGCCACGTGCTCGGCTATCACGGCTTCCAACACGATCCGGCCATCTGGGCCGCTCCGCTGGAACCACCGTTTCTGGCGCTGCAGGCGATACGGAACGACCTGGACCAGTTGGAGCAGTTCATTGACGACGCCCTGGGGCCGATCGGCCTGGCCCGCCTGGACGTGTTCACGTCCGTGTTCAGGCAACCCTATGGCGGCGCGGCCATAACCTCACACGAAGGCCGGCGCGTCGTTTACGAACGCGGCTGGGTGTACCATGGCGCTATGACCGACAGCTTGGATTGGGTCGGCCACGCGGACGTGCCGCCCGACATGCGAGACCGGATACTCGCGTCCGCCGACAACGATCCGGTCGAGCTGGTGACCGGGCAGCTCATGTCGGCCCCACAGACCGCCGGTTGCCGGCCGACAGTGGACGTGCTCTTCCACGTCAATGGCCTGACAGCCGACCACCTCGACCAGTGGATCGACACTCTCGCCACCGCGTTTTCCGAGCAAGGCCATCCGGTCGTTTTCGATGTGCCGGACAGCTATCTGTCGGAGACGGACCCCTTCTTCGATACCTCGGTGTTCGGGTTGCTGCTGAAAAACAATCCTCGCCCAATGCACCATGGTCCGATCGGAGAAGACAAACCGCCCATCCCGCCGTTTTGAACCTGTTTGCACAGGTGGTCGCTTGCTCCAAGACGATCAGCGAACGCAACCTTGCCGAAATGTGATGACCTGCAACCGGTGGTTGTGCCGCCCGCGCCGCTGCGGTATTGTCTTACCGAGTCGAAAGGAGAGGTCATCCATGCGAGCGATTCTGATCGGCCTGTCGACACTGTTGACGATTCCGGCACCGGCAGCCGATCGTCCGCCGAACGTCATCGTGTTCTACGCCGACGACCTGGGCAACGGCGACGTCGGCTGCTACGGGGCCAAGGATGTTCAGACCCCGGGCATCGATGCCCTCGCTGCCTCAGGCGTGCGATTCACCAACTACTACGCTCCTGCGCCGATCTGCGCCCCATCACGGGCCGCCCTGCTCACCGGGCGATACCCCTCACGCTGCGGCATGTCCTCCACCCGGAACGTGCCCAGCGACCTCGGCACGGCCGGCATGCCCGGGCGCGAGGCCACCTTTGCGGAGATCGCCAAAACCAAAGGCTACGCGACGGCCGTCTTCGGCAAGTGGCACCTCGGCTCCACCGACGACACCGTGCCGAACACCCAGGGCTTCGACCTGTTCGTCGGACATCACTCCAGTTGCGTAGACTCGTTCTCGCACATGTACTACGCCTCCGAGCCGTGGTTCCACGACCTGTTCCGCAACCGCCGGGAGATCTTCATCGACGGCGAGCACCTGTGCGACATCGTCACTCGCGAGACGCTGAAATTCATTGACGAGCACAAGGGTTCGCCATTCCTGCTCTATGTGTCCTACAACCAGCCGCACTACCCGATGGTCGCCAAGGCGAAGTTCATCGAGATGTACAAGCACCTGCCGCGCGACCGGCAGTTCTGGGCGGCCCTGGTTTCCATGATGGACGACTCCATCGGGCAGATCATGCAACATCTCAAGGAGCGAAACCTGTCCGACAATACGCTGGTCTTCCTCGCCAGCGACAACGGGGCGCCGAATGCCTCCAAGCGCGGCGAGGGCGGCGGGCGAAACACGCCCTACCGCGAGTACAAGCGCAGCCTGTTCGACGGCGGTCATCGCGTGCCCGGCATCGTCAGTTGGCCGGGGACGATCCCGACCGGCCAGACGCGCGACCAGCTCACCATCGGCATGGATGTGTTCTCGACGATCCTGGACGCGATCGGCGCCGAGCCGCCCGAGGACCGGGTCATCGACGGCATGAGCTGGATGCCGCTGCTCAAGGACGCGGGCAGGCCCGGGCACGAGACGCTGTTCTTCGAGTGGGACGAGCAACATGCCCTGCGACAGAGCCAGTGGAAGCTGGTGATCAACGGCCTGATCGACATGGAGACCAGCCGGCAGAACCGGGCGGAAAAGGGCAGCCCCGACCACGTCTTCCTGGCCGACGCGGCGAAAGACCCCGGCGAGCAAACCAACGTCGCCGCCGAAAACAAGGACCTCGTCGCGAAGCTGACGAAACTGCACGCCGACTGGCGGGCGTCGATCGCAAATGACCCTACGGCATCACCGCCGTTTGACGCGGCATCCGCGAACACGCCGCCCGCAAGCAAATGAGCGGGACTGCGCGCTGCCGCCCGGGGCCCTGAAAAAAGGCTCATGCCAGGCAGCCGGAGGCCTCGATCGGCCAGACGTCGACCACGCGGCCATGCTGGTGGACGTGGATCCGCCGGTAGAGGTTACAGGTGGTGCAGGAGTGGCTGGGGATCAACTCGACCGATTGGCCGACCTTCCAGTCGGGCGAGTTCTCGATCGTACAGTGCTCCTCGGACAAATGGGCCGGTATGGGCGCGTCGAGCATGCCCTTGACCTTCGGCGGGCCGAACTCGTGCCCGGCGCCCTTCAGGCCGACGTCCAGTACGGCCACGCCCGGCTTGGGCCGGCTGATTACCCGCGAGAGAATCGACAGGGCAATCTGAAACTCAGGCGTGAGCTCAACATACATGTGATCCATCGTGGGATACGTGCCGGCCTGCACTTCGGTGACGCCGTTGATGCTACCGGTTACGTCGTAGGTCGAGGTCGAGCCGCCGCTGATGATCGGGACCTCGATGCCGGCGGTCTCGATGAGCCGTCTGGTGTCGATCGCCTTGGCCATGTCCTCGCGCACGCGCCGGCCGCGTTCGTCGCGGTTTGCAACCGCCACCAGGTGCCCTTCGTACGCCTGCAGGCCGTCGAAACGTACGCCCTTCATTGACCCGATCTGCCGGGCCAATTGGACGGCCGGTTCACCCGGAGAAACACCGCAGCGGTTCATTCCGATGTCCACCTCGACGAGCAGGCCGATGGTTATACCCGCACGTCCGGCCGCCTCGGCAATGGCGGAGATATTGTCCGCGTCGTCGACCGCGATCCGCAGCGTCGGTGTCCGCCGGGCAAGATCCACCAGCCGCTCGATCTTGGTCGACCCGATGATCTGGTTGGCGATCAGAATGTCCTCACAGCCGGCGGCGCTGAGCACCTCAGCCTCGCCGAGCTTGGCGCAGGTAATGCCCACGCACGCGCCGGCCGCCAACTGACGCTTCGCGATCTGAACGCACTTGTTGTTCTTGAAGTGCGGTCGGAGCCGCGCGGGCCGCCCGCGGAAAAAATCCGCCATGCGCTTCAGGTTGGCCTCGAACACGTCCGCATCCAGGCAGAGCGCGGGGGTGTCCAGGTCCTCGATGGGTCGGCCGACGAATGTGCGATCGACGCTGCCGCTTATTCCGGCCATGGGCACTTCTCCGACGACAGCGACCAGAGTACGGTCTTGCCCGCGGTGTACTCGTAAACGGCCTCGTCCAGCCCGAGGTCGGTGCCGATGCCGCTGTGCTTGTGGCCGCACATCGGGGCGCTCGATCGGAACCCCCCGCCGCCGTTGACCGCGACCTTGCCGGCCCGCAATTGCCGGGCCACACGCATCGCCCGGACGGCGTCGCCGGACCACAGGCAGGCCATCAGGCCGAACTCGTTGTCGTTCGCCAGCCGTACCGCCTCCTCCTCGGTCTTGAACTTCAGCACCGCCAGCACCGGCCCGAAGACCTCTTCCCGCGAGATGGTCATATCCGGTGTCACGTGGTCGAAGATCGTCGGCAGGTAAAACGTGCCCCTGGCCAGCGCGGGATCGTCGGGCCGCTTACCGCCGACACACAACCGGGCCTTTTCAGCCTTTGCCCGCTCGACGTAGCTTTCGATGGTCTTGAGGTGCGATGCCGCCGCCACGCAGCCGAGATGGTTCCGCTCATCGGTTGGGTCGCCCTGCCGCAATGTCTTTGTCTTGGCGACCATCCGCTCGACCAGCTCGTCGTGAATACTCTCATGCACGATCAGGCGCGACGCGGCCACACACACCTGCCCCATGTTGACAAAGATCATGGTCAGCGCGTCGTTGACCACGTTGTCCAGCGGCGCATCCGGGAAAACGATGTTGGGCGTCTTGCCGCCGAGCTCGAGGGTGACGCCCTTGATTCCGTCGGCCGCGGCCTTCATGATCGACACGCCGGTCTGCAGCCGGCCGGTGAAACTCACCTTGTCCACCCCCGAATGCGCGACCAGAGCGGCCCCGACGTCGCCGCCGTAACCGTTGATGACGTTCAACACGCCGGGCGGCAGGCCGATCTCCTCGGCGATCTCGCCCAGCATCAGCGCGGTCAGCGGGGTCAGCTCCGACGGCTTGAACACCATGCAATTGCCGCAGGCCAGGGCCGGCGCGATCTTGATCACCGCATTGGTCAGCGGATAGTTCCACGGGGCGATCGAGGCGACCACGCCCACCGGCTCGCGGATCTGAAGCTGAACGCTCTCAGGGAATGATCCCCAGCATTTGCCAGCGATCTTGTCACACAGGCCGGCGTAGCTCTCGAAGAGCTGGGCCGACACCGGCGTGTCCCAGCCTTTCGTGTCGCGGATCGGCTTGCCCATGTTGAGCGTGTCGGTCATCGACAACTCGTCGAGCCGCTTGCGAATGCCCTCGGCCATGCGCCACAGATACCGCCCGCGCTCGAGCGGCTCCATCCGCGGCCAAGGCCCCTCGTCAAAGGCCTTGCGGGCGGCGACGACGGCCGCATCCACGTCTCGCGCATTCGCCAGCGCGACCTCGGTCAGCTTCTCGCCGGTGGCCGGGTTGATGATCGGCAGCGTCTTGCCGCCGCTCGCCGCCACCCACTTGCCCCCGACGCACATCTTCGTCGGCCAGTTGATCTTCATGGCACCCTCCGTTTGGCGTCTATACCGTCAGGCCGGCGTGCTCGACCGTCAATTGCTCCAGCATCTCCGGATCGGGCTCGAAGCCCAGGCCGGGCGTCTGGGGCAGCGTCATCTGCGACGGACCCGACAGGAACAATTCCGGCCGCGACAGGTCCTTCTTGAAAAACCGGCTGCTCGGAAACACGTCGCATGGATACTTGATGTTCGGCATCGTGGCCATCGCCATGCAGTGGGCCGACCCGATGCCCGACTCGACCATCCCTCCGACCCAGCAGGGCACGCCGGAATGCGCGCAGAAATCGTGGATCTTCAGCGCCGGTGTCAACCCGCCGACGCGGATTGCCTTGATGTTCACCCACCGGCAGGCCCCGATCTCGATCGCCTTGCGGACCCTGTCCAGCGAGGTGATCGACTCATCCAGACAGATCGGCGTCTCGATCTGCCGGGCCAACGTTGCATGATCCACCAGGTCGTCGTGCATCAGCGGCTGCTCGATCATCGCGAGGTTGTAGTGGTCGAGTTTCCGGAACATCGGCAGGTCGCTCAGCCGATAGCCGCTGTTGCAGTCGATGTGAAATGTCATCCTGGGAAACGCGCCGCGGACCGCATGGACCATGTCGATGTCCCAGCCGGGGCAGAACTTGAGCTTCACGCGCTTGAAGCCGGCCCTGACCGCCTCGTCGATCTTGCCGAGCAGCGCGTCGATCGACTCCATCGCGCCGAAGTCGGCGCCGACCTCGATCATGCCGCGCGTCCCGCCCAAGGCCTTCCACAAGGGTTGATTCTTCGAGCGGGCGTACAGGTCCCACCAGGCCATGTCCAGCGTGCCCTTGGCGAACGGGTTGCCCTTGAAGCAGGCCAGCCTGTCGTGCAGATCGTCGCCGCTGTCGATCTTCTGACCGATCAGCCGCGGCGCCAGCACGTTGCGTATGGCAAGGAAGACCCCGGCACCGTACTCGGGGCAGTAGGTCGGGTACTGGAACGCCTGCCCCTCGCCCCAGCCGTAAAGCTTCCCGCTTCCCATGCGGACCAGCACCGGCTCGACCGCGGCGTCGCTGCCGTAGGCCGTCCGGAACGGATATACCAGGGGAATGCGAACCCGGTAGATATCGATGGCTTCAATCATCGGCATGGGCCAATACGCTACAGTTCGGTGCGTTTTTCGGCAAGAACAAAGCGGCAGCCACGGGCCTCGCCGCGCATGCTTGACGCCTTTCGGTCAGTTCATACAGTACATCGAACGGGGCGACTTCGCGCCAATGAGCCGCGGGCTTCAGCCCGCGCGGCGATGCGGTCCCGAAGTGGTCTGAACCCGCGGGGCACCGATGAAACCACTGGTCTACGACGTTCACACACACGTCGGTCTCGACGCCGGCTTCTTCCTCCGTGGCTGGTGGCCTTACGCCTGCACCGCCCACGACCTGCTGGGCCACATGGACGCCCACGGCATCGATCGGGCGGTCTGCTTTCCGTTCACGCTGCCGTCGGCCTTCGACACGGAAGCATTCGCCCAACGCGGCAAGGTGGAACTGCTGCCGGGGCGCGTGCCTTTCGATCGTGAAAACGGCCTGCTGGTCCAGGAAGTGCGGCGCATCGACGCCGACCGCCGGCTGCTCCCGCTGGCGATGTTCGACCCGGCCCGCCAGGTCGATCGGCAGGTGCGGAACCTCCAGGCCCTCGCCGAGGACATCGCCGGCCTGAAGGTCCAGACCACGACCATCGAGTCGCCCATCAAGGCCCTGCTCACCACCGGCCGCGAACTGATGGTCCTGGCCGAGCAGCTCGACCTGCCCGTCCTCATGCACACGGCTGTCCTTCCCGGCGACCACTGGGCCCAGGCGACCGACTGCCTGGAGGTGGCGGCCGCGTATCCGAAAGTCCGCTTCAACCTGGCCCACTCGCTGCGCTTCCACACGGGCTGCCTGCGACAGGCGGCCGCCATGTCGAACGTCTGGGTAGACTGTGCCGCTCATCTGGCCCACTGCGAGCTGGCCCGGGTCAACGGCCCGATCATCCCTCCGAAGCCCGACCGCGTCGACGCGGATTACTCTAACCCCGCCGCGGTGCTTGAAACCATCCACGCGATGCTGCCCGGCAGATACATGTGGGGCTCGGACAACCCATTCATGAGCTGGTGCGACAACGACATCCGGATTCTGTATTCGTACGAGCGGGAGGCCGACGTACTGGCGGCATTGCCCGAGCCGATCAGGCACAGCATGAGCCACACCGGGCCGGAAGACTGGCTGTTCGGCGGGAAGGACCGCGCATCATGATCGACCTCAAGGGACACGCAGCTTTTATCACCGGGGCCAGTCGCGGCGTCGGGCGGGCGATCGCCGAGGCGTTCGCCGAGGCCGGGGCCCACGTGGTTGTCAACTCGCGGAAGTTCAGCGACGACACGCAATCGCTGCTCGACAAGTGCAAGTCGCTCGGTGTGTCCGCGTCGTTTGTGCCCGGCGACCTGTCGGACCAGACGGAAAAAGTCGTCGACGAGGTGTTTCACGCGGCAACGGCCGCCCGGCCCGATATCGACATCCTGGTCAACAACGCCGGTCAGTACTTCGACGTGCCTTTTCTGGAAATGGACTGTGAGCGGTTCTTCAAGACCATCCGGCTCAACGTGGCCTCCGGATACTTCCTCACGCAGCGGTTCGCCCGGCGCTGGGTAGCCGGCAAAACCCCCGGCCGGGTGCTGTTCATCGGCTCGATCAACGGCAAGCTGGCCGAGCAGGTCTCGACCGCATACGACTCCTCCAAGGGCGCCGTCGAGATGATGGTCCGGACGCTGGCCGTCGCCCTGGCGCCGCACAACATCCGCGTGAACGGCCTGGCCCCGGGCCTGGTCCGAACGCCGCAAACCTCATGGCTCGATCGGCAGCCCGCCAAGGCCGCCTGGATCGCGCACCACACACCCAACGGCCGGATCCCCGACGCCGCGGCCTGCGGCCCCGGAGCCGTCTACCTGGTCAGCGACGCCGCGTCCCACGTTCACGGCCACATGCTCATGATCGACGGCGGCATGAGCGTCTGGCAACAGCCCGAGCCGATGTGATAGCGGTCACCAGAGTTGCGTCTCGGAAAGGGCGCCTGCCCTCTTCCGGGCAAGTGGCTGCGCCGCTTCAGGAAAACAGCAGCCTCTCTGCCAAATTCGCGTCCCAACCCGATTCCTCGATATTCCTGAGTTCCGAAACGGGACACCCATTCAACGGAGGAGGTCATAGAGTTTCTTCTGTTCGGGGTCCATGGTCAGGAGTTTTCGACGATCATCCGGGTCGTTAGGCAGGCGGTAGGTCAGTTCATACATGGTCTGCGTCAGTTCTGCAGCCCGGCTGGGGCTGATGGGAAGGCCGGCGGCGGCAAGGCGACGTTCCAGTTCTTTGTAAATCGTATAGGCCACGAACGCGACAAGGACGTGGGCCTCAATCCGGCGACGGCGGCGATGATACATCGGCCGGATTCGCAGATCGGTCTTGGAGATGCGGAAGGCTCGCCCAATCCGCCACAATCGGCCATAGTTTTCGATCACATCGGCGGCAGACAGATCGGTATTCGTGAGGTATCCCTTCAGGCCATCCCATCGGGCGGCCTGTTCGATCTTCAACTCGTCGATCTCCACCGTGACCTTGCCGGTGAGCCTCAGGAACTTGTTATAGCCTCGCCGATTGAGGCTCTCCTTGGTCAGTCGGCCGCCTTGGATTTGCTTCCGCAATCGTTGCAGCCCTCGCTTTCGGTTGTGAGCGTCTTTCCTGGCCCGCTTGTCCGAATAGACGACGATCAGTCGGCGTCCGGCATCGTGTTCGATCTCGACGTTTTGACCGTTTTGCAGACCAGTGCCGCGTCGGAGAATCGTCTCCCGCATCGCCTGGCTGTCGTTGCGAATTCGAGCCGCAACGATAAACGGATACTCCTGCCGATCCGGCGCGTCGAGGTTGTCGTTACTGAGCATCGCGGCGTCGGCGATCACGACGGGCTTGCCGAAGTCATACTGTCTGGCAATACGTCCCAGGGTAGACCAGCCGAGCGATGACAATGTCGCGGAACAACGGCTCGGGGATCGCGTCGAAGCCGATCTCGTCGAACAGGCGACCGAAGATCAACTCCGGACCGACGGTACGGACAGATGCGTTGTCGAGGGTCTGGACAGAGGGTCATTTGAACGTCGTCCGGCCGGGCCTTAGAATGCCGCCCCGGACGGCCGGACGCCGCGACGGGGGCCAGCTGAGGTTCAATTCATGGCATTCCAGTATGACCTGGGTTTTGTCGGGGCCGGCAACATGGCTGAGGCCATCGCGGCGGCCGTGGTCGGCAGGAAGCTGTACGCGCCGGGGCAGATCATCGCGTCCGACCCGGTGCCCGAGCGGCGGGAACTGATGGCTCGTCAGTTCGGCGTGGCCGTCACCGAGGACAGTCGACAGGTGGTCGCGCAGTCCCGGCGGGTGGTATGGGCGGTCAAGCCGCAGCAGTTCGCCGAGGTCGCCGCCGGTGTCGCGGAGGCCGCGTCGGCCGACCAGCTTCACATCAGCATCATGGCCGGCCTGAGCGCGCGCAAGATTGCAGCGGTGTTTTCCGCCGTTCAGGCTCGTGTGGTGCGGGTTATGCCGAACCTGCCGTTGCGGGTGGGAGCGGGGATGGCCGGCCTGTGCCGCGGCGAGCATGCCGCCGAGCAGGACTTGGCAGAGACCCGGGCGATCTTCGACGCCGGCGGCGGGACGGTCGTCGTCGACGATGAGTCGCTCATCGACGCGGTCACCGCCGTCGCGGGTTCCGGCCCGGCGTACTTCTATTATTTCGTCGAGGCGATGGTCGCGGGCGGCGTCGAGTGCGGCCTGAGCGACGCCGATGCCCTCAAACTGGCGGAATACACCTGTCTCGGCGCTGCCAGGATGATGCTGGAGACCGGCGAGCCGCCGGCCGAGCTGCGTCGCAAGGTGAGCAGCAAGGGCGGCACGACCCAGGCCGCGCTCGAGCACATGCGCATCGCCGGCGTGGACAAGGGGATTCGAGAGGCCGTGCGGGCCGCCTTCACCCGGGCCCGCAAGCTCGGCCAGGCGGTTGAGGTCAGGTGACGCTCCGCGTCCGTCGGAAGACAATCTGGTGTTCGACGCCGTTGGGCTGTTTTTCGCGAGCTCAGGGTGGTGCCCGGCGGAGCAGGTGATTTCGCGAACCACGGCGTTTTCGAGGTCATCCAGGGGGCAAGGACGGCTCAACCGTCCAATGGGTGAATTACGGGATCATGCGTTGCGGTGGACGGATCGAAACAAATCGTAGACAGGATGAATCGAACACAATGGCTGCCTCATCTTCTCCAAACAGTGCGGGCTTCTCAGACCTCAACCGTCCAGCGGATGCCGGGAACTCCTGGAAGCGAGCGAGTCTCGTCCCGCTCGGCGTTCTTTGGCCGTTTATTCTTTTGACCAGTCTCTTCGCCTGGTGGGGGCTGGCCAACAACATGACCGATACGCTCCTGGCGGCGTTCAAGCGGATCATGAGCATGACGGATGCGAAGACCGCCTTGATTCAGGTGGTCTGTTACGGCGCCGGCTACGGCTTGCTGGCCGTTCCGGCCGCCATCTTCATCAAGAGGTTCAGTTACAAGTCGGGGGTGCTTCTCGGGCTGGGTCTCTATGCCGCGGGCGCCTTGATGTTTTATCCCGCGGGGCTGACCGGCGAGTACTACGTTTTCCTGGCCGCGCTGTGGATTCTGTTCGGCGGACTGTCGATTCTGGAGACGGCCGCGAACCCTTACATCGTGGCCATGGGACCGGAGGAAACCGCCACCCAGCGGCTGAATCTCGCCCAGTCCTTCAACCCCTTGGGGTCCATCATGGGGGTGGTGGTCAGTCAGATCTTCATTCTGTCCGAGCTGAATACCGCCGGCGCCGGCGAGCGGGCGGCGATGCCCGCGGAGAAGCTGGAGGCAATCCAGGCCGGCGAACTGAACGCGGTTACGATGACCTACGTGGTCGTCGGGTTGATCCTCGTCGTGACATGGATTCTGATCGCGTTTAGCAGGATGCCCAAGGCGTCCGAAAAGGACACGAGAGTGGATTTCCTGGGGACCTTCCGCCGGCTTATCCGCAACCGGCACTATATGTGGGGCGTGGTGGCCCAGTTCTTCTACGTCGGGGCCCAGATCGGCGTCTGGTCGTTCACTATCCGTTATGCCATGCAGGAATTGAATCTCGAGAAAAACCCCCTGGCGGGCAAGACGCCCGAGGAGGCGGCGGCCACGTACTACATGGCTTCGCTGGTGTTATTCATGGTTTCCCGGTTTGTCTGCACCGGCCTGATGCGGTTCATGAGACCTGGAGATCTGCTGGCATTGTTGTCGTTCCTTGCCATCGCGCTGACCACGGTGGTCATCTTTGCCGGCGGTCCGGTCGGCGTGTATGCCCTGGTGGGGATTTCGGGCTGCATGTCCTTGATGTTCCCGACCATCTTCGCCCTGGCGGTGCGCGGCCTGGGCGAAGACACCAAGCTGGGCGGGGCGGGTGTGATCATGGCGATTTTCGGCGGGGCCGTGCTCACCCAGGCCCAGGGCTTCGTCTCCGACTGGACAAGGAGCATCAACCAGTCCTACTGGGTGCCGCTGATCGCCTTTGCCGTCATCGCGTACTACGGAGCAGTCGCGTGCCGCAAGAACCTGCCGGCAACCGTTTCGAAATGACGGCCGCCATATAGCCCGGCCGTTCATCGGCCTGGGGAGGGCATTTTCATGACATGCGTGGTCAGGCTGCCGGTGATGATCCTGATTGTCCTCATGTTGTGCCCATTGAGCCTGGGTTGCGGGCAGCCGCCTGCCAAGGTTCAGCGATTCGGGCACGCCATCGGCGTCAAGAAAGAGGCCATCCCGGAGTACAGGCGACTCCACGCCAACTGCTGGCCCGGCGTGCTCAGGATGCTGAAGCAGTGCAACATAAGGAACTACTCGATCTACCTCGCGGAGATCAAGCCCGACGAGTACTGCCTGTTCGCCTACTTCGAGTACACCGGCGATGACTTCCAGAAGGATATGGACAGGATGAAAGCCGACCCGACCACTCGGGAGTGGTGGAAACACACCGACCCGATGCAATACAAGCTGCTCACCGCCGGACAGGACGAGTGGTGGCACAAGCTGGACGAAGTATTCCACATGCCTTGAGCCGCTCGCGGTTCGAGATGATGGGTTCGCACACCGGAGAGGCTCATGCTTGCCCTGCAGATCGGCATCACGCCCATCGACCTGGCCATCATCGTCGCGTACTTCGTTCTGATTATCTCGATTGGATGCTTCGCGGGCTGGCGAAGTCGGCGCGGCGCCGCCGACGGCGGCAAAGCGTACTTCCTGGCCGGCGGCACGCTGACCTGGCCGATCATCGGCCTCGCCCTGTTCTCCACCAACATCTCGACCATTCATCTCGTCAGCCAGGCCCAGGAGGGGTACATGAACGGCCTGGCCTACGGGAACATGGAATGGATGGCCCCCTTCACGCTGATCGCCCTGTCGCTGTTCTTCGCGCCGTTCTACATCCGCTCCAAGGTCGCGACGCTCCCGGACTTCCTGGAAAAGCGATACAGCCGGGCCTCGCGCAACTGGCTCGCCCTGATGTCCATCGTCTCGGCCATTTTCATCCACATCGGTTTTTCGCTGTACACCGGCGCGGTGGTGCTCAAGGGGCTTTTCGGGATCGACCTGTACGTCAGCATCATCGGGGTCGCCGTCCTGACGGCACTCTACACGATCATCGGCGGTCTTCTGGCGGTCGTAGTCACCGAATCGATCCAGACGATCATCCTGCTGGCCGGCGCGTTCTGCATCACGGGTTTCGGGCTGTACCACGTCGGCGGCTGGGACGGCATGGCCGGCAGCGTCGAGCCGGTGAAGCTGACGCTGTTGCGATCGGCCGACGACCCGTCCGGCCTGCCCTGGTACGCCGTGTTCCTCGGCTACCCGGTCATCGGCCTGTGGTACTGGTGTGCCGATCAGACCATCGTGCAGCGCATTCTCGGGGCGAAGGACGAGAACCACGCCCGGGTCGGCCCGCTGTTTTGCGGCTTCATCAAGATCCTGCCGCTGTTCATCTTCGTTATGCCGGGGACGATCGGCCTGGCGCTGATTTGTCAGGGCAACATGAAGCCGTTGCCGATCCAGGCCGTCGAACTCAAACCCGGTGAGACAGTCGAGCTGGTCGGCCCGCAGCAGCAGGTGTACGCGGCGGTGGCGGCCCACGGCCTGGGCGGCGACGCGGCGGTGGTGCCGGCCGACGTGATTCAGGCGACCGGGCTGCCGGCCGGCGAGGTCTCCATCGCCCTGGCGGTTCTCGAACAGCGCAAACTGGTTCGCGTCCGCTCCGAGGACGTTTACGCACATATGATCGTGAGCCTGCTGCCCGTCGGCATCCGGGGCGTCGTGGCCGCGGCCCTGCTGGCCGCCCTCATGAGCACCGTTTCGGGCGCGCTCAACTCGATCGCCACCCTGTTCTGTTACGATATCTACAAGCAGCTTCGGCCCGGGGTATCCGACCGGTCCCTGGTCCGCATGGGCCGCTGGGTCACCTTCGCGGGGATGATCGTGGCCATCGTCTGGTCGCCTTTCCTGGCCCACTACAAGAGCATCTACCAGGGCATCAGCACGATCATCTGCGACATCGCTCCGCCGATCACGGCGGTCTTCGTGTGGGGTGTGTTCTGGCGCCGGGCGTCGTCGACCGGCGCGATAGCCACCCTGGTGATCGGGTCACTGCTCGGGCTGGTCGTCTTCCTGCTCGACTGGTTCAAGGAATCCACCGGCTGGAACATTTCGTTCATGATGGGCGGCTTCTACCTGTTCGTGGCCTGTTCGCTCATTCTGTGGGTCGTGTCGCTGCTGCGCCCCGACGCGCCGTCCGCCGAACGGGATTCCCTGTGCTGGCGCAATCCGCTCGACGCGCTCGCGGGCGACGCCTGGCGCGGCATCGGCAACTACCGCCTGCTGGCCGGCGTGCTGTTTGTCGTCATGGTGGTGCTTTACATCGTCTTCGCGTAGCCTGACCCATCTTCTACAGCTTGTGCCATAGACGCTGTTCGCGAACTCTTTGGTTGCGGCTGAAGGCCGCTTTGGGTGGAACGATCAGATGACCGTCTCGCCGGGTGTTGCCAACGGTGTCGGCTGGGTGGCCGGCTTGCCCGTCGACTGCCGGGCGTGAAGCCGGCCAGGAACAATCACCATCTGCGGCGGCTGGCCGGGTGAGGCCGCCAGAAGCAGCTTCGTCGTCCAATCCACGATCCGGTCCACCGGAACTTCATACGTGGTGAGATGATGCTCGGCGGCCTGGGGAGCACCCGGCTCAGGAATCGCCGCGATACTCAAGCTTTGTGGAATATCCACGCCGGCCTGCTGGTGCAGTCGCACCGCCAGCTCGGCCCCTACGCACACCAGGGCTGTCGGACGGTTCGGGCCGTTCAATAGAGTCGTCCAGTTTCCAACCTGGCCCACACACGTCGCCGAACGCGGCGAAAGGCCATACCGTTGCATCGCTGCCCGATATCCCTTTTCCGCGTCCTCCGCTGCCGGCAGCAGGGCCTCGCTGATGAGCAGGAGAATCTCAAGGTGCCCCAACTGGATCAGGTGCTGGGTCAGATCGAACGCTCCATGCACGTAGTCCGCCACAACCACGGGGGTCCGAATCGTTTCATGTCGGTTGTTCGCGATGATCGTCGGCAGGTGACGCCGATGCAGGCTGGCCATGAGGGTCTCGCAAGGCCGGGCGGCGAACAGGACCAGGCCGGCTATCTGTCTGAGCTGCCTGGGCTTCAGGACGTCGTCCCACAAACCCGCCTCGGCGTCCGCCGGAAGTTCGAGTCGCTCCAGATGATGACCGCAGGCCCGGATGGTTTCGGCCGCCCGCTGGTAGACGCCATCTCGTCCCGCGTAATTTCCCGCCATCAGCCAGCCATAGGTTCTCGGCTTGCCCGCCGCGATCGACGCGGACTTGGCATCCCCGGCAACAAAAGTTCCGCGCCCCACGTGGCGGACCAGCAACCCGTCGATCGTCAGGTCGCTCAACGCCTTGTTGACGGTCTTGGCGTTGGCCTGGTACCGCTTGGCCAACACCCGCTCGCCGGGCAGCCGACAGCTCAACTCGCCTGACAGGATGGCCTGACGCAGCTGTTCCCGCAATCGCTGGTATTTGTAACTCAACGAAGGCTCCGGGGTCGGGGAACCCAATTGTGGATTCATGGATGTCGTAACTCCCTCAAAGGCCGGCGCGCACAATCTCAACGCCGGAACCGTCCCTGGATGGAGTCCTTCAAAGACCCCATCCGCATCTGACAGGGAGATGTATGACCCACCGAGGGGGAGATTGGGTCAGATACGAAACACTATTGCGCCCCACATTGTGACAGATCGCCACAAGAATGTCAACTGAGGGCTATTCTGGCCATTGGACGTTCGAATTGATCCAGCCTGTGTCGAAAATAAGACATCGGGAGGGTGTGCCCCTTTTTGTTTTGAGGCTCTTGCTTCTGTCACGCGGGGCTGCTCAAAGCGTCCCACAGCCCGGCATAGAAACGGGCGAAACGGGTCGTATCCGCCGGGTCCGGGCCGGCCAGTCCCTGGATCTCCATCAGCGTGTACCGGTCATAGCCTCGGCCTCGAAGCAGACCGAACAATTCCCGGTACGGGTAGCCGTTGATCAGTTCGTTGATGTGCACCGAACGGATTTTGTCCGCCAGCAGGTCAAACCCCTGCAGAATCGAGCCGTCGATCAGGTCGCAGGGCAGGTTCGAGTTCCAGGTCACCCCCACATTCGGGTGGTCCGCCCAATCCATGATCTTGCGCATGTGGCGAGGCTCGCAGGTCCCGCTGCCGTGGACCTCGACCCACAATTCGACGCCGAGGTCCGCCGCCGCCTGCCCGCAGGTTCGCAGCGCTCGGCCGATCTGTTCGAGTGTCTTCTCGACGGGAACATCCTTGGGCAGACCGTTCGGCCGGACCTTCACTCCCTTGGCCCCGACGTCGTGGGCCAGCTCGGCGAAGCGCTTCGTCTCCTCGATGTTCCTGGCCACGGCGGCCGGGTCAACCTCGTGATACTGGCAGGCCGTGCCCAGACCCCACAGGACGACCGGCGAATCGGTGAACCGCTTGCGAACTTCCTTTTGCTGGTTTTTGGAGATACCGGGCTCGACGCCGTGCTTCTGGCCGGTCCGCAGCTCGACCGCCGCCAGGCCGATCTCCCGGCAGCGCTGAATGATCGTCGGCAGGTCCCAGTCCTTGGCCAGGTTGTAGGTCACCAGCCCCAGTTTGAACAATCGAGGCCGCCCGTCGCCCGCCTCGCGTTTCGCGCAGGGGCTGCCGGCGGTCTGTGCCTCGGTCGTCCCGCCGAGCATGGCTGCGGCCAGAACCGCCGCCGATCGGCCCAATACCTCGCGTCGCGGGATGGGAGTGCTCATGCCCCGGATTGTAAACCCCAACGTTGCATAATACAACGTTGGGGAATTGAGAAAAGGCGTTACATATTCGCAATGGTTCGATTGCAAC
>DATIKE010000323.1:0-4828 GCA_035477895.1 Phycisphaerae bacterium
CGGCCGCGAGCCGCTCGTCCTTCGTCAGCTCGTAGACCGTCCGAAGAAGTTGCTCGTCCTGCTCGGTCATGGTCACCTTGCGACGGGACATGGCGATCCTGGCCGTCTGCATCAGCGCACCGAGGCCGAAACCCTTGCTGATGAACCCGTTCACGAACCATCCAAACGCCGGGATGCTCTTGGGCAGCGGCTGGCCGGTGGCCACGCAGACGGCCATCGTCCCGATCACCGTTCCGGTGTTCAATAGTGTGCCGATGGACGTCTTGACGTGATCGCCGATGAATGAGCCCACCTTCGGCGAGCCGGTGTCGATGGTCGTGTTACCCATCTTGACGCTGACGGTCGTGTAATCGTTCTTCAGGTCGCTGTTGGTGGTCAGCGCGCCGAGGTTGACCCACTCGCCGACGTAGGCGTGCCCCAGGAAACCATCGTGGTACTTGTTGGAGTACCCGTGAATGATCGACTCCTCGACCTCGCCGCCGACGCGGCACATGGTTCCGATGCTGCAACCCTCGCGAACCTTGGCCCCCAGCAGGATAGACTTGGCCCCGACGCAGCAGGGCCCCTCGATGCGGGTGAACGGATGCACCTCCACGCCGGCTTCCAGGGTCACCGGCCCGTGCTGGGTGTCGATGCATACGAACGGGTGGATCTCCGCGCCGGGGCCGATGAAGACTTGGTCCTTAGGCCCGTAGATCACCGAGGACTCATGCATTTTGCCCTCGATGCCGCTACGGCCGACGGCCTTGAAGTCGGCCGTGATCTGCTCGGGGCCGGCCAGCATCAGATCCCAGATCCAGGCGAAGAACGTGCCGGCGAAATCGACCGTCTTGTCCGCCTTGGCGGCGACGGCCAGATCGGCGTAGCTTTTGATGCCGCTGACGTTTCCGCCCGTGCGCCAGGCGGCCAGTTGACCGTCCTTCCAGGCGGCCGTGCCCCGGTCAGGCAGCTTGAGACCCGTGCCGCACACCCGTGCGTTCACGAAGAGCACCTCGTCGCCGGCCAGCTTGCCAAGATCGTTGACCGCCGCGGAGCCGTAACGCCCCTTGACCACCATTGCCAGGTAGTCCCGCACCAGCAGGGCGTCGGCCGGCCGGCCGGCCGTACGCTCGATCTTGGCCGCCAGCGTCGTCGCTCCGCAGCGCAGCTCGAAGACCCCGCGCACGTACGCCAAAGGCAGAAAACGGTCGAACTGATCGTCCTCGAAGATCACCAGCTTCATCGCGAGCCTCCAGATGACCATGACCACGGGATAACACGTGCCCGAACGGAGGGCACATATTATGGAAAATCGCCGCGGAGGCAATCCGTGTTCCCCATCCCGGCCGGCCCGCTCTTTCGGACTCCAATGGATTGTACCACAGCTTTAATCGGGTCGGTTCGGGAGGCCGGCGGGATTTCAGCCGCAATGCAATCGGGTTGATCCGGCCCCCTTGAGTGCGCTGGCCGGGGCCGATACGATTTCGCCCCTGGTGTTTGGGGAATCCATCAGGACGAGCCCGGTGGACTCGTCCGCAGCCGGAACAGGAGAGCCAAATGGAAGTCCTTGTCGGTGCAACGTACGAAGACATGAGTCGCGTGGCCGCCGAGATGATCGCCCAGCAGATTCTGCACAAGCCCAACTCGGTGCTCGGGCTGGCCACCGGATCGACACCCATCGGAACGTACAAGGAACTGGTCCGCATGCACAAGGAGCAGGGCCTGGACTTTTCCAAGGTCGTGACCTTCAACCTCGACGAGTATCTCGGCCTGCCGCCTTCGCATCCACAGAGCTACCGGTACTTCATGGATCAGAACCTCTTCAACCACATCAACGTGCCCAAGGGCAGCATCCACGTGCCCTACGGCCACGCCGAGTCGGTGCTCGAGTTCTGCCAGTGGTACGAAAACGAGATCAAGCGTTTCGGCGGGATCGACCTTCAGATCGTCGGGATCGGCGGCGACGGTCACATCGCCTTCAACGAGCCCGGCTCGTCCCTGGGGTCGCGGACTCGGCTCAAGACCCTCACCGAAGAGACGATCGCCGACAACGCCCGCTTTTTTGACAAGCTGGAGGAAGTGCCCCGGTTCGCCATCACCATGGGCGTCGGTACCATCCTGGAAGCCCGCAAAATCATCCTGCTGGCCAACGGGCCGAAGAAGGCCAAGATCGTGGCCGAGGCGATCGAGGGGCCGATCAGCTCGCAGGTGACGGCCAGTGCCCTGCAACTCCACCGCGACGTGGTGGTCCTCCTGGACAAGGAGGCCGGTTCCGCCCTCAAGCGGGCCGACTACTACAAGTGGGTCTACGAGCAGAAGTCCAAGCTCCTGCCTCACCTGATTGGCAAGGCGACCTGATCCCCTGCCGAGGCCGGCAGGTCGACCTGTTGGGAAACGATCGGCCGGGGCCGCTTCGCCAGCGGCCCCGGCCTTTTTTTAGTATCACCCCTTCCGCTCGCCGCGGCCTGTCCGACAAGCCCGCGCCGCAGGCTGCAAGAACCTGTCACTCAGGACAACAGCGGGTCGGCCCGCAACGCGTCCCGCAACTTGCCCAGGGCGACGTTCTGAATCTGTCGCACGCGCTCCTTGCTCAGCCCGACAGCCCTGCCGACCTGACGAAATGTCAGTGGCAAGCCGCGATTCGCGGGAAAACGGCTCGCCAGGACCCGTGACTCCATCCGGCTCAGATCCCCAAGGTTCCTCTGCATCGTCCGCTGAAGCCTTTCCACGTAGATGTCCGCGCCGGCGTCCTCCCGCTCGACCTGATCGAAAGGCCCCTCGCTTTGCACCGGGAAAAGCCGCCGATAGCGGGCGTGGACCTTGCCACGGCGCATGAGCGAACGGGCGATCACATTGCAGGCATAAGTGCTGAACCGGAAGCCGCGCCAGGGGTCGAAACGGGCGACCGCCCGGGCCAGGGCGAACATGGCCTCACTCAACAGGTCGTCACGGTCGAAATCCTTGGCCCTGAACCGCGACACCATGGTGTATACCAGGCCCAGGTTTTCAGTGACAATGTACTCGCGGATGATTCGCCAGTGTTGCAGCCACCTGCGTCGGCGGGTCGACGACGGCACCGACCCCTTCGTGGCCCGAACAGCCTGGTAGGCACATGTGTGAAGGGCGACAAAAAGCGACTGCTCGTCCGGCTTCGGCTCCAGGACCCTCTGGGTAAGAATCCGACGGGCGATCGAGGCCGCCCGCTCAATGGCCGCAGGGCTCCTTAAACGCGGGTGAGGGGCATACCATAACCACGCGCGTTCGCGGCGGACCCGCCGATCGGTTCGACGTATGGAAGCAGTCGTCATCCTGCAGGCTCCCCGGAATCGCCATGCACTCTGTTTCCACGGACTTATGGCCGGTGTGGCAAACTGGGCAATTTCGTTCCGGCTGCAACTGCCGCCCCCATCCCCCTCCTAATAATGAATTATGACCCACATATTGCCGTGAGGCAAAAGAAAACAGGAAAAAACCTGACAATCGGATTCCTTTGCCCCCGCTGGCACCCACGGCTATCATGATTCCCTCGATATCTGAACGGCTGGATCGGCCCGGCCTGCCTGGGCCATCAACGAATTCCACGAAGAGAGGCGTTTGATGAGTTCGGCTGGGAGCTATGATTTCGCGGCTTTTGAGGCCCGGTGGCAACAATATTGGCTCGATAACAAGACCTTTCACACCCTGCAACCCAAGGACGCCGGCTTCGACCCGTCCAAGCCCAAATTCTACGTCCTGGACATGTTCCCCTACCCCAGCGGCGTCGGGCTGCACGTCGGGCACCCCCTCGGCTACATCGCGACGGACATTTACGCCCGCTTCCTGAGGATGCGCGGATATAACGTGCTCCACCCGATGGGCTACGATGCGTTCGGCCTGCCCGCCGAGCAGTTCGCCGTCGAGCACGGCGTGCCACCGCGCGAAACCACCGCGAAAAACATCGCCAACATGCGCGGCCAGCTCCAGCGGCTCGGCATGGGCTATGACTGGGATCGCGAGATCGCCACCACCGACGTCGGCTACTACCGCTGGACGCAGTGGATCTTCCTGCAGCTCTACAACAGTTGGTACGACCCCGCCGCCGACAAGGCCCGGCCGATCGCCACCCTTGTCCACGAACTCGAGCAGGAGCAACTGCTGGTCAACTACGACGGCCGATTGATCCGCCCGCTGGTTCAGGGCATGGAGCCTTACTTCGGTCAGCCGATCGGCGCCCGCAAGTGGAGTGAACTGGCAGCCGACGAGCGTCGCGCGGTCATCGACGATCATCGGCTGGCCTACCTCGACGAAGTGGCCGTCAACTGGTGCCCAACCTTGGGCACCGTTCTGGCCAACGAGGAAGTCACCAACGAAGGCCGAAGCGATCGCGGCAACCACCCGGTCTTCCGCCGACCGCTGCGCCAATGGATGCTCCGCATCACCGCCTACGCCGAACGGCTTGAATGCGACCTCGAAATGGTCGACTGGCCCGAGCCGATCAAGCTCATGCAGCGCAACTGGATCGGCCGAAGCGAGGGCGCCGAGGTCGACTTCCAGATGGCGGACCGCGACGATGTGATCCGTGTCTACACCACCCGGCCGGACACGCTGTTCGGCGCGACCTACATGGTCCTGGCCCCCGAGCACGAGTTGGTATCCAGCGTGCCTATCGAAGACGACCCTCGTTTGTGCGACGAATCCAGGAAAGAAAATGCACGCATGGCCCTGGACACGATCGTCACGCCGGAGCATCGGGACGCCGTGCGAGCGTATGTGAAGAGCGCCATCAACAAGAGCGACCTGGACCGCACGGCTGACACCAAAGAGAAAACCGGCGTGTTCACTGGAGCCTACGCGATCAACCCGGTTAACC
>DATIKE010000324.1:0-2741 GCA_035477895.1 Phycisphaerae bacterium
ATGGGCGCCGTCTCGCCCGCCGCACGGCCGACGCCAAGAATGGCTCCGGTGAGCATGCCCGGCAGGGCGTACGGCAGGACCGCCTTCCAGATGCTTTGCCACTTCGTCGCCCCCAATGCGAGACTGCCTTCGCGGAAGGCCCGCGGCACCGCCCGCAACGCCTCCTCGCTGGCCACGATGATCGTCGGCAGCACCATGCACGCCAGCGTCAGGCTGCCGGCGAGGATGGATGCCCCGAACCCGAGCGTAAGCACGAATAATCCCAGACCGAACAATCCGAACACGATCGAAGGCACGCCGGCCAGCGTCGTGATCGCGTTGCGGATCATCCGCGTCCAGCGTCCCTGCCGGGCATATTCCGACAGGTACACCGCGCTGGCCATGCCCAGCGGGACGGCTACCACGACCGTGCCGGCCACCAGGGAGAGCGTCCCGACGATTGCCGGGAAAATCCCGCCCGCGGCACCCGCCTGCCTTGGTGCCCCGGTCAGAAAGGACCAGGTCAGGGCCGGCGTCCCCCGCATGATGATGTCCACCAGGATGTACCCGATGACCACGACCACCCCATAGGTCACCACCCGCAGGCCCCACACTGATATCCAGTCCGCGTTACGCTTCATCGCCGGTTCTCGTATCGCCGCAGAATGGTCTGGGCCAGGTGGTTCAGTCCGAACGTCACCAGCAGCAGTATCAGCCCCACGCAGAACAGTGCTCCGTAGTGGGTGCCGCCCAGGGCGACTTCGCCCATCTCCGCGGCAATCGTCGCCGTCATCGTCCGCACCGACTGAAGCGGCGAAAAGGTCACGATGGCCGCGTTCCCCGTCACCATCATGACCGCCATCGTCTCGCCGATGACCCGGCCCATGCCCAGCAACGTCGCCGCCAGAATCCCCGGCGTCGCCGCCGGAACCGTCACCCGCCACATGGTTTGAACATGGCTCGCGCCGAGAGCCATCGACGCCTGCTTGTAGGCCGCCGGCACCGCGTGAATCGCGTCCTCCGAAACCGAGATGATCGTCGGGATCGCCATCAGCGCCAGAAGGATGGCGCCGGTCAGCGCGGTGAGCCCGGAACTCAGATGAAAAACGTCCTTCACCAGCGGGCCGATCACCACCAGCCCGAAGAAACCCAATACAACCGATGGAATCCCGGCCAGAATCTCGATGAACGGCTTGAGGATCTCACGCTCCCAAGGCCGGGCGATCTCGGAGATGTACACAGCGCCCAGCACCCCCAGCGGACCGGCCATCAGCATGGCCAGCAGCGTGACCATCAGCGAACCCGTCGCCAGCGGCAGCAGCCCGAATCGTTCCTTCTGAAACGACACCGGTATCCAATTGTGGTCCCACAGGGCTGACAGCCCGGGTTCGCGGGCGAACGGAACGGATTCCTTGCCCAGGAAAATGAAAATCAGGGCGACGACCAGAATGCTGGTGGACGCGCAGGCCGTCAGCATCAGCCGCATCGCCTTGTCTTGCCAGCGTTTGTTCAGCATCTTGCAGCCGTCACTTCGCTGGTACGAAACCGGTCTCCGTCACGATCTTCCGCCCGTCGGCTGACAGACAGAAATCAATAAACGCCTTCACTTCCCCCGTCGGCTCGCCGCGGGTGTACAGGTTCAGCGGCCGGGAGATAGGGTACTCGCCGGAGACCACCGTCTCGACCAACGGTTCGACGGCCGGCCTATCGTCCTGGGCCTTGATCTTCATGGCCTTGATCTTGTCCCCGGCTTCGGCCGCATAACCCAGGCCGACATACCCGATCGCCCCCTTGGATGACGAAACCTCTTGCACGATCGCCGAGGTTGCCGGCATCAGCCGGGCCGTCTGGGCGTAATCGTTCTTCTGAAGAACGTGCTCCTGGAAGAAAACATATGTGCCCGAGCTGGTCTCGCGCGACAGCAGGACGATCCGCTCGTCCGACCCACCCACTTCGTTCCAGTTTGTATATACGCCGATGTAGATCTTACGAAGCTGCTCCATGGTCAGCTCATTCACCGGGTTGGCCGGGTTCACCACGACCGCGATGCCGTCCAGGGCTGCCACGAACTCCTTCGGCTGGACCTGGTTCTCGGCCGCCTGCTTGAGCTCTTCCTCCTCGATCTTCCGCGATGCGGTGCAGATGTCGGTCGTCCCATTGATGATCGCGGCGATGCCCGTGCCCGACCCGCCGCCGGTGACCGCGATCTGAACCTTCGGATGCTGCTTCATGTACGCCTCGGCCCACGCGCTGGCCAAGTGGACCATCGTGTCCGACCCCTTGACCGTGATCATCTGCGAGCCGCCGGCGGCTCCGGACCGATCGTCCGACCTGCTGCAGCCCCAGAACGCCCATGCCCCGGCCAGACAGATCGCCGCCGTCGCCCACGCCCTTGTTGTACGCACGTCGCGTCTCCTTTCTCGAAGGGGAAGCCGCGGTCGCGCGGACTCCGCCCGACTTATCGGCGCGAACCACCACCTTACCCATTTTTTAGGTTACATGGACGACGTTTGGCCATCGTGAGAACAATGTTAGTTTTTCGTTAAGATGTGACTGCAGGGTTGCACTCGCGCGAGTTTGTGCTGGCGCGAGGACCAGCCGCGACCGGAAGGGGACTGCTTCCCCTGACTTCAACATTGGGACACCCAGTCAGATAAAAAGGTCGTAGAGCCGCTGCTGGTCGTCGTCCATCTGGAGCAGTGTCCGGCGGGATTCGGGGTCGTTGGGCAGATAGAACGTCAACTCGTACATCGTCTGGGTCA
>DATIKE010000325.1:0-2154 GCA_035477895.1 Phycisphaerae bacterium
CTTGAGTTCCTTTGATGAACGCCGGCCGATCAGCCGGGGCGATTCTCCGCAATCACCGCCGACCTTGCGGGCCGGCCGGCGACCCGCCATAATCCACTCCGCCCGACGCATTGTACCGGAGCCTTCCCTGATATGACCACCGAATCCTACGCCTCGCTGCTTGAACACTTTCAGGCCAGCTATCGGCTGATCGTGGGCGAGATCGGCAAGGTGATCGTCGGGCAGCACCGGGTGATCGACCAGATCCTGGCGGCGGTGCTGTCGCGGGGTCACTGCCTGCTGGTCGGCGTGCCCGGGCTGGCCAAGACGCTGATCGTGTCCACCCTGGCCGACCTAATGACCCTCACGTTCAAACGCATCCAGTTCACGCCCGACCTGATGCCCTCGGACATCACCGGAACGACCGTGATCGACGAGACGCCGGAGGGCCGGCGCGAGTTCCGGTTCGTCCGCGGGCCGGTGTTCGCGAACATCATCCTGGCCGACGAAATCAACCGCACGCCGCCCAAGACCCAGGCCGCCCTACTGCAGGCCATGCAGGAACGCGAGGTGACCAGCGGGCAGGAGACGTATCCGCTGCCCGATCCTTTCTTCGTGATCGCCACGCAGAACCCGATCGAGCAGGAAGGCACGTACCCCCTTCCGGAGGCCCAGCTCGACCGGTTCATGTTCAACATCTGGGTGGACTACCCGAGCCCGCGCGAAGAGCGGCAGATTCTGACCGCCACGACCACCGGCACACCCGCCCGGCCGACCAAGATCCTGAACGCCCGCCAGATCCTGAACATGCAGAAGCTGATCGCGGCCGTGCCGGTGAGCGAGTTCGTCGTCGAGTACGTGTCCCGGCTGGTGCGGGCGTCGCGGCCGAAGGATCCGACCGCGCCGGAGTTCGTACAGAAAATGGTCGATTGGGGCGCCGGCCCGCGGGCCGGTCAATGCCTCATCTGGGGGGCCAAGGCCTTCGCCGCCATGGAAGGCCGCTACACCGTCAGCATCGAGGATATCCGCCAGATCGCGGCCCCGGTGATGCGCCACCGAATCGCCTGCAACTTCGCCGCCCAGGCCGAGGACGTCGACTCCGTCGAGATCGTCCGCCGCCTGATCGATGCCGTCCCGGAACCCGAAATCCCCAAGTACGCCGAGCCCGCCCCGGCCATCCCCGACCTGACCGACCTGCAGATCGAGCAGGAATCCGAGTAAGCTCGCCATCACAACCACTTTTTGTAAGGTGTCTCGGCAGAAGACCCACAGGGCAGAAGACCCACAAGCCGGCAGCGCAATTTATGCGCGTCATCGCCCGGACACTTGATAGAATCCGCCCGATCCGCGAGAGTAGTGTCCGGCAGATCCAGGCATTCTTACCGGAGGACTCGGTACATGAAGTCTCTGCGGATCGGTGTGTGTTCGTGGTCGCTGGCGATTCCCGATCTTCGTCGCACCCTCGCCACGGTGAAGGAAGAGCTGGGCCTTGGCGTGGTTCACCTCGGTTTCTTCGACGACACGTACCGGAAGCGTGACGAGGTGATCAGGATTGTGAAGGACAGCGGCGTCGAAGTCAGCGCGACCGCGGCAGGTTTCGCCGGCGAGGACTACGCGACCATCCAGCGGATCGCGACGACCGGCGGCTATCTGCCCGACGACGACTGGGACTCCCGGCGGGTCAAGACCGCCGCGGTGGCTGACCTGACCCGCGACCTGGGTGTCAACCAACTGAGCACGCACGTCGGCTTCGTACCGCACGATACGAAGGACCCCAAGTACGCGGTCATGGTCGATCGGATCAAGACGGTAGCCGACATCCTGGGCGAGCGCGGCCTGACCATGCTGATGGAGACGGGGCAGGAGTCGGCCAGGGACCTGCTGACGTTCATGGCCGCGGTGGGCCGGCCCAACCTGGCCGTCAACTTCGACCCGGCCAACATGATCCTGTACGGCGTGGGTTCGCCGGCCGAGGCGGTCGGGCAACTGAAGGACCATGTCGCGCACGTCCACATGAAGGACGCGAACGCGTCGAACAAGCCGGGGGTGGATTGGGGCGAGGAAGTCGTGCTCGGCACCGGCGAGGCGGACATCCCGCGGATCGTCAGCAAACTGCGGGCCCAGGGATACACCGGCCCGCTGGTCATCGAGCGCGAGGCCGGCAACCAGCGGCTG
>DATIKE010000326.1:0-10251 GCA_035477895.1 Phycisphaerae bacterium
GGCGGCGTTCTTTTTCTCACCGTCCACGAATTGAATTCCTTTGATGACATCCGGCAGAAGCGAAGAGCCATTGAGGGCTCGCCAGTGCTGCTCGGCGCTCTGGACCAGCTTGAACGTCATCATCGTCGTTGCCGACCGCGAACGGAAAAGGGGTCAGAAGCCATTTATACCACCTCTTTCGTCTTCTTCGGTCGCCCGACGGGCCGGAGCGTGCTTTCCAGGCCCAGCTTTGCTGCCGTCCGGCTCACCCAGGCCCCATCCCCGTATGGCCGTCCACGACGCCCCTTTACCGAATCAGGATTTCCTCGGGCATGACAAACAACGTCTGGTGTCTTCGCAGCAGTTCGAGGCGCAGCAGCGCGCGGACCGCGGACCGGGCCCTGGCCGGGTCCGCCTTTTGCAGGGCCTCTACGAACTGGCTGACCGCCGGCTGTGAGAACAACCAGGCCGCCGGGCCGCTCCGCAGTCGGCCGGCCGTGCCGCCGGAACGCAGGCTGATCCCGCCGCCCTCCTCGTCCGAGCCTTCCCGGCCGGTCATTTCCTTCATGAACAGATCGAAGAAGTTCTCGGGCTGGGGAAACTCGCGAACCTCGTAGTCCTTGACCTCGGCCTGCTGGGCGGCAAAGACGACGGCGTCCGCCAGCCCGCCGAGCCGATCCACAAGCCCCAGTTCCTTCGCCTGCCGGCCGGTGAACACCCGCCCGCCGGCCAACTCGTCGAAATCCTTCTTGAGCCGATCCTTGCGTCCCGTCTCGACCCGGTCGGCGAACAGGCCATAGACGTGCTTCAACTGCCCGCGGATGATCTCGCGCTGGCGGTCGTCAAATCTCCGGTTGGAGGCATACAGGTCGGCGTTGCGGCCTCGGCCGATCTCGTGAAACGACACGCCGATCCAGTCCCACAGCCCCTTGGTGACCAGCTTGCCCCCGACCACGCCGATCGAGCCGGTGATCGTCCCCGGATCGGCGAAGATCGTCGGAGCGCCCACGGAGAGGTAATACCCACCACTGGCGGCGACATTGCCCATGGACACGACCGTCGGCTTGGCGTCGGCCAGGTCGCGCACCGATTGCCACATGACATCGCTGGCGGTGGCCGATCCGCCCGGCGAATCCACCCGCACGACCACCGCCTTGATGTCGTCGTCATCCCGCAGCCGGGCGAACATCCGCCGCACCGTGGTGCTGCCGACCTCGCCGCTGTCGCCGAAGAACCCCGGCTCCGTCTGCCCTGTGACGATCATCCCGTCCACGTAGGCGACGGCCACGCTTTCCTTGGCCTTGGCCTTTTTCTTCGAGATCGACTCGCCGATCAGCTTGAAGAACGCGAACGGGCTGGACAGGTCCACCTCCGGCCCCCGCTCCCGACCGTAGTCCCGGACCAGCTCCATCCCTTCGCCGTACTTGTCGTTCAATGTGTCCACGAGCGCGTCGGCGTCGAGGATCTCGTCGACGAGCTGGGCCTTCAGCGCCTGCCGGGCGTTATAAGGCCCGTCGTCGATCAGCTCGCGCACCCGGTCGGGCGTCATCTGCCTTCCTTCGGCGATCGTCTCCGCCATCTGGTCGAACAGGTCCTGGATGAGCCACTCCATGTTCTCCAGGGCCTCGTCCGATGGGCCGGTTTGCGTGAACATCTCCCCGGCGCTCTTGTACGCTCCCATGTGCTCGATGTCCGCTTCCAGACGGATCTTGTCCATCAAGCCCTTAAGATAGATCATCTCCGCGTGCAGGCCGGTCAGGTCGACGCCGCCGGCCGGCGCGATCACGATCCGCGTGGCGGCCGAGGCAAGCTGATACAGCCCTCCGCCCACGTCTTCCACGTAGCAGTGAACGTCCTTGCGGGCCGCGCGCAGGGCCAGCAGGGCCGCGCGCAGCTCCTGCAACTGGCCCCAGCCCATGATCGGTTCATCGAACGTGAGCACGACGGCCTTCAGGCTGTCGTCTCCGGCCGCCTGCTTGAGCCGTCGAACCAGGTCGTACAGCCGGCCGTGACCGCTAAGATCGAACCCGAAGCTGATCTCCGGCGGCTTCTCCAGGATGATGTCGCTGAGCTGGAACACCGCGACCTTGGGCGGTGACGCCTTGGCCGGTTTCGTCGCCGACTTGGCTACAGGTCTGCTTGCCGGCTGAGTGGTTACGGCCGCCCCCGCCACGGCCGGCAGAACCGCCGCGATCAACACCGCCGCCATCCATCGATATCGCCTCATCATCCTGGTGACCTCCTCGAAGGGGCCTCTCGTGCCGTTTTCGGTTCGCGAGTTTCCTTGGTTTCCTGCCCCGGAGGGGCAACCGACCTGTCTGTGTGCACACAGGCAGGCAGTAGCCCAGGGCGAAGCCCTGGGTTATCGGTGTAAAAAGACCCAAATCCCCGCAGGGGCGGTTGAACCGCCGCGCCCCTACGCCTCGAACACGAAACTGTCTTACCGAAAACGGCACTCGCTCAATGCTTCCACGGCCCGGTTCCGGACGGGTCACTCCGTTCCGAAGCACCGGTCGCCCGCGTCGCCCAGGCCGGGGAGAATGTAACCCTTGTCATTCAGACGCTCGTCGATCGCCGCGGTATAGATCGCCACGTCCGGGTGCGAACAGCCAAGCTGCCCGATGCCCTCCGGCGAGGCCACCAGGCACAGCAGCTTGATCTGCCGGGCCCCGGCCTGCTTGATCGCGTCGATCGCCACGCAACACGACCCGCCGGTGGCCAGCATCGGGTCGACCACGATGACTTCGGTCCGGGCCACGCGCGGGGCCAGCCTGTTGTAGTACACCACCGGCTGCAGCGAGGTTTCGTCCCGGTAGATCCCCAGGTGAACGACGTGGGCTCCGGGCACGAGCTGCAACACACCATCGGCCATCCCCAGCCCGGCCCGCAAAATCGGCACCAGTGTGATCTCCCTGGCCAGAACCGCTCCCTCGGCCGATGCCAGCGGCGTGCGAACCGTCGCCGACCGCGTCGGGCAGTCCCGCGTGATCTCGAACGCCATCAGCATCGCGATCTCGCGGAGCAGCCGGCGGAAATCGTCGCTGCCGGTTCGGGCATCCCGGGCAAACACCAGCTTCTGCTGCACCAGCGGGTGCGTGATGACGTGAACCTCGTTGGCGTAGTCGTGATTGCGGTACAACGCGCCTCCCCCCCGAATGCCGGGCGGGACAACTGCATGGGAGCACACAATGCGAAAAGCGGCGAGCCGCCGGGCTGACCCCGGCGGACGGCGGCACAAAGCCCGCCGCTCACCCGCTCTGTTCCGGGGTCTTCGCCACAAAGAAGATAACACCGAGCCGAATGAAAAGAAAATCGGCCGACAACGGAAACATTGAGACTCGCCCGCCGATGCCCTAAGATCATCCCAAAGAAAGGACGACCACCCATGCGGAAGGAATGCTTTGATTTCCTCAGGAACATGCTCGAGACGCCCTCGGTATCCGGCTTCGAACAGCCGGTCGCCCGCCTCATCCGCAACCGCATGAAACGCTGCGCCGACGAGATCACCACCGACGTCCACGGCAACACCATCGTCACGCTCAACCCCCGGGGCCGCCCGCGAATCATGCTCGCCGGGCACTACGACCAGATCGGACTTATGGTCCAGTACATCACCGATGACGGCTTCGTCACCTTCGCCACCGTCGGGGGGTTCGACCTCACCGTGCTGCCCGGATCGCGCGTGACCATCCACACCCGCAACGGCCCGGTCGAGGGCGTCATCGGGCGAAAACCCATCCACCTGATGAAACCCGAGGAACGCACCGCGCCCAAGATCGACATCGCCGATCTGTGGATCGACATCGGCGTCAGGAACAAGGCCGAGGCCGCCGAGATGGTGTCGGTGTCCGACCCGGTCACCTATCGGCTCGGCGTGCAGCGGCTGGGCAAGGACTGCGTCACCTCGCCGGCCCTGGACGACAAGGTCGGCGCCTACGTGGTCATGGAAGCCATGCGACTCCTGGCCGACCGCAAACCCAGATGCGCCCTCTTTGCCGTCGCCACCGTCCAGGAGGAGATCGGCCTGCGCGGTGCCCGGACCAGCAGCTTCGGGCTCGACCCGCACGTCGGCATCGCCGTCGACGTCTGCCACGCCTCCGACAACCCCGGCGTCGAGAAGAAGGTCCACGGCGAGAAAGGCCTCGGCAAGGGCCCGGTCATCGAGCGCGGCGCCAACATCAACCCCATCCTCTGCGACCTGCTGATTGATACTGCTAAAAAGAAGAAAATCCCCTACCAGTTGAGCGCCTCGCCCGGCGCGACCGGGACCGACGCCAACCCCATGCAGATCAACCGCGCCGGGATGGCCACCGCCCTGGTCGGCCTGCCCAACCGCTACATGCACACCTCGGTCGAGGTCTGCAACCTCTCCGACCTCGACAACGCGGTCAGACTGATCGCCGAAACCGTCGCCCGGATCGACGCCAAGATGAGCTTCATCCCGGGCTGACCCGCCGACGGGTACGAACGGAACCGCAACGGATGTGACGCCCGCGCGGGACGATCGTCCCGCTTCAGCTTCCCCGACAGTCCTGACATACACGGGAATCGCGGCCATCCGTGGGACACTGGCCGCGTGGGCATTCCGGAGGGTCGGCCCGATCCCCGGGGCCGTGGTCATGGTCCTCGCCCTGGCGACACCGCTGGGCGGCTTCCTCATCCAGGGTTGACGCAGACAACTTCCCTGATTTCCGGCACCGACGCCTTGATGTTCCGCTCGACGCCCATGCGCAGGGTCATCTGGGCACCGGGGCAGCCCACACACGCCCCGTGAAGGCGGACCTGAACCACCCCCTCGGCGGTGACATCGACCAGCTCGAGGTCGCCCCCGTCTCCCTGGATCAGCGGCCGCAGCTTGTCCACCACCGCCGCCACGCGATCCTTTACCGACCCGTCCGCCTGGTTCAATTCTTCAGACATGAAACTCTCACCCTTGATAGAAACCCATCCCAAAACCGTGCGGCACCGGTGTCCACGGCTCGGGTCGTTCTATTGTATCAATCCGCCTCGCGGAAAACGATATCCGCCGGCATCACGCCACGGCGGTCTCGCGGCCGGTGTCGAACTTGACGCTGACCTTCTTGCTGACGCCGGCTTCCTGCATCGTGATCCCGTACAGCACGTCGGCGATTGACATGGTCGGCTTCTGGTGGGTGATGATGACGAACTGCGTCCGGTCCAGGAACTCCTGGACGATCCGGTTGAACCGCTCGTTGTTGGCCTCGTCCAAGGCGGCGTCGACCTCGTCCAGCAGGGCGAACGGCGACGGCCGGCTCTTGAAGATGGCCATCAGCAACGCGATCGCGGTCATCGTCTTTTCGCCGCCGGACAGCAGCGAATTGGTCCGCAGTTCCTTGCCCGGCGGGCGGGCCATGATCTCGATACCCGCCTCCAGCACGTCCAGCGGCTGGCCCTCGGGCGGCTGCTCGAACATCAGGTCCGCCTTGCCCCCGCCGAACAGCTTGCGGAACATCTCGTTGAAGTTCCCCCGCACCGCCTCGAAAGTCCGAACAAACCGCTCACGGCACTCCACGTTGAGCTGCTCGATCAGTTCTTCCAACTGGTTCTTGGCGTTCCGAAGGTCGTCGCGCTGCCCGCCGAGGAACCCCGACCGCTGCTCCAATTCCTCCTGCTCGGCAATCGCGTCCAGGTTCACGTTGCCCAGTCGCTGGATCTTGGCCTTCAGATCCTCGATCTCCGCCTCGACCACCGCCCAGTCCTGGTCCTGGTGCTCGTAGCTGGTATAGGCCTCGGCCAAGTTGATGTTCAAGTCATCGCGCACGCGGGCACACAAATCCTCGACGCGGATCGTACACTCGCGCAGATCCATCTGCCGGGCGTTGGCCGATACCTCGACCTCCTCCAGCAACGTCCGGTCCCGGCGAACCGTTCCGGCCAGATCCTCCAGCTCGGCGGCGATCTGCTCGCGCAACCGCCCGCGATCCAGCGCCAGCCGGTCCAGCCGCTCCTTGTCCGCGTACAGATCCGCCAGCCGGGTCTGGGCGCCCAGGATGGTCCGCTCGGCCAGCGTGATTCTCGTCGCCGCCTGCTCGACCTCGTGGGCCGCCACCCGGACCGCCTCCTCGCTCGCCTGTCGGGCGGCTCGCAGCTCGCGCAAGCGGTCGCCCACCGAGCTGCGACGTTGGGCCAGTTCCGCCGCCTGGACTTTCGCCCGGGTCAACAGGTCTCCAAGCCTCAGTCTCTCCTGTCGCAGTCGGCCCGTCTCCACCTGGATGCCGTCGATCCGCTGCTGGCGATCGGCGTTGTCCTTCTCCAGCCGAGCCAGAGCCTCGCGCCCATCGCTCGCCTGCCGAACGGCCTCGCCCATCCGCAATTCGACCGCCTCGATCTCGGCGGAGATCTCCGGCCCGCTCCGGGTCAGGCGATCGATCACGTTCTGGGTGGCCTGCCGGGCGGCGTTGTTCTCCGCCTCGGCCGTGCGGGCATCCGCGCGAGCGTTCCGCAACTCGTGCTGCTCGATCTGCAACCGGGCCGCTTCGGCCGACGCCTGCTCCAGCCGACCGGACATGTCCGCGATTCGCCCGTCGACTTCGGCGATCTGGGCGTCGATCTCACGCAGCTCGCTCTTCCGCGAAATGAGCCCCGCCCGCCCGCCCGCCGGCCCGAGTTGGCAGATCCCCTGCGGGTCCAGCAACTCGCCGCTCAGTGTCACGTACTGGTACATGGGCGGGTTCTGCTCGGCCATCCGCACGGCGTCGGCCAGGGACCGCACGATGATCGTGTGGCCCAGCAGGTGCTTCACCAGGCGCTCGCAATGCGACTCATAACGCACGAGGTCCATAGCCCTGGCAACGAACCCCTCCTGTTGCGAGAAGTCCCGCCCGTCGATGAACGCCGGCAGCCGATCCAGGCAGATCGTCGGAATCCGGCCGGGACAGTCCGCGAGCACCTGGACGTCGGCGATCAGCAGGCCGCTGTCCCCGACCACCAGATACTGGTCGTATTCCCCGAGCGCCGTCTCGATCAGCGCCGCGTGGGACACATCCGCCGCGATCAGGTCCGCGACCATCCCCCATACGTAGCCGAAGCTCTGCCCGGCCGAGTCCTGCTCCTTGCGGTGCAGCAGTTCCCGGACGCCCGCGTCGACGCCTTCGAGGTTCCGCTCGAGGTCCTCGAGCGTGTGCTTGCGGCTGAGCATGCCGCTGCGATGTTCCTTGGCTGAGGCAAGCTGCCGGCTCAGCTCGGCCTGGTCGGCGCCGAGCCGCTCTGCCTCCTGCTGCTTCTGCTCGATGCGTGCGGAAAGGTCCTCGATCAGCCCGGCCAGCTCGTGGGCCCGCCGATCCCGGGCCGCCCGGCTGGCCATCGTTTCCGCCAGTTCGTTCTGCACCTGCTGCTGCCGGACGACCAGCCGCTCCTTCTCCGCCTGCAACCGCCGGCGCTCGGACTCCAGTGACTCGACCTGGTTGTGAAGCTGGGCCATCCGTCGGGCCAGTTCGATGATCCCCGCCTTCTCCTCCTCGCCGCGGGCCTCCAGGCCGGCCATCTCCCGGGCCAGCACCGCGTCCTCGCCCGCCAGCCGATCCTGCTCCGCGTGGGTGGCCGAGAGTCGCTCCTGCAGAGCAGCCATCTCCCGTTCGGCCGACTCGATGTCCTTCTGCTGGCGGAACGCCCGCTGCCGCTCGCCCGCCAGCCGCTCCTGCTCGCGGGCCTGTACCGTCAACAGCATGTCCATCTGCCGGCCCGACTGCTCGATCCGCTCGCGCTTCTCGGTGACCTCCGCCACCGTGGCCAGCACCTGCCGCTGCAAGTCCTGGCGCTCGGCCTCCAATACATCGAGCTTGTTGCGCAGCTGCGATTCCCGTGCCTCGGTTTCCGAGATCTCGGTCCGCAGCCGGGTCACCTCGTCGCTGAGCCGATCGGCCTCGGTACGCAGCGACTGCGACTGCCGAGACAACCGGTGATACTCGGCCAGCGAATACGTGGCCCGCTTCTCGCGCAGTTGGCGATCGTAGAGCTGCCAGCTCCGGGCCTTGCCCGCCTGGTACTTGATGCTGCGAAGCCGCCGCTCGACCTCGTCGATGATGTCTTCCAGGCGCAGCAGGTTCTGCTCGACCCGCAGCAGCTTGCGTTCGGCCTCTTTCTTGCGAGCCTTGTACTTGCTGATCCCCGCCGCCTCCTCGAACACCACCCGCCGCTGTTCCGCGTTCGCCTGGATCAGAAAAGTCACCTTGCCCTGCTCGACGACCGAGTACCCGCTGATCCCCATGCCCGTGTCGCGCAGGAGATCCTTGACGTCCTTGAGCCGGACGTCCTCGTTATTAAGCAGGTACTCGCTCTCGCCGGTGCGGTAGAGTCGGCGGGTGATGGTGACGTCGTCGGCCTCGAAGGCCAGGGCCCGATCGGTGTTGTCGAAAGTGAGATCGACCTGGGCGAAGCCGGCCGACTTGCGGGTGCCCGAGCCGAAGAAGATCACATCCTGCATCAGGTCGCCGCGGAGGCTCTTGGCGCTCTGATCGCCGAGAACCCACTTGATCGCATCGACGACGTTGCTCTTGCCGCAGCCGTTCGGCCCGACGATGCCGGTCACACCGCGCTCGAAGTTCAGCACGATGCGGTCGGCGAAGCTTTTGAAACCCTCGCAGGTCAGTTGCTTGAGGAACATGAGACTTCAGGCACCTCCATGCACCTGAGGCGGTCGCCTCTTTGTAAACCACGCCCCAAGAGGAACCGCCTGGCTGAACAGGCACGCCAATCGGCCGAATCTGCGACCGTAAGATTCCACGCGCCGCCGACGCCTCCCGGTCGGTTCGCCACGCGCCGCCGCCGGCCGCACGCATTCTTTCCCCGTCCCCGGACGGTTTATCGCCCCGCCCGACAGGGGTGTACTCTACCGGCCATATGGGGTTTTGCCAAGCGCATTTTGGCATATTTGGGGGATGGCACCTGTGGGAAAATCTGAACGGGCAGGTCAGGCCCCAGTCACGACCGATCCGAACTGCGACCGGGAAGGAACGGACAGGAACGCCGATTTCATACCGGGGCATCACCGCTTTGTGAGATCGTCGCCCAGAACAGTCCGCGCAGCGTGATTATTTGCCCTGGAGAATCTGATCCATGATCGCCGGCCCGGATGACGTTCCGATCCGGCTGGCGCCGGCCTCCAGCATGGCCATCATATCCGCCGCCGACCGGATGCCGCCGGATGCCTTGACCGCCAGCGGTGCCGCATGCCGCTTCATCAGCCGTACATGCTCGACCTTCGCTCCGCCGGCCGAATGAAACCCCGTCGAGGTCTTCACGAAATCCGCCCGGGCCTCGACCGCGCAGCGGCAGGCCGTGATGATCTGCTCGTCGCTCAAGGCGGCGGTCTCCAGGATGACCTTGAGCAGGTTCCCCTTGACGCCGGCATGGGTCGCCTCGGCCACCGCGGCGATGTCGTCCCGCACCAGGGCCGTCTCGCCCGCGATGAGCGCCCCGACCGGGATGACCATGTCGATCTCAACCGCCCCGTCGCCGATCGCCCGGCGGGTCTCTTCGACCTTGAGTTCGGTCCGATTGGCCCCCAGGGGGAACCCGACCACGCTGGCCACCCGGACAGCCGTCCCCGCCAGACGCTGTCGGCAGCGGCCCACCCACATCGGGTTCACGCACACCGCCACGAACCCGTACCGCCCGGCCTCCTCGCACAACCGATCGACCATCGCCGGTGTCGCCTCGGCCTTCAGGATCGTGTGGTCGATCGTCGCCGCGATTCGGTCGGGGGTCATGGTCAAGGCCTCCAATCGAGCAAATCCTGGGAGTTATTGTGCGCCCGGATCAGGAAAGAGCAACCAATCCGTTTACGATCGGCATTTAGCCTGTCGGGAGGGGGCATTCGACCAAGCGCAGGGCACATCGTAAGCCATGCCCACCGTTCGCAGCCTTTACTGTGCGACCTGCGTGGTCAACGGCACCACCGGCTCGGTGATGCGGATGCGGAGAACGGCTTCTATTCCGTCACCGCGCGACGACTGGTTGGAACGATAGGCAAAGGCCTTACGTAACCGTTCACAGGTTTTTGGGCATGGTTGCCGACAAGCTCAAGTCATCGTCCGGCCGGGCGACCGATCTTGTTGTGTCGTCATGCACTCCGCTCATGGTAAGAACTATCCGCGATCCCCGTTCCGATCCGCGTTGGTGCGACGGCGGGCGGTTTTTATGCGCACGACGCGGTGTTCGGCTCCTCAAACGCGATCTTCCTTGGGTATTCCGTTCTCCCGCTACCGCCCGTGAGCGGATACCATCTCCCCACAGTCCCGCAGGGACGACCGA